>JAICYB010000123.1 GCA_025934435.1 Actinomycetes bacterium | reverse complement strand
GATCCGGAAACGCGTCGCAGAGATCGCACGCGCCGTCACCTCTACGATCCGCGCGAAGATCTCGTCGCGGAGATCGATCACCTGCACGACTTCGGAGATCTCCTTCCGTTTCTCGGCGAGCAAACGGAAGACGCGTCCGGCGAGCGTGCGCATCGACTGGTACATCGACCGCTGGTAGTACGGCGTCATCGGTTCGGGCGCGAACGACGGATCGGACGCGTCCGACGACAGGGCGAGATGCAGCTGCGCCGTGCGTTCGCCGAGAAGCCGCGCGGCATCGAGATAGCCGCCGATGAGCTCGTCGCCGTCGACGTCGCCCCCCGCAGTTTCGACACGTTCGTAGTACCGGCCGATCTCGTCGAGCGTGTACCGCCACGCGTCTCCTTCATTCGGGACGAAGCTCTGCAGGATCGCGAACGTCGTCGGCTGCCCGCCGTTCACGTGTTCGATCGCGCCGGCGACGGCCGGCGTGTGGTCGAAGCGCGCCCGTTCTGTCAGGAACCGTCCGACTTCGAGGTCGGGGTTCTCGCCGTTCTCCGCGCGCCGGAACAGCTTGAGAACGAAACGATCCCCGAATGCGATCGACGTGTTCGACTGCTCGGCCCCCAGCACGTGCGGACGAAGCTCTTCGAGCGAACGCCGGTCGCCGAACGCGCTCGTCGCCGAGGCCGAGAGCTTCCCCGCTCGCCCGCCGAACCGGCGACGCTTCGCGGTCGCGTCGAGGAGCGCGCGGCCGAAGTCGGGCTCCCAGGTCGCGTCGACGAGCAGGGTTCCGTCCGCCAGACGCGCGACGACGGAGTGCGGGAAATGCTCCTCGAGCTCACGCGCCCGGTCACCGTCGACCGTCGTGAACGGGAGCACGTAGGTCTCGGGGTGTCCTTCCGTGTAGTCGACGCTCAGATAGGCGACGACGGCGTCGCCCACCGGAACGGCCTCGACGATCTCGACGGTCTTCACGCGCCGGCCTTTGCCGCCGAACCACCGGCACGCCGTGAGGTAGCGCGGCAGGACCTCCTCGAGCTGGCCGCGCTCCCGGTCGTCGAACAGATCCGTCCAGGCGCGTACGCGGAGCGTCCGCGGCGCGGGCGCCGGGGACGCGTCGACGCGAGCCGGCGTGAGCGCGAGCCAGTAGAAGGAATGGGGGCCGAGCGTCAGG
Organism: Actinomycetes bacterium; assembly: GCA_025934435.1. Classification (GTDB taxonomy): domain Bacteria; phylum Actinomycetota; class JAICYB01; order JAICYB01; family JAICYB01; genus JAICYB01. The sequence goes on along the minus strand of JAICYB010000123.1, from coordinate 594 downwards.
AAGTACGGCAGGTCGCCGATCGGCGGGAATTCCGTCTGGCCGAAGAGCTCGAGCGGGACGAGGCCCTTGTAGCGCGCGAGATCGAGTTCGACGAATTGCACCCGGCGCGACAGGTTCGCGACGACGAGGATGCGTTCGTCCTCGTACTGCCGGACGAAGCACAGCACTTTCCGGTTGGCGGGATAGAGCTGCTCGAGCGAACCGCGCCCGAACGCTTTGTGCTTCTGGCGAAGCGCGATGAGGCGCTTCGTCCACCACCAGAGCGAGTTCGGATTGTTGCGCTGCGCTTCGACGTTGACGGCTTCCGCGTGGTATTCGGGATCGATGATGACCGGCAGGTAAAGCCTCTGCGGGTTGGCGCGAGAGAAGCCGGCGTTGCGATCGGCACTCCACTGCATCGGCGTCCGGACACCGTTGCGATCGCCGAGATAGATGTTGTCGCCCATGCCGAGCTCGTCGCCGTAGTAGACGACCGGTGTCCCCGGGAGCGAGAACAGCAGGCCGTTCATGAGCTCGATCGTGTCGCGGTCACCGCCGAGCAGCGGCGCGAGACGACGACGGATCCCCAGATTGATCCGCGCCTGAGGATCCGAT
>JAICYB010000065.1 GCA_025934435.1 Actinomycetes bacterium | reverse complement strand
TCCGCGCGGCGGAAGCGGTTGGCTGCGACGTGGACGTCGTCGGCGGCAGCGTCCGGCGTCCCTTCGAGGACGGTTCGCCGCGCCGCGAGCGCGTGGCGTTCCGCAGAGAGCGCCTGCTCGGCGGCGAAAGCCGCGATGACGACCGCCGCCGCGGCCCACAAGACGATCACACAACCGACGGCGAACGCCGCACGGCGCCTGCGCACGAACGACCTTCTACCCGGTGCGACCGAGGCCGAATCGCATCTGCTAGCGTCGCTCACCATGATCGCGGTCGTCGGCGCGGGGGCGATGGGAACGGCGCTCGCGATCCTCCACGAACGCGCCGGACATCCGACGGCGCTGCTCGGCACGGAGTTCGACGATGCGACGATCGAAGCGTGCCGGAACGGCCGGCCGCATCCCGCGCTCGGGGTGACGCTGCCGGCGTCGATCGACTGCCGTCCGCACCACGCGTGGGCCGCCGCGCTGCGCAATGCCGAACGGATCGTGCTCGGCATCTCGAGCGACGGGCTGGCGTCGGTCGTCGCGCAGGTCGCCGAGGGCGCCGGACGGGGCGCCGTCTGGGTGGTTGCGACGAAGGGTTGGGATCCTGAGACGCTCCGGACGCCATCCGAGATCATCGGGGAGTCGTCCGATCGCATCGTGATCCTTGCGGGGCCGGCGCTCGCCCCGGAGCTCGTCGCCGGCGCACCGACGGCGATGGTTTGCGCGTCGCGCGACATCGAACTTGCCCGCGACGTCGCGGCGACCCTCGCCCGCGCCGGTGTTTCCGCCGATGTCACCGACGATGTCGCGGGGGCCGAGATCGCCGCGGCGTACAAGAACGTCACGGCGATCGCCGTCGGCATGTGCGAAGGACTCAGCGAGCGTTTGCCGGAGAGTGTGTTCGTCCATACGTACGCGAACGCGCGTGCCGCGGTCTTCGCGCAGGGACTCCGTGACATGCACGTGCTTGCCGCGGGCCTCGGCGGACGTCCGGAGACGATCTACGGTCTCGCCGGCGCGGGTGACCTCTACGTCACATGCCTCGGCGGCCGCAATGGGAACTTCGGACGACTGCTGGGCTCGGGTCAGACGCCGGACCAGGCGCAGTCCACGATCGGCAGCACGGTCGAAGGCGTCTCGAATACGGCAGCGGCGCTCGCGGTCGCCGAACGCCTCGGCGTCGACATCTACGCGGCGCGCGCTGTGGATGCGGTTCTGACGGGAGCGGCTGCGCCGGACGAAGCGATCGCCGGCCTCCTCGCCGCGCTCGGGCGCATCGACGCTTAGAAGCCGCGCTGCGCCCAGGTCTTGTTCGCGAGGTACTTCTGGATCCGGGCGATGTAACCGTTCGCCGCGTCGCTGTGCCAGTTACCGGCGTACCAGGCGCCGATCGAGCCCCAGAGGTCGCCGGCCGCGTACTGGGTGCCGTTGAAGGAGTAATCCTTCATCCACGCGGAGCATCCTTCGAAGTACTGGCGGACCATCCCGGCCCAGTAGTCCACGTTGAACGCGGTGTCGTCCTGCGACATCGGGTACGTGCCGCCGTGCCACTTCGCGACGTTCTTGATCTGCGTGAGACCGAAGCTCATGCCGTTGTCGCCGACCATGCTCATGCGCCACCACGACTCGCCGACGGCGACAGAGCGCACGACGTTCTCGGGGAGTCCCCATTTCCACGCCGCCCATTGGATGATCTCGTCCGTCGTTCCCGTGTAGTTGCCGGTGACCTTGGCGCGGAGGTTGTCGCAGCTGCCCCACTGGCCGGTGTAGCTGTAGAAGTTCGCGAGCTGCGCCGCGGTCGGGACGGTGTGGTTCGCCGTCGTGTTGGCCGGGCGCGGCTCCCACGACGACTTACGAACGTGCGATGCGGCCTGCGCGTCGGTCAGGATCGGTGACCCGACCGGACGGAGCGCGCTCCGTGTGGCGTGATGGCGGTGGCGGTGCCGCTTCGCTGCCGAACCCGGGACCTGCGGGAGCACGACCGCGGTTAGGCAGACGGCGAGGACCAGGACGCTACGAGTGATTCGCCCCATACCAACCCCATCGGCACGGCGGCACCGGACTTTACGGCTGGACGGCGACTAGCATCGTTGGCGTTCGCCGACAGGTCACGCCGGAGCGGAGCGGCGGCGCAAGGGGGTTTCATGAAGATCGACGGGGGAGTCGGCGTCTACGCCGGCACGGGATCGCTCAACGCCGGCGAGGCCGCGCGCACCCAGGAGGAGCTCGGCTACGACGGCCTGTGGGCCGCCGAGACGAGCCACGATCCGTTCATCTCGCTCGCGCTCGCGGCCGAGCACACCGAGCGCGTCGAGCTCGGGACGTCCATCGTCGTGGCCTTCGGACGAACCCCGATGGACCTCGCCATCACGGCGAACGACCTGCAACTGCTCTCGAAAGGGCGCTTCCTCCTCGGACTCGGCTCCCAGATCAAGCCGCATATCGAGAAGCGGTTCTCGATGCCGTGGTCGCACCCGGCGCCGCGCATGCGCGAGTTCATCCTCGCCATGCGCGCGATCTGGGACTCGTGGCACAACGGGACGAAGCTCGACTTCCGCGGCGACTTCTACACGCACACACTCATGACGCCGTTCTTCAACCCCGGACCGAGTGAATTCGGCGCGCCGAAGGTATTCCTCGCGGGAGTGGGTGAGCTCATGACCGAGGTTGCCGGCGAGGTCTGCGACGGGTTCCTCGCGCACGCGTTCTCGACGCCCCGTTACTTCCGTGAGAAGACGATCCCAGCCATCGAGCGCGGGCTGAAGAAGGCCGGCCGTGCCCGCGGCGACTTCGAGGTCACGTGTCCGGGCTTCATGGTCATCGCCACGACGGACGAAGAGCTCGAGAAAGCGGCCGCCGGTGTGCGCCAGCAGATCGCGTTCTACGGATCGACGCCGGCGTACCGTCCGGTGCTCGAACTGCACGGCTGGGGCGACCTGCAGACGGAACTCAACACGATGAGCAAACGCGGCGAGTGGGTCGAGATGGGCAAGCTCATCACCGACGACATCTTGAGCGAGTTCGCGATCGTGGGTCGTCCGGACGATCTGCCGAAGCAGGTCGCCGCACGCTACGGCGGGCTCGCCGACCGGATGTCGTACGGCCTTCGCGGCGGACGCAACCAGGACATCGTCGACGAGCTGAGAGCGATCTGAACCAGATCCGCGTTCTCGACGGTAGTGTCGGGCGCGCCGGTCCGCTCGCGGCGATGTTCCTCGGCGACGCCGGCGCCGACGTCGTACGGAACGATCCTGAGCCGTTCGTCTGGTCGCGCAGCAAGCACCGCGGCGATCTTTCGCCGGACGAAGCAGACGTCATCGTCGTATCGGGGACCGAGCCGCCGGTTGCGCCGAATGCTCACACCGTCGTGCTGCATCTCCCGCCGTACATCGGTGACGGATGGGCGGGCGGCGCTGAGTCCGAAGGTCTCCTCACCGCGTCCATGGGGATCGCGATGCGTCAGGGTTCGTTCGACGGCGGACCGATCGAGTGCATCGTCCCCATCGCGACGATGCTCCAGGGCATCTGGGGAGCGGCGTGTGCTGTCGCGGCGCTGCTCGAACGCGAGACGTCCGGGCGCGGTCAGGTCGTCACGGTGTCCGGCGAGCACGGCGCGATGGTTGCGTCCGCGGGTGCGTTGACCTTCCGTCACGCCGATCTCACGGCGCCGGCGCGACGCGGCGCCGGTCCCGGCGGGAGCGTCCCGTTCTACCGGACGTACCGCTGCGCCGACGGCGAATGGCTCTTCTTCGGCGCGTTGATCCCGAACTTCACGCGTATCGGATTCGAAGTGCTCGGGATATCGGAGCTCTTCGACGATCCGCGGCTCGAAGGACGAGGCCGTGCGGCGATGCTCGCGCCCGATCATGCGCCGTGGGTGACGCAAACGATCGCCGAGCGTTTCGCGTCGGCGCCGCGCGACGAATGGCTCGCGAAACTGCGCGCAGCGGGCTGCCCGTCGGGTGCGATCCTCGACCGCGACGTGTGGCTCGACCATCCGCAGATCGAAGCGATCGGGATGCACGAGCGCGACGGCGACGTCGAGCGTCCGGGGCTCTCGTTCGACATCACGCGGTCGGACGATGCCACGCCGATCGAACAGCGCCGGGCGCCGGTGAACGGGCCACTCGAGCACGTCCGCGTTCTGTACCTCGGCGCGATCATCGCCGGACCGTTCTCGGCGTCGCTCCTCGGCGAGCTTGGTGCCGACGTCATCAAAGTGGAGCCGCTCACCGGCGACTCGTTCCGGGGGCCGGGCTTCGGCGCGTACAACAAAGGACAGCGCGGCATCGCCCTCGACCTTCGTCATGACGACGGCCGCGCGGTCTTCGAAGACCTCGTGCGCACGGCGGACATCGTCATCGACAACTACCGTCCGGGCGTGCTCGACCGGCTGCGGATCGATCACGACTCGCTTCGCGCGATCAACCCGCACATCATCTCGGCGTCGATCACGGGGTTCGGCGAGCGCGGTCCGTTCGGCGGTGATGCGGGCTTCGATCCGGTGCTGCAAGCGATGAGTGGGATGATGAGCGCGCAAGGCGGCGACAGCGATCCCGTCTTCTACACGGTTCCCGTGAACGACGTCGCCGCGTCCGCGGTCATCGCGTTCGCATGCACGGTTGCGCTGTTCGACCGCGCGCACACCGGACGGGCGCAACGCGTGACGACGTCGCTCACCGCGATGTCGGCGCTGCTGCAGACGGAAGCACTGACGAGGTATGAGGGTCGTCCGCCCGCACCGATCGGCTCGCGCGATCACCGCGACGGCTATCACGTCGTGACCGACGGCTGGGTCCGAGTGGACGGTCATGTGGATGATCCCTCGGTCGCCGAACGCACGCGTGCCGACGCGGTGCGCGCACTGACCGACGCGGGGATCGCCGCCGTCGCCGCGCGCACCGTCGCCGAAGTCGCCGCCGATCCGAAGTCCTACGAGCTCGAGGTCCTGCACCGCGACCCGCGACCGGAGCGAGACGCGTCGACGGCCGGACGACACGCCTTCTTCAGCCGGACGATGCGCCGTGATGTAACGGTGTCGCCGGCTCTCGGCGAGCACACACGGGAGATCCTCGTCGAACTCGGTTACGCCAGCGCACACGTCGAAGCGTTGCTCGCGTCGGCAGGTGTCGGCGCCGTCGTCGGTTAAGGTCTCGCGATGTCGGATGTCAGGTCGTGCGCCGACTGCGGGCAGCCCCTCGAGGAAGGCTGGCAAGCCTGTCCGAATTGCGGGCGACTGGTCGGCGACGCGTCCCGATCGAAGCGGAACCTCGCCCTCGGCCTCGGCGCGCTGACGGGTGGGCTGGCGCTGGTCGTCGTCGGCGTGCTCCTCGCGACGCATACGAAGACGACTGTCGTGCGTCGTCCGACGGCGCGGCCGTCAGCACTCACGAACGCAGCCACCGCGACGGCCACCGCTCCCGGTGTTGCACGGCCCGCCGCTCCGTCGCATCTCGGCGGAACGGGCCCGGGCTCGTCGGCGCCGTTCACGGTGACGTCGGGCCTCGCGGTGTTCAGCGGAACGTGCGCGTGCACGAAGAGCTTCAGCGCCTCGCTCATCGACGCCGGTGGCAGGACCCAGGGAGTGATCTTGAGCAGCGCCGCCGGACGATTCACCGGGTCGTTCGGCAAGCTCGTGCATGCCGGCGCGTACACGTTGAAGGTCGGTGCCGACGGCCCGTGGAGCGTCGACGTGTCGCAGCCGCGCAACCAGCCGCCCAAGTCGCTTCCACAGACGTTCAGCGGGCAAGGAACGATGTTCGTCGGTCCCTTCGCGGCGACGGGTTCGGTGAAGCTCACCGCGAACAACGCGGGATCCGGGACGTTCATCGTCGAGATCCTCGGGCCCGAGGGAGCGGTCCGCGCGACGCCGTTCACAAAGGTCGGGAAGTTCAGCGCGTCCGCCGTCGCGAGCGGACTGACGAGTGGCCCGTTCTACATGAACGTCCACTCGGACGGCACGTGGTCCGTCGTCGTGGCTAAGTCCTAATACGCCGGCGGATCGCTCGCGGGGAACGAGTCTTCCGACATCTCGTCGATGAGCTCGTCTTGATCACCGGTCCCGCGTGAGTCGCGACCGGTGTTGAAATGCGTTCGATAACGATCGCGTGCGTCGTCCAGTACTTCGTCGGCGAGCAACGCAACGGCGCGCCACGGTTCGAGCAGTGGTTCGCGGTCGGGACCGTTCGCGATCGTTTCGCCTTCGATGAGCCACGCGCGACGTCCGGGTTCGTCGCCGAGCGATGCGTAGTGACAGATCTGCCGCGCGAGCCAGTCACGCGGGTCGCGCGTCCACCACGTTTCCGGTCGCAGCGGGTTCGCCGACAACCCGGGAAGCTTCAGGCCGCTCTCGTAATCCTTGCTCTCACGTCCGCGGTCGTGCTCGGGGCCCTGCGAGTAGCGGATACACACGTCCGGGTGTTTCCGGACGAACTCGGCAAGTTCGTCCAGGGAGTGGATGGTCGGAAGGGTGTCGGCCCTATAGGCTCTGGCGTTGATAGGTGGGCAGGTACCCGTGGGGCTCGATGGACATTCGTTGCGCCTGTCGGGCCGACCCGTAGAATCCAGTCCCGTAAGACATCGGGGCCAAGCGAAAGGAGTCGCAGTTGAATCGCCGTGAACTCGTCAATGCTGTCGCGGTACAGACCGACAAGACGAACAAGGAAGTCGACCAGGTTCTCAAGGCGTTCCAGGACGTCGTGACGGCCGTCGTCGCCCAGGGCAAGGAGCCGGTGAACATCTCGGGCTTCTGCAAGTTCGTGAAGGTCAACCGTCCGGCGCGTATGGGACGTAACCCCGCTACCGGTGAAGCGATCAAGATCAAGGCGTCGAAGAAGGCTCGCATCACGCCGCTCAAGGCCTTCAAGGACGCGGTCCTGTCGGGCAAGGGCCCGAAGCTCGCGAAGGGCGTCTACAAATAGGGCGCGCTTAATCGAGCTCCCCGCGGAAGCGCTTCTTCATCTCCGCGGGGTACTCCGGGAAGAAGTCTCCGATCCTCGCGAGCTCGAAGCTCGCGAGGATCGCTTCTTTCGGCTCCCGTTCCAGCAGGAACCGGAACGACTCCTCGACGACGGCGCGCGGGTCCTGGTCGTCGAGACCGAGCTGCGCGAGATCGCTTGGTGTCACTTTGACCTCGTGCTCGCTCTTGCTCGCGCCGTCGGTGACGGTCACGTCGAACGCGCCGTCCTCTGCCGCCATCGCCAGGATCTCGGACACGCCTCTTTCTTACCCGCCGGCGGCGCGAAGTAACGCTCGCGCTTCGTCGTCGAGTTCGAGCTTCGCGGCTCCGACGTTGTCCTCGAGATGTGCGAGTGAGGACGTCCCCGGGATGAGCAGGATGTTCGGCGAGTGATCGAGGAGCCACGCGAGGGCGACCTGTGCCGGCGTCGCGTCGAGACGTGTCGCCGTCTCCTGTACGCGCGCGTCGTCAAGCACAGCGTTCGCGCCGGCGAATCCCGAGCCGAGCGGGAAGAACGGCACGAACGCGATCCCGCGTGCTTCGCATGCCGCGAGAACGTCCGCGCCCGAACGGTTCGCGACGCTGAAGGCGTTCTGCACGCAGGCGATCTCCGTCGTCGCGACCGCCCGGTCGAACTGCTCCTTGGAGACATTGCTGATGCCGACGGCTCCGATCTTCCCCTCGTCGCGCAGGTCGATCATCGTCGCGAGCTGTTCGTCGAAGCCGTCGTTCCCGATCAGGCGAAGGTTGACGACGGGAACCTGATCGATACCGAGCGAGCGCAGGTTGTCCTCAACGCCCGCTCGTAGTTCCTGCGGCGTATCCGCGGGGTGCCATCCGCCGGTCTCGTCGCGACGCGCGCCGACCTTGCTGACGAGCACGAGTTCTTCGGGATACGGATGGAGAGCCGTATGGATGAGCTCGTTCGCGACGTCCGGTCCGTAGTACTGCGCGGTGTCGATGTGATCGATCCCGAGCTCGATGGCGCGTCGTAGAACCGCGATCGCTTCGTCGCGGTCGCGCGGCGGACCGAACACGCCGGGACCGGGCAATTGCATGGCACCGAAGCCCATGCGCGCCACCCGTCCGAGGAGCATGCCGGTAGGCGAGCGCCGCGTGGCGGAGCGGGAGCTGACGGGCGAAGTCGATCTGTGCCGTGCGGACGGCACGCTCAACCCTGACGCGATCGGTTGGTCGCGCCGGCCGCTCCATAGGTGCGTCCTTCCCGGTTCGTGGGGACGGCGAAAGCGTTGGGACTTCTGGGGACTCACGGGTCCCGGGTGCGCGATGAACCTCGTCGTCGCCGACGTCGACTACGTCGGTATCACGGGTCTGTGGTTCCACGACTTCGCAGCCGGACGAAGCTACGAGAAAGGAACGGCGTCACCGCTCGGCCGCGCCATGGATCTTCCGGACCGCGTAGGCGGCGGCCGCATCACATCGGGCCCGATCGACATCTTCGAGGAACCGCGTGGCACGCGGATCCGCGTGCGGGCGAAGCGTTTCGACGCCGATCTGCTCGTGGTTCGTCCCGACGGACACGAATCGCTCGGCGTGGTGATCCCGTGGAGCGAGCGCCGGTTCCAGTACACGAACAAGGACGTAGCGCGTCCCGTCGAGGGGTCGGTGACGTGGGCCGGCTCGTCGTACGACGTGTCGTGGGGATGTCTCGATTACGGACGGGGTAAGTGGCCGTACCGCACGCGATGGAACTGGGGAGCCGGCGCGGGCGTGTGTCACGGTTCGACGATCGGAGTCCAGCTCGGCGGCAAGTGGACGGACGGAACGGGCATGACGGAGAACGCATTCTCGATCGACGGGAAGCTCTCGAAGATCTCGGACGATCTCGTGTGGACCTACGACACGAGCGACTGGCTCCGTCCGTGGCGCATCAGCTCGCAACGAGTGGATCTCACGTTCTCGCCGATCTACGACAAGAAGACACGTCTGCAGCTCGGTGCCCTGGCGCAGCGCGTCGATCAGTGTTTCGGCATGTACACGGGGCGTATCGATGACATCGAGATCGACGGCCTCTTCGGATGGGCGGAAGAAGCGTCGTGGCGGTGGTGACTACGCGCCGGTCGCACCGTCGATCTGCTCGCGAAGGATGTCGGCGTGTCCGCAGTGGCGGGCGGTCTCTTCGATCATGTGCAGGACGATCCACCGAAGCGTGAACCGACCCGCCGGACCGCGCCGGTTCGAGACCGTGCCTCGTCCGAAGTCGTCGAGATCGGCCGCCTCGACCACCGCGCGCGATCGTTCGCACGCTGCGTTGTACCCGGCGACGATCACGTCCGCCGTCGCGTCGACGGGAACGGCGTCGCCCGGCAGCACGCGCGGCAGATCGATGTCCGCCCCGGCGAAGATCTGTGAGAACCAGTAGTCCTCGGCGAAGGTGAGGTGCTTCACCATGCCGAGGAGGTTCGTCCCCGAAGGCACGAGGACCGTACGTGCGTCGTTTTCCGAGAGGCCGTCGAGCTTCATGACGATCGTTGCGCGGTGGAAGTCGAGCCAGCCGGCGAGCATCTGCTTCTCGCCGGCGTCGTAGGACGGTTCGCTTCGCGTCACGCGAGCAGTATGCGCGAGACTCGGCGCATGGACGTCACGCTGAACCAATCGCGCTCGCGTTTCGAGGCCGAAGCCGACGGCGAGATCGCGTTCCTGACGTTCCACCGCGACGGGAAACGGATCGTCCTCGTCCATACGGAAACGCCGGAAGCGCTCGAAGGACGCGGCATCGGCAGCGCGCTCGCGCGAGCGGCGCTGAAGTACGCGCGCGAGCACGACCTCACCGTCGTGCCGCAATGCCCGTTCGTGCGTTCGTTCCTCGAACGTCATCCGGACGAAGCCGACGGCATCGACATCGACGAACGATGAGTCCGCCGAAGATCCGCGTCTCCGCCGCAACGTTCTCGTCGCCGGACGCGCACGCGCTCGGCACGTTCTACGCCGAGCTGCTCGGCTGGACCGTCGTCGAAGATCACGGCGGGTGGGTGCGGGTTCGTCCGCCGTCGGGTGGGATGGGATTGTCCTTCCATCATGAGGACCACTACGAACGTCCCGTGTGGCCGAGCGCTCCCGGCGAACAGCTGATGATGGTGCACCTCGATGTCGGCGTCGACGACCTCAGCGCCGGCGTGAAGTGGGCGACGTCGCTCGGCGCGACGCTTTGCGAACATCAGCCGCAGCCGCACGTCCGCGTCATGCTCGATCCCGACGGACATCCGTTCTGTCTGTTCGCGAGCGGCCCGCGCAGCGAGTTCGACGCCGCCGATTGGCACGGCGTCGATCGTTCTTAGCCGGCGAAACGGATCGCGAGGAACACGACCAGGGCACCGGCGACGTTCATCAAGCCCGTGAGCGCTTTCGGATGGCGGTGGTGACTCTCCGGCAGGAGGTCACTCGCGCCGATGTAGAGGAAGAACCCGCAGAAGAGCGCGAGCACCAGGCCGAGCGTGTCCGCGCGAAGCGTGAAGAATGACGTCGCCGCTACGCCGGCCAGCGGCGCGAGGGCGTCGACGATCAACCAGCGGAACGCGCGGCGGTGCTTCGTCCGGTCCTTGAGGACGACACCGACGGTGTTGATGCCGTCCGAGAAGTCGTGTGCCAGCACCGCGGCCGCGACGATCGCGCCGACGGACGTCGAGACCTTGAACGCGAGACCGATGCCCATGCCGTCGAGGAAGCTGTGCACGCACAGCGTTCCCGCTTCGAGCACGCCGTCGTGGGCTTCGCCCCCTTCGGGGTGGAGCAGGACGACGCGCGAGAGCAACATGAAGGCGAAGAACCCGACGGCGACGACGGCCGTCACGGTCGGGGCCGCGTAGCGCTTCGTCGAGAGGTCGAAAGCTTCGGGGAGAAGATCGAAGAGCGCGACGCCCATCACGGCTCCCGCGCTGAAGCCGAGGATCAGGTGCAGCTTGTCGTAGCGGCGAAGCGCGAACGCACCGCCGGCGAACGTGGCGCCGGCGGCGGCGAGCCCGAGCAACAGCGCGATGACCATGCCGAAAGTATGCGCGGCCCGTCGCTAAACCGGTTCGATGGCTCCCGCGAACTGCGTCGTGTAGAGATCGGCGTACAGACCGGGCTGTGCGATGAGCTCGGCGTGCGTGCCTCGTTCGGCGATCTTGCCGGCGTCGACGACGAAGATCTGATCGGCACCGAGGATCGTCGACAACCGGTGCGCGATGACGACCGAGGTGCGGTTGGCGAGTGCGGCGTCCAGCGCGTGCTGGATCAACAACTCCGATTCCGAGTCGAGGCTCGAGGTTGCTTCATCGAGGATCACGATAGGCGGAGCCTTGAGCAGCACGCGCGCGATCGCGAGCCGTTGCTTCTCTCCGCCGGACAGCCGGTAGCCCCGTTCGCCGACGACGGTGTCGAAGCCGTCCGGGAGGGTGGTGATCAGGTCGTAGATCTGCGCCGCCCGGCAGGCGTCGACGAGCTCGTTATCGGTCGCCGCCGGACGCGCGTAACGCAGGTTGTTGCGGATCGTGTCGTGGAACATGTGCGGATCCTGTGAGACGACGCCGATCGCTTCCCGGAGGCTCGACTGTGTCACCGAGCGGACGTTCCGTCCGTCGATCAGGACGGCGCCGCCGATCACGTCGTAGAGCCTCGGGACGAGCGCGGTGATCGTCGTCTTCCCGGCGCCGGACGGTCCGACGAGGGCGACGGTCTGCCCGGGCTTCGCGACGAACGACACACAGTTCAGCACGTCGCCGGACCGCTCCTCTTCGTCGAACGCCCCGACCATCTCGAGGGACGGAACGGAAACGTCCTTGGCCCGCGGGTATCGGAAGGTCACGTCCCGGAACTCGATCGTCGGCGCGCCACGAAGGTCGAGTACTGAGGCGTCCGGGGCGTCGGCGACCATCGGTGGAAGATCGAGCACCTCGAACACCCGCTCGAACGAGACGAACGACGTCATGAGATCGACGCGGGCATTCGTCAAGGTTTGGAGCGGCGCATACAGCTGCGCGAGGTAGGTAGCGATGGCGACGATCGTCCCCACCGTCACGACGCGGTGGACGGCGAGCGTTCCGCCGACGAGGTAGACGACGGCCGTACCGACGGCGGCGATCACGCTGAGCAGGATGAAGAACCACCGTGAGTAGACGGCGATGCGGATCCCGATGTCCCGGACGCCCGCGGCTTTCGTGCTGAACTCATCGCGCTCGGTGTCGGGTCGTCCGAAGAGTTTCGCCAGCATCGCGCCGGACACGTTGAAGTGCTCTTGCATGGTCGCGTTCATGTCCGCGTTGAGATTCATCTGATCGCGACTCAGACGTTGCAGGCGCTTGCCGACGCCTTTGGACGGCAGCAGGAAGAGAGGAAGAACGAGCAGCGCGAGGATCGTGATCTGCCACGACAGGACAAGCATCGCGGCGATCGTCACGCCCAGCGTGATCACGCTCTGTACGACGGAGCCGAGTGTGTTCGTGACGGCGTTCTGCGCGCCGACGACGTCGTTGTTCAGGCGGCTGATGAGCGCGCCGGTTTGGGTGCGCGTGAAGAACGCGACGGGCATCCGTTGGACGTGATCGAAGAGCGAGACGCGCAGATCGAAGATCAACCCCTCGCCCATCAGTGAGGAGAGATAGCGCGTCGCGAGCCCGAGGAAGGCGGTCAAGACCGCGACGACGAACCCGGCCGCGGCGAGCTCGACGACGAGTCGTTCATGCCGGAGCGGGATCGCCTTGTCGATGAGCGACCGCAGGATGAGCGCGGGGACGATCCCGAGCAGGGACGAACCCACGAGGACGAGCAGGTACATGCCCATGGCCGACCGGTACTTCGCCACGAGCTTCAAGGCCCGCCGGACGGTGCCCGGCGGGAGCTTGTAGTCCTTGGCGATGTCGCTTCGTCCGAAGCGGCCGTGCCAGGCGATATTCGGTGGGATCACAGGCCGATTATCCGTCCGCTTTGCCGCAGGTGGGCGCGGGGTTACCGTGGGCCCATCCGATGAGCGCTCCGGGACGTATCACCTGATGTGGGCAGCGACGGACGAAGCCCTGCTCGCCGGCATGGCCGGCGGCGATGCCGACGCGGCCAAGGCGTTCGTCCAGCGGTTCCAGCGGCAGGTCTTCGGGCTGGCCGTCGTCGTTTTAGGCGGTGATGCGAGTGGAGCAGAAGATGTGGCACAGGAAGCGTTCGTACGAGCGTGGCGTTACGCGGCCAATTTCGACGCGCGTCGCGGAAGCGTCATCACATGGCTGCTCACGATCACGCGCAACCTTGCGATCGATGCGCTGCGTCTCCGCCGCGTCGACCCCATCTCGCCGGATGTCATCAACGCGATGAACCTCATCTCGACCGAAGCGCGTCCCGATGAACGCGCCGCAGCGAACGACGACGCCGCTCGTCTGCACGCGGCGATCGCCGAGCTCCCGATCGAGCAACGCCGCGCGCTCGTTCTCGCCGCGTTCCACGGACGCTCCGCGCGCGAGGTCAGCGAATCCGAACAGATCCCGCTGGGTACGGCGAAGACGCGTATCCGTTCCGCCATGCTCCGTCTGCGCTCCGATCTCTCCGACGACAAAGAGGTATGACGTGGGCGATCTGACGTGCGCCGAGGTCCGTGAGCTCGCTCCCGAGCTCGCGCTCGGCGTCCTGTTCGGACAGGAGCGGGACGATGCGCTGCGGCACGTCGACCGTTGCGAGGCGTGTCGCGCCGAGCTCGAGGCGTTCGCTCGCGTCGGTGACGAGATGTTGCTCGTCGCTCCGTCCGCCGAGCCGCCCTCCGGGTTCGAGGATCGGGTGCTCGCACGCATCGGTGGATCGCGGCGGCGCCCGGTGCGACGGATCGTTGCCTTCGCGGCTGCGGCGGTCGTCGCTCTGCTCGTCGGCGCGGGTTCGGTCTACATCGCCGGTACGCACGACCGTCATCTCGCGCATGAGTACGGCGAGGTCTTGGGGACGCTGCACGGCACGTCGCTGCGCAGTGCCGTGCTCAAGGACGCGCGCGGTGGTGCGTCCGGTCAAGCCGTTGCCTACGAAGGCCGCCCGTCGTGGATCTTCGTCGCGGTCGAGCACGGGACGGCCGATGGCGAGATGACCATCCGCCTCGTCGGTCGGTCCTCACGGAAGGCCGGTACGATCCGACTGACGAAGGGACACGGCGCGCTCGGAACGGTCGTCCCCGTCGACGTGAAAGACGTTCGGTCGATCGAGATCGTCGACCGTGAGGGCAACGTCGTGCTACGCGCGACCTTCCTGCGCTCCTGACTCGCTAGAGTCCGCGGGTGACATCGGAACGCCCGCGCCGGTCAGAGCTCGGCGTCGTCGTCGCGCTCTCCGTCCTCGTCGGCGCAGCTACCGGGCTGCTCGTCGCCGGACTGCACGCCGCGATCGTGAGCGGCCTCTGGGATCACATCGAACGCGATGCGTGGTGGGTCGTCCTGCTGCCGCTCGCCGGGCTCATCATCTCGAGTGTGGCTCTGGCGCGGACGCGCGAACGTTCGACGGAGACGACGGAGTCGTACGTGAACGTCTTCCATGAACCGAGTGGACGGATGGATCTCGCGTCGGTGCCGTTGCGGTTGCTCGCGAGTGTCGCGACGATCGGCCTCGGGGGTTCGATGGGACTCGAAGGACCGAGCATCTACGTCGGCGCCGCGGCCGGCGACGCGGTCGATCGCAGTGCGACACATCTGCTGAGCGACCGGAAGGCCCTGCTCGTTGCGGGAGCCGCAGCGGGTATCGCTGCGATCTTCAAGGCGCCCGTGACCGGCGTCGTCTTCGCGCTCGAGGTTCCCTACCGCGACGACCTCGCGCGTCGCGCGCTGATCCCAGCGATCTTCGCGTCGGTGTCGTCCTACGTCGTGTTCGTCGCCATCGCCGGGACGAAGCCGATCTTTCCCATCGTCGGTGAGCCGCTCCGTCTCGTCGACCTCGCCACGGCCGTCGTCGCCGGTCTCGTCTGCGGCATCGGCGCGCGGATCTTTACGCGATCGATCGACGTGATCGGTGCTTTCGCCCGTCGTCTTCCGTTCTGGGCACGTCCGGTCGTCGCCGGCGTGGGCGTTGGCGGTATCGGGCTCGCGTCACTCGCCGCCTTCCATGCGCCGTTCGCGCTCGGACCGGGCTACGACGCGATCGCCGCCGCTGCGAGCGGACGGCTCGGTGTCGACCTGCTGCTGGCGCTGTTCG
>JAICYB010000094.1 GCA_025934435.1 Actinomycetes bacterium | reverse complement strand
GCACGTCCGTGCGATGGCTCGTGCGTTGGCGGAGCCGCGACAGATGCACCTCGAGATCCTCCCGGCGCAGTCCACGGAATCGATGGGCGAGACCGCACCGCCGACGGAGCTCGCATCGAAGCTGAAGGACGGACGATTCGTCGTCTGCGTCGAGATGGATCCACCGCGGTCGACGGCTATCGCGCGCCTCCTTGCGGGCGCCCGGACGCTCGCCGACGCCGGCGCGGACACCATCAACGTCGGCGACTCACCTATGGCCCGCATGCGCATGAGTCCGTGGGCGCCGGCTCGCCTGATCCAGGAGACGATCGGCGTCGAAACCGTGCTGCACTTCCCGGTGCGCGGACGGAACCTCCTACGCATCCAGGGCGATCTCCTCGCGGCGCACGCGCTCGCACTTCGCAACCTCTTCGTCGTGCTCGGCGACCCGACGCGCATCGGCGACTACCCGGCCGCGACGGGGAACGTGGACGTGGTACCGACCGGCTTGATCGCATTGATCCGCGATTCGTTCAACAAAGGAACGGACCAAGCGGGGTCGTCCATCGGCGAGCCGACGAACTTCTTCGTCGGATGCGCGGTGAACCTCTCACCGGCGGACATCGACAAGGAGTGCAAGCTCCTCAAGAGGAAGATCGACTCGGGCGCCGACTACGCGCTGTCGCAAGCCGTCTTTTCCGCGGACACACCACGGACGTTCCGCAAGGCCTACGAGGAGCGTTACGGCAAGCTCGATCTGCCGATCCTCGTCGGGCTCATGCCGCTCGGCACGGGCCGGCACGCCGAGTTCCTGCACAACGAGGTGCCGGGGATGACGGTCCCGGACGAGATACGCGCCCGGATGACGTCGGCGGGCGATCGTGAGGAAGCGGTGGGGCTCGAGATCGCGATCGAGCTCGCGCGCGAGCTTCGGGCGGAGACCGCCGGCCTGTACCTGATGCCCCAATTCAACCGATTCGACCTCGGCGCCGAGGTCGTTGAGGCCGTGAAAGACGGCTCGAGTAGGTAGAATCTCGCTCAACTGAGCTGAGGTGGTTCGTTGGGAAGATCTCTGATCCTCAACGCGTCCTACGAACCGCTGGGAGTCGTTGCGCACCGGCGGGCGATCGTGCTCGTCCTTCGCGACAAGGCTGAGGTCATCGAGCGCAACGGAGCGGTCTTCCACTCCGAGCACGTGAGGGTCGAGGCGCCGAGCGTGATCCGCCTCCGTTATTACGTGCGGGTGCCGCGGCGGATGCACGTCGCTCCGTCCCGCAAGGCGGTCTTCCTCCGGGACGGCCACGTCTGCCAGTACTGCGGACGTGCCGCCGAGAACGTCGACCACGTCGTCCCGCGCAGCCGCGGCGGGAGTCATTCGTGGGACAACGTCGTGGCGGCGTGCCGGCGGTGCAACGGGAAGAAGGAGAACCGCTCACCGGCCGAGGTCGGGATGAAGCTCCGCCACGCGCCGAGGGTCCCGACCGACGGGTTCTGGCTCCGGCTTCTCGTCGGGCAGGCCGAGCCGGAGTGGCTGCGGTACCTCCCGGCCAGCTGAGCCGCCCCGCCTCCCCGGATCACCTTTTCCCCGCGCCGTTGACGTTCGTCAACACGACGGTCCGCGGCTTGTTGACGCACGTCAACGGCTAGACGATCGCCCCCGCCGCGAGCCGCCGCCCACGAAAGCGCTCACTGCCGTTGACCTGTGGAGGGGAGTGGAGTAAAGTGGCGCAACTTGGAGCACTTGGGCGGCTCCGTGGGCCTTTCGACCACGGGGTGGAGGTATTTGTTTGTTCCTCGGAGAGCACCGGCACGCGCTGGACGAGAAAGGACGGATCATCTTTCCCGTCCGGCTGCGCGACGAGCTCGGCGCCCAGGTCACCCTCCAGAAAGGGATCGATCCGTGCGTCTACGTCTTTCCGCCGGAGGAGTGGGAGCGGCAGGTAGTCAACGTCGCCGCGCTCCCGACCACCAAGCCCGAGGCCCGGCGCTACGCCCGGTTCTTCTTCTCGCAAGCACAGACGGAGCGGATCGACCGTCAGGGGCGGCTCACGGTGCCCCAGTCCTTCCGCGAATACGCAGGTCTGCAGCGCGAAGTCGTGATCGTCGGGGCCGGTGCCCGCGTGGAGCTCTGGGACGCAGCGAAGTGGGCGTCCCACGTCGCGGACGTCGAGGGAACGGTCGAGGAGTTCTCGTCCGAGCTCGGGATCTAGGGGGTAGGCCTTGTCACGAATGCTTGCGCGCATGTCCCCGGTCCGGGTCATGCCCCGCGACCGTCAGCGCCGTCCGGATTCTCGTCCTCTCGCGGACATGTTCCTGCGTCCGGGGGAGCGTCCGACGGAGCGGAGACCGATCGTGACCGACGACCACCAGCCGGTCATGGTGGAAGAAGTTCTTCACTTCCTTTCCCCACGCCCCGGCGGCGTCTATGTTGATGCCACCGTGGGGGCGGGAGGACACGCCGATGCGATCCTTCGTGCCACGGGCGGTCGCTCAACGCTCGTTGGCATCGATCGCGACCCCGAAGCCCTGTCGAGAGCCCGCTACAACCTGCGTTCCTACGGCGCGGCAGTGAAGCTCGCGCAGTCGGACTTCGTCGACGTGGGCTGGGTCCTCGGCAGCCACGAGATCGAGCAGGTGGACGGGATCCTCCTCGACCTCGGCGTGTCGTCCATGCAGCTCGACGTCGCGTCGCGCGGCTTCTCCTTCCGTGGGGACGGACCCCTGGACATGCGGATGGATCCGTCCGGCAAGCTCACGGCCGCCGACGTCGTGAACTCGTATCCGGAAGCCGACCTCGCGCGCATCCTTCGTGAGTACGGCGAAGAGCGGTTCGCGTCGCGGATCGCGCGAGCCATCGTCGATGCGCGCCGCAAAGGGCCGCTCCGCACGACGACCGAGCTCTCACATCTGATCGAAGCGTCCTATCCGCACGGCCCGCGTCGCGGACATCCCGCGCGCCGCACGTTCCAGGCGATCCGTATCGAAGTCAACCGCGAGCTCGACGTGCTCGAGGCCACGCTCCGCAGCGCGCCCGATGTTCTCGCTCCGGGCGGACGGATCGTCGTCATCTCCTATCACTCGCTCGAGGACCGCATCTGTAAGAAGGTGTTCGCGTCGTTCGAAGGGCGCGGTCAAGCGCTTCCCGGGCTCGGAGCGCCGAAGGCGACGGGTCCGCTCGCGGTGCTGACGCCGAACGCCGTGCTCCCGTCCGAGACCGAAGTGCAGCGCAACTCTCGCGCGTCGGCCGCGCGTCTGCGTGCTGTGGAGCGACGAGCCGCCTGATGGCCTCCCGTCCGGCACCGCGCGCGCGTACGCGCCCGAACCTGAAGGTGGTGCCGGGTGGTAACCGGCGTCGCATCTCCGTCGTCCCGATCATCGCGATCGCCATCGCGACGGTATTCGGCGTGACGGCGGTCCGCGCCGCGCAAGGCCAGGACGGTCTCAAGGCCGCCTCGCTCGAGCAGCAGTACGCGAACGAGCAGGAGAACCACACGCTCCTGTCGGCCCAGGTCGCCGAACTCTCCTCACCGGGACGCATCGCGGACGAAGCCGACAAGCTGGGCCTCGTCCCCGCGGCGAACCCGGTCTATCTGCAGCTGCCCGAGCCGTCCGATGCCTCGGGGCCGCCGCTCCCGTGACGAAGGTCACCGCTCGCCGCGCAACGACGCTCGCGGTGGCGCTGCTGCTCGCGATGAGCGGGATCGGCCTGCGCCTGGGTTATGTACAAGGGGTGCGTGCGGACGCATACGCGGCCGAAGCGCGCGCGCAGACGCTTCGGCGCATCGTCCTGCCGTCACGACGAGGGACGATCCTCGATCGCGACGGTGGCGATCTCGCCGTGTCGATCCCGGCGCGAACGATCTACGCGAATCCGAAAGCGATCAAGGACAAAGCAACGGCGGCGAACAAGCTTGCGCCGCTGCTCGGGCAGGACGCGTACAGCGTCCAGCAAGAGATCTCGCGCAACACGACGTTCGTGTACCTCGCGCGTCGCATCGGCGTCGTCACGGCCGCGAAGATCGCGAAGCTCAACCTCCCCGGCATCGGCGTGTTGGACGAACCACGGCGTCTGTATCCCGGCGGCGGGCTCGCCGCGAACGTCCTGGGCTTCATCGGTACCGACCAGCACGGGCTCGCCGGCATCGAATACGGCTACGACCAGTTGCTCAACGGGACGCCCGGCTGGCGCGTGCTCGAAGAGGATCCGTCCGGCAATCGCATCCCCGCCGGTGAATACAAAGAGCAAGCGCCGATCCCGGGCGCGGACATCAAGCTCACGATCGATCCCGATCTCGAGCTCGTCGCCGAGCGCGCACTCGCCGCCCAGGTGAAGGCCACGCACGCGAAGGGAGGGATGCTCGTCGCCCTCGACCCGCGGACGGGCGAGATCTACGCGATGGCGAACAACCCGTCGTTCGATCCGAATCAGATCGGACACATCGACCCGGCGACGATCCACAACCGCGTCGTCACCGACGCGTACGAGCCGGGTTCGATCAACAAGGTGATCACGGCGTCCGCTGCGCTCGCCGGCGGGATCATCAAGCCCGGTGAGCACATGTGGATCCCCGCGGGCGTCCACATCGGCGATGCCTACTTCCGTGAAGATCGTGTGCCGAACCAGTCGCTCGATCTGAAAGGGATCCTGACGAACTCGTCGAACGTCGGGACGATCGAGCTCGCGGAAAAGGTCGGCGCGCCGACGCTCGACGAGTACTTCAGGCGTTTCGGTTACGGACAGAGCACGGGGCTCGGATTCCCGGGCGAGAGTCCCGGCATCCTGCCGTCGGCCGGACGTTGGTCGACATCACTTCCGACGATGGCGATCGGACAGGGCTTGTCCGTCTCGGCGTTGCAGATCGCGCAGGTGTATTCGACCATCGCCGACGATGGCGTCATG
>JAICYB010000007.1 GCA_025934435.1 Actinomycetes bacterium | reverse complement strand
CGGCGCAGGTGGCGAGGGCGGGCAGAACGGAACGGCCGGCGCCAACGCCTCGTCCGGCGCGACGGGCGGCGCATCCGGTGGCTCCGGTGGTGCAGGCGGCACCGGGGACAACAGCGGCGGGACCGGCGGCGCGGGCGCGTCCGCACAAGGCGGATTCGGCGGGAACGGCGTCCCCGGGGCTTACGGCTCGGGCGGCGGTGGTGGTGGCGGCTTCATCGGCGGCGGCGGGGGCGGCGGCGGCACGGCCGGCGCCGGCGGCGGCGGCGGTTCCGGTACCGGAGGCACCTCGTACCAGAACGGCGTTCGCAGCGGCGACGGGTTGGTCGTCATCACGATCACGGCGCCTGTGACGCAGATCGACTCTGCCCCCGCGAAGAAGACCAAGAAGCGCTCGGCGCAGTTCACCTTCAGCTCCGACAGCGGAGCCGGAACGACGTTCGAGTGCAGCTTGGACGGTGCCGCGTTCAGCACGTGCACGTCACCGCAGGCCTACACGCATCTGTCACGCAAGTCGCACACGTTCGAGGTTCGCGCGCTGAAGGACGGCAACGCCGACGCGACGCCTGCAACCTACACGTGGAAGATCCTGAAGCCGTAGTGCGCAGTTAGAGATTCAGATCCGGCAACCCTTCGCCGCCCACGCTGCGGCGGCGAAGGGTTGCCACTCTCTCCGGCCTCCACGCGGATGGGCGCGGGGACCATACCGTCGGGTATGGTACGTGCCGTCACCGCACATCTTCGGGGAGGACAGCTATGCCTATCGCCATCATCGACGCACATCGTGAGCTCGAGGACGTCGCTCGCACGTTCCTCGACAAGGTCGGCGCTCGCAAACAGTCACGCGAGCTGCTCGACGCGACGGACGAATCACTGCCGACGTTCTGGAAAGAGATCGCCTCGATGGGCTGGCTCGGCCTCCATCTCCCCGAGGACTTCGGCGGCGCCGGATACGGTCTGCCCGAACTGATCGTCGTCCTGCAGGAGCTCGGACGCGCCGTCGCTCCGGGCCCGTTCCTGCCGACGGTGCTCGCATCGACCACGATCGATCGCGCCGGATCGAAAGAACAACGGGCGGAACTCCTCCCGTCCCTCGCCGACGGATCGAAGACGGCGGCGCTCGCATGGAAGACGAAGCTCGAGCTCGAGAACGGGACGCTTACAGGCGACGCGGGACTCGTCCTCGGCGCGGGCCTCGCCGATCTGTTCGTCCTCGCCGCCGGTGACGACCTCGTCGTCGTCGACCGCGACACGAGCGGACTCGAAGTAACCGTCACCGGACAGTTCGATCCGACGCGTCGCAGCGCGCGCATCAAGGCGACCGACGTGACGCCCCGTGATGTGATCGAAGGTGGGGCGTCCCTCGCGATCGACGTCGCGCGCGTGCTCACGTCGGCCGAAGCCGCGGGGATCTGTCAGGAGTGCACCGACCGTGCGACGGAGTACGCGAAGGTGCGCGAGCAGTTCGGACGAGTCATCGCCACGTTCCAAGCCGTGAAGCACCACTGCGCGAACATGCTCGTCGCGTCGGAGCTCGCGACGGCGTCGACATGGGACGCAGCACGCGCGTCGGAGAACGACCCGTCGCAGTTCCGTCTCGCCGCCGCCGTCGCCGCCGTCGAGTCGATCCCCGCCGCACTGCGCAACGCGCAGCTCAACATCCAGGTGCACGGCGGCATCGGCTTCACCTGGGAGCACGACGGTCACATGCTCCTCCGTCGCGCATCCGCGCTCGTTGCGTTCGTCGATGCGGACGCTGCCGCACGCGACGTCGTCGACATGCGACTCGAAGGCGTGCAGCGCGAGCTCGGCATCGACCTCCCGCCCGAAGCAGAAGAGCTGCGCACCAAGACACGCAAGGTCGCCGAAGGGATCGCCGCGCTGCCGTCGGACCAGCAGCTCGCGAAGCTCGTCGAAACGGGCTACGTCCAGCCGCATTGGCCGAAGCCATGGGGCATCGAGGCGAAGGCGCTCGAGCAGCTCGTGATCGACGAAGAATTCAGGCGGGCGAACATCCACCGTCCCGGCTACGGGATCACGGCGTGGAACATCCTCACGATCATCCAGCACGGCACCGCCGACCAGGTCGAGCGCTGGGTGAAGCCGACACTGATGACGGAGCTCGTCTGGTGCCAGCTCTTCAGCGAGCCGGACGCCGGGTCGGACGCCGCCGCGGTGAAGACCAAGGCCGAACGCGTCGATGGCGGCTTCCTCGTCAACGGACAGAAGGTGTGGACGTCCGGCGCGCAGTACTGCCACAAGGGCCTCGCCACGGTGCGGACGGATCCCGAAGCGCAGAAGCACGCCGGCGTCACGACGATGGTCATCGACATGCACGCGAAGGGCGTCGAGGTTCGTCCGCTGCGTGAAGCTTCCGGGCACGCGATGTTCAACGAAGTGTTCTTCACCGACGTGTTCGTTCCGGACGAGGACGTCGTCGGTCCCGTCAACGGCGGCTGGACGGTCGCGCGCGCAACACTCGGCAACGAGCGGGTCAGCATCGGCGGCGGCGTAGGTGTCGGGATCTCGATGGACGTCGCCCAGATCTGGAAGGACCACGGCCAGGACAAGGACGGCATGAAGACCGCCACCGGCGCGCACATCGCCGAAGAGCAGACGCTGCGCTTGCTGAACCTGCGTTCCGCGGAGCGCGCGGTCGCCGGCGGCGAGCCGGGGCCGGAAGGCAACGTCACGAAGCTCATCAGCGCGGAGAACATGCAGCGTTCGTCCGACCTCGCGCTGAAGATGGCCGGCGACGAGACGATCGCGCTCGAAGGTGTCGGAGGCATGATCTCGAACATCCACATCTTCAGCCGCGCGATGACGATCGCCGGTGGAACGTCCGAGATCACGCGCAACCAGATCGGCGAGCGCATCCTCGGTCTGCCGCGCGATCCGCTGATCAAGTGATCCCCCTGACATACGAGAACGACGCGCGCACGCGCTCGTCGTTCCTCTTGCAGCCACCGTTCCTGCGTCACGACGGCGCGCTGTACGGCGGGACGGCGATCGCGGCATCCGTGCTCGCGATGGAAGCGGCGACCGAGCGTCCCACCCAGTGGGTCACGACGCAGTTCGTCAAGCCGGCGCAGAACGGTTCGACGATCGCGATGCAGACCGACGTCCTTGCCTCCGGACGCCGAACGGCGCAGACCCGCGTCACCGCGACGGTCCGCGACGAGATCGTGTTCACGTCCATCGGTTCGACGGGCGCACGCAATCCCGACGGCCTGACAGGACAGTTCGAACGCATGCCGTCCACGGGCGGTCCGGACGAAGCCGAGGACATGTGGCAGGGCCACACGCGCGCCGGACAGATCCCCGATCAAGATTCGTTCCGTCGCGCCGTCGAGTACCGGCAGATGCCGGCGGGTGAAGGGCCCGGCCCCGTCCTGATGTGGGCGCGGTTCACGGACGGCACACCCATGTCGGCGGCCGGCATCGCCTTCGTCGCCGACATGGTGCCCGTTGCGGTGGCACGCAGCGCGGGTCGCATGGGCGCGGGAACGTCGCTCGACAATTCGATGCGATTCGGCGAAGTGCCCGAGGTCGAGTGGGTCCTACTCGAGCTGCGTGGGAACCTCGCATCCGGCGGGTACGGCCACGGCATCGTCCGCGTCTGGTCCGAAGACGGGACGTATCTGGCGATCGGCAGTCAGACGGCGTCGATGATCTTCCTGTGGGACGAAGGCGAGCTGCCGCCTTTCATGCAGCGGTCGTGACGACCCAACGTCTTTCCGTCGACGACTGGATCGGCGCCGCGCTCGACATCATGGCGACCGACGGGATCGGCGGCGTCAAGATCCAGCGCCTGTGCGACGAACTGGGTGTCACGAAGGGCAGCTTCTACTGGCACTTCAAGGATCTCGACGCCTTCCTCGACGCCATCGCCGAGAGGTGGCGCGACGGCGAAGGAAGGTTCCGCAGCCGGCTCGACGACGCCGTCCGTTCCGATCCGAAGCGTGGACTGTCGAACACGGTCTCTGCGTTCCTCGACCGCCGGCTCGGACGACTCGAGCGCGCGATGCGCGATTGGTCGCGAACCGACGACCGCGCACGCGCGGCGATCAAGTCCGCGGACAAACGCACGTTCGACGCGCTCGTCTCAGGTTTCGAAGGCCTCGGATTCGATCGGGGCGAATCGGACGTGCGCGCGAAGATCCTCTTCTACGCCGGCGTGGGATTCGGCGACGTCGGTCCGATCGGCGACCGCAGCGAACCCGCGCGTCAGCTCGAAACGCTCGTCGATCTCCTCACCCGCTGAGCGCGTAGTTCAGATACACGACGCCGTTGTCGTAGGTCTCCGACCGCGCAAGCGCCCACGCCGACGCGCCGTCGAAGAGTCGCGGACCTTTGCCGGCGGACACCGGATACACGAAGAGATGGATCTCGTCGACAAGTCTGTCGGCGATCATCGCGCGCACGAGTGTCCCGCTCCCGCTGACGTACAAGCCGTTCGTCTCGTCCTTGAGACCCCGGATCGTCGACGGGTCGTAGGGTCCGACGATCGTCGAGTTGCGCCACGTCGTATCGGTGAGGGTCGACGAGACGACGTATTTCATCGTGTCGTTGAAGAACGGTGCGCCGGGATCGTCTTCCGCGGTGCGGGTCGACCACGCGGGCTCGAACATCTCGAAGGTGGTTCGTCCGAGCAGGATGCCGTCGCAGTCCGCCATCGCGCTCGTGATCGCCTCGCCCATCGCCGGATCGAAGCCGTACTGCATGGTGAACGTCGGCGCATCGATCACGCCGTCGAGCGTTGCGAACTCGTGAACCTTGATCTTGCCCATATCACGCTCCTCCGTCCTTTACTTACCAGACGGAGCAGCGGCGCGAGATTCATCGGCGCGCGAGGCGTGCGCTCCCGCGGGGGCCGGTGCCACGCCGGCCCCGCGGTGATCGCACTCTGCCGCATCCCGAGGCGGTCCACCTCAGGCCGCCGGTCCCATCACGAAGAACTCGAGCGCGTTGTTGTCCGGGTCGCGGAACGAAAGGCCTGCTCCGTAGGACGCTTCGACGATGCCGCCGTGCTTCACGCCGAGCTCATCGAGGCGCAGGCGCCACGCGTCGAGCTCGTCGCGACCTGTGAGCGTGAACCCGACATGATCGAGCCCCGGACGAAGCTCGTCGAACGGTTCGCCGCTCGACGGCTTGCGGTGCTGATGGATCCCGAACAGTGATCCGTTGGAAAACGCCCACACGGTGTGGTGGTACGTCCCGGCGTCTTCCATCTCGTCCATCGCCGGATCCGCGCCGAACAGCTCCGTGTACCACGGACGGGACACGTCGAGATCGCTCACGGTGAGCGCGACGTGATGCAACCCATGCATCTCAGGCATGACTCCTCCTTGCGTCGGCCAGCTGGAATCCCGAACACATCAGGTCCAACGTTTCGATGCGGTCACCGCCCGTCGCGAAGACGTGCTGCTCGACGACGCCGGCTTCGGTCGCGAAGCGCCACCGGAGGTAGACGCGCGCGCCGACCTGTCCGATCGCGGCGTCGAGCACGTCGAACACGGCCTTGTCGCCGAACCACGTGCGGAAGCGGTCCACGACTTCCGCAGCGCCCGTCAGCTCGAACGGGCCTCGCGGCACGAGCGCTCGGAAGTGCAGTCCTTCGTCGAGGCACGCCTCGAGCGAGGAGAAATCGCGGCGCGTCAGGGCGTCGAGGAACTGCCCTGCCACCACCCAGCCGGCCTCGTTTGTGGTCTCCATGCCGTAGTTGTACGCGGCACGGGGCTCACTCACATCGGGCGATCACCCGATATCTCGGACGCCGTTGCGTCGACCAGGCCGTGGCGCATGGCGTACATCGCAGCGGCGCCTCGCGCCGT
Organism: Actinomycetes bacterium; assembly: GCA_025934435.1. Classification (GTDB taxonomy): domain Bacteria; phylum Actinomycetota; class JAICYB01; order JAICYB01; family JAICYB01; genus JAICYB01. The sequence goes on along the minus strand of JAICYB010000007.1, from coordinate 77,386 downwards.
GACGCCGATCTTGGCGTAGATGTGCTCGATGTGCGTCCCGACGGTGCGCTTCGAGACGGACAGCGCGTCGGCGATCTGCTTGTTGGACATCCCCCGCACGAGCAGCTCGAGCACCTCGGCCTCGCGCGCCGTGAGCCCGTCGACGAGTGCCGGAGCGCGCCGCGTCTGGTGCCCCGCGGCGCGCAGCACGGCGTCGACGGCCGTGCCGTCGAGTCCTCCGGCCGATACCTCTTCCAGAAGCGTCGCCTTCGCTCGCTCGGGATCGAGCGCCGCCCGGTGCGCGCGGTCCTCGCGTAACGACTGGTACACCTCGGCCGCCGCGAGGAAGCGCGCCGCGCGCGGGATGGACCCGCCCGACAAACCGCGCGGGTAACCGGATCCGTCGAGTCGTTCGTGGAACATCCCGGCGATGTGTCCGATCTTCTTCAGTCGCGGTTGCCGGTCCAGGATGCGTTCGGTGAGATACGGCACCGTCCGCACGCGTTCGGTTTCGCTCGCCGAGAGCCGGCCCGCCTTGTCCCACACACCGGCGGACACACCGATCACGCCCAGGCGGCATACGAGCGCTGCTTGCTCGACGAGGTCGACTTCCTCCGCGGGAGCACGAGCGCGTCGCGCGGCCTCCCGTACGAGCGCCGCGACCGCACGCGAGTGGCCGGTGAACCACGGCGATTTCACGTCGGCGTAATCCGCGAGCGTTTCGAGCGCGCCGTGCAACTCGGCGTCGTCCATGCGGTGATCGAGGGTCTTGCTGCCGTCGATGACGACGTCCCACGCGTCGATCTCGTCGAGGTCGCCGAAGATCTCGTCGGCGTGCGCGATCGCGAGATCGACGAGTACGGGCTCGAACTGCGTTCCACTCCGCTCGCGGAGCATATCCGTCGCTCCGGCGATACCCCCGATCCGAACGAACACCTCGGAATCGTTCGCGATATGCGCTACGCGCATCACGGGCTCGATCTGCTTGCCCTTCAGCTTGTTCGGCCCGCCTTTGCCGTCCCAGCGCTCGAGCACCTGCGGCAACGAACGACAAACGTGCGGGACGATGCCCAGCCGATCCGCGATGTCCACCGTCGTCTGACAGTGCGCCGCGAGCGAGTTCATCACCTCGCGCATGCCGCCGGTCATGAACCGTCCGACCATCGACAAGCGCTGGAAGGACGAACCACCGGACGCCAGCTGTCCGATGAGGAACCGCATCATCGGCATCCCGGCGCGATCGACCTCGTATGACGCCGCGCGCACGTGTGTATCGTCCCCGAACCACCTCGCCATCTCGTGCGAATCGGCGACGCAGCCGACCCACGACAGCAAACACACGTAGAACGTGGCCGCGATCTCTTGGTCAGAAAGACCCGCGATGCGCGCGAGCCGCGTCGCGATCACGGTTTGACGGAGCACATGCTCCTGCGGTTGTCCGAGACCGAGATCGATCGCGAGCGACAACGAGGCGACGAGCTCGGACAGCCGAACGCCGCGCTGCGGCATCAGTCCCGCGGTGTCGGGCGCGATCGTCGCATGAGGAAGCCGATACAGACGGCGACGACGATGCCGATCGCGGGGAGGCCGACGATGAGCGGGAGCTTGCCGACGATCGTCAGAACCACAACCACAACGGCTACGAGGAAGACGGCGACCGCGATCATCGCGGCAGGTTGTCTTCGATCGCTTTCACGAGGGCCGGGTCGTCCGGCGTCGTGCGCGTCCGGAAACGGCCGACGACGTCACCGTCCGGCGCGATCAGGAACTTCTCGAAGTTCCATCGGACGCGACCGGCTTTCCCGCCAGCGTCCTTGTGTCTCGTGAGCTCGGCGTAGAGAGGATGCTGTCCGCGCCCGTTCACCTTCACCTTCGAGAACATCGGGAAACTCACGCCGTAGGTGAGCGAGCAGAACTCGGCGATCTCGGTCTCGGACTTCGGTTCCTGGAACAGGAATTGGTTGCACGGGAAGCCGAGGATCTCGAAGCCGCGGTCGCGGTAGGCGTCGTAGAGCTTCTGCAGGCCCTCGTACTGCGGCGTGAATCCGCACTTCGACGCGACGTTCACGACGAGGAGCTCTTTGCCGAGGAACTCGCCGAGCGTCGTGTCCCGTCCGTCGATCGTGCGTAGTTGGACTTCACCCATCGCCATGAGCGGAGCTTAGCCGACCGGTTATCGTCACGTTGCACGTCGAACAACCGGGGGGAAGAGATGCGTAAGTTGCTTCTGATCGCCGTCACGGCAGCGCTCGTCGCAGTGCCGGTGGGAGTTCAAGCCTCGACGAAGTTCGGTTCGAAGATCACGATCGCGCCGGCGGGCCCGGGCACGTTGTCCGGACGCGTGAAGTCTTTGCACAGGGGGTGCAAGCGCAGCCGTGCGATCGACGTCTACGCCGCGACGACGCCGCCGTTCGTCGTGACGTCGGTCGTCACGGACTCGACCGGCCACTGGACGGCGAGTTCGGGTCTCATCATCACGGGATTCCAGTACTTCGCCCACGCAGGCCGCGTCGAGATCCATCACGCCGTCTGCCGACCGGCGACCTCGAAGACGATCACCGACTAGGTAGTCGTCCCTCAAAGGGATGAGGGCTGGGCGCTCAAGCTGGACCCCGGGCGTGCCGAACGTACAGATTGAGGGAGGCGGGCTGAGGAGTTTGCATGACGGCTCGCAAGAAGTGCGGAAGGTGAGGTAGCGGTGCGCGTCCAAAGCGAGATCGCGCACATCCGTCGGACGTGTCTCGGCCTGCCCGATGTGAGTGAACGGCTCAGCCACGGGGAACGGACGTGGTTCGTCCACGGGAAGCGCGCCTTCGTAGCGCTCGCATGGCACAAGGGCGAACGGCTCGCCTTCTGGTGCGCCTCCGACGCCGACGAGCAGCACTCCTTGATCGCCTCCGATCCCGAACGGTTCTTCAGGCCCCCGGGAGCGCGAAAGCGCACGTGGGTCGGGATGTACGTGGACGACGACGTCACGCCGGTCCAGGTCGAAGCGATGCTCGACCACGCGTACCGGCACGTCGCGCCGAAGAAGCTCGTCGGGATGCTGGACGACGCGGCTTCGCTGAAGGCCGGCTAGAAGCGCCAGACGAAGTCGCCGGAGTCGGCTTCGTCCGTTTCGAGTACCGGCGCTTCGTCGATCTCGGCCCCCTTGGCGAGGGTCGCGTAGACACTGACGTGTCGCGGCGTTTCGATGTTCGCCGGCGGTTCGAAGAAGGAGACGTCTTCGTCCTCCGGCTCGGCGTCGTCCTCGAAGTCGGCATACTCCTGCGCCGGGACGTCGACGTAGCGGTAGACGTCCTCGGTCGTCGCGACGAACGCCGACTCGTGCACGAGGTAGACGTCGTCGCCGAGAGCGACCGTCGACTCCCCGAGTTTCCCGGCGCTCACGAGTTTTCGGAGCAGGTAGATCGGGACGTTCCGCCGCTTCACGCCGTACCGCCGGGCGAGCAGCGTCATCCCGTAGCCGGCTTCGAGGAGCGAGATGCCGGACAGCGCCATGACGCCGGTGTCGGCACCGTTCTTCGGGATGGACGGAGCGGGCGTCGACGCGACGGGCGCGGCGGTGGCCACAGCCGCCGGAGCGCTCGGGAGACCCTCGCAGGCCTTGCCGTCGCCGTCCGCGTCGAGGTGGTACGGATCGGGGTTGCTCGGGTTGTCGTTCTTGTGCTGGTCGTAGAAGGCCTGCGCCTGCTGCTGCGTGGCGAAGCTCGAGCACGAGACCGTGGACTGCGCGCCCGACGGACCCGCGAACACGAGGAACAGAGCGGCTGCCGCCGCCATCAAGATCGAAACTGTCGCCGTTCTACGCACCGAAGTCAGGCCCCCCGCCTCGGCCGATTGGGGATAAGAAGTCTACAGAAGGCAACTGTTGTTAACAAGGAGCCTCTCATGAGGCATCACCCGGCGCGAGGACGGCGTGCACCGGAGGGGTGCCGCGCTCGCCGGCCATGGTCTCGATGAGGTCGGCGATCCCCGAAGCTCCCGCGACCGCCCTCGGGAGGTCGGCGAACGGGTAGGCGCCCTCCGCGAGGATCTCGAGGGCCCGCCGGTAGGCGGGCGCGTCGACGCCGAGAGCGCCGAGGATGCGGATCTCCTTGTAGACGATGAGGTCGGGCCAGAACTCGACGTTCGCCCCGCGGGTCCCGGCAACGACGACCGTCCCGCCGTGCCGGACGAGCGACAGCGCTTGGACGAACGCCGCCGGCGCTTTCGCGGTGACGTCGACGACCACATCGGCGAGGCGCCCGCCCGTCGCTTGTCGGAGGGCCTGCACCGGATCGTCGGTCGTGACGTCGCAGACGATGTCCGCGCCGAAGCGTCTCGCCGTTTCGAGCCGCGGTGCGTCGTTTCCCCCGGCCCCCGTGACGAGCACGCACGAGGCGCCGGCTTCCTTCACGGCGACGAGGGTCGCGAGTCCGCGGATCCCCGGGCCGAGCACCGCAACGACGTCGCCGGCCTTCGTTTGCGGCACCGTCACGCCCCAGCGCACGCCGGCGCCGAGCGGGTTGAAGAGCGTCGCAACGACCGGATCGAGCGAGGCCGGCACCTTGTGCACGATCGAATCGGGGGCCAGGTACTGGTGGGTGGAGTAACCGCCCCAGAGCGACGGCGGCTTGTCGATCGAGATGTAGCCGTACATATCGCGAAGACCGTGTCGGACGCACCGCTGATACGCGCCCGCGCGGCACGGTTCGCACTCGCGGCACGACAGGAAGACTTCGACGGCGACGCGATCTCCTTCGCGGACGTCCCAACGCTTGGCGGCGCCTCGTCCGATGCGTTCGATGACACCGACGGATTCGTGTCCCGGGATGAACGCGTAGGACGTCGGGAGGACGCCGGTGTATTGCTCGTGGTCCGTCCCGCAGAGGCCGCACGCCTCGAGACGCAGGAGCGCGTCGTCGGTGCCGATGTCGGGAACTTCGAAGCTGCGCTCGACGAGACGTCGAGGAGCTTCGAGGACGAGGGCCGTTGCGTCCACTAGACCGCGTAGTCTACGCCCGTGACGTACGAGGAGCTCGGGGCAACCTTCGTGCGCGAGCTCGACGCGATCCTCGGGGAACGTATCGTCAGCGTGTTCACCTACGGCGCCGCGATGTTCCCGCCCGCGCCGGTGACTGACTTCGACGCGCACGTTCTGGTCGACGAACCATTGGATGCGGACACTGCGGCCCGGATCGATGCGCTGCACAAGCGACTGCACTCGACCTTCGACGACATGGACGTCTGGTACATCACCGTCGACGACGCGAAGCACTCGACCGCCCCCAAAGAACTGCGGAACGCATCGTTGTTCGACGAGTCGTGGCCGCTCCACCGCGCGCACATCCATGCCGGCCGGTACCGCCGTCTCGCCGGCGTCGATCCGGCGACAATCGTCGCCGTTCCGACGTGGGACGAGCTCGACACGGCCCTGCAGCACGAGCGCGAATGGCTCGCCGCCCGGCTCGACGAAAGCCCCGACTACAGCGTGTTGAACCTCTGCCGGATCGCGGCGAGTTACGCGAACAACGACGTCGTGATGTCGAAGCTGCAGGGCGCGTTATGGGCGCTCGCCGCGTTACCCGACGAGCATCACCAGATCATCCGGGACGCGCTCGACGCATACCGCACGAAGACGTTCGGGCGCACGGATGCACGCACGTTCTACGAAGTGATGCGTCCGCTGGTCGAGAAGCCTTAGCTGGCTTCTTCGGTGACGTTCGCCGAGGGGAACATCTCAGCGGCGACGGCGTCCATACGCTCGTGGACCGCTTCGTGCCACGACTTGTCGCTCGACGCACGCGAGAGCTGCTCGTGATCGCGCGTGACGACGCCGCGTTCGACGATCAGGTGAAGACCGACGTGGACGAACGGGCTGTCCGGATCGCCCGAGCTGAAGTGACTGTCGGCGTCCATGAAGGCCGCGGCGTGTTCGGGGTGCTGCTCGACGATGCGCCCGATGACGCGCTCGCCTTCGACCATCCCACCCTCGGAGAGGAGGGCCTTCATCAGGCGAGCGACTTCCTTGCGGGTGTCCTCTTCGAGCTTCGCGATCGGCGTGTTCGGAACCGTGGGCGCAGCGACGGGCGGACGCCGTTTCGGGCGCCGGCGGCGGCCGGAACGCGGCGCCTCACCGGGCCGGGGCGTACGTCGTCGTCGAGCCATACACGTTCCTCCAAGAGATGGCGCGGGCCTGCGTAACCTGCGCCGCGCCGCAACACCGATTGTACTGCGATTTCGGCCTACATCAGGCCGTTCTGCTGCAGCCAGGCCTTCGCGACCGCGCTCGGGTCCTTCTTGTCGATGTCGACCTGCTTGTTGAGGTCCGTCAGCCCGGCCGTGGTGAGCTTCGCCGTGATCGCATCCACCGCGGACTTGAGGGACGCACCACCGGCATCGGCGACGCTCGATGCGAGGATCGGCACCACGTTCTCGGCCCCCACGATCGGGTTGTCCTGCTGCAGGACCGTGAAGTGGTCGGCGACGATACGCGCGTCCGTCGTGAAGACGTCACCGACCTGGATGCCGTTGCTCTGTAGCGCGGCGATCGTCAGCGGACCGCCGGCATCGAGGGACTTGAAGTCCTTGAAGTGGATCCCGTACACGGTCTCGAGCCCCTTGAGGCAGGCGATACGCGTCGGGCACTCGGGCGGTCCGCCAAAGATGAGCTTCGAGGCCTGCGGCTTGAGGTCGCTCACCTTCGTGAAGTGGTAAGCGTTCTCGGTCTGCTGGTTGACGACGACACCGTCCTGGTCCGCGGCGGACGCCATGGTGAACGCCGTCAGATCGTGCTTCTTCAGCTCCGTCGTGAGCGCACTGTACGTCGCGTTGGCGTCGGGCTTCGCGGCGTCCTGCTGCTTCGTCAGGAAGTTCAGGGTCGATCCGATGTACTCGGGGAAGAAGTTGATCTGTCCGTTCTCGAGCGCCGGGAAATACACCTCGCGCGCGCCGATGTTGAGCTTCTTCGTGACCTTGAACCCCTTGGCCTGCAAGCCCTGGGCGTAGATCTCCGCAAGGATCTTCGACTCAGAGAAGTTCGCCGAGCCGATGTTGATCGTCGGGGCGTTCGCTGCCGGGGTACCGGACACCTTGCTGTTCGTCTTGCTGCTGCAGCCGGCAGCAAGGACGAGCAGCCCCAGGGCGAGGATGAATATGCGACGACTCACGATCCCTCCGATCGATTGGCTCCCGACCGGACCTTAGCAGCGCTCAGCCGGCCTTCGCCATGCCCGTTGCGATCTCTGCCCTGCTCAGACGCCTCACGCCCTTCGGCAGGACGATGCGCTCCAGTCCGTCGAACGCGAGCTCGGTCGTTACAGCGAGCACGGCCACGAGGAGCGCGCCGGCGAACACCTTCGCCGTGTCGAATTGCGACAAGCCGTCGATGATGTACCGCCCGAGGCCGCCCCAGCCGACGAGCGCGCCGAGAGGCGCGGTCGCGACGACCTGGACGGCAGCGATGCGGATGCCCGCGGTGATGAGCGGCGCGCCGAGGGGTAGTTCGACCTCACGAAGGATCTCGGGGCCCGTGAGGCCCATACCGCGAGCGGCGGAGACGGCTTCGACGTCGACGTTGCGTATCGCCGTGTACGTCTGCGTGAACATCGGCGGCAGCGCGAGGGCGAATACCGCGAGCCACGTCGGCCAGAAACCGAAACCGAGCCCGAGCCTGATCGCGATCGGCAGCGCCACGGCCACGATCGCGAACGAAGGGATCGCGCGTCCGATATTGACGACGCTCACGGCAAGAACGCCGCCGCGCTTGACGTGTCCGAGGTACACGCCGGCCGGAACGGCGAGCAGGACGGCGCACACGACGGCGAGCGCCGACAGTTCGACATGCTCGAACATGCGATGCGGGATGCCGTCCGTGCCGTGCCAATGCGCGGGGTCGGCGAACCAATGGACGACGCTCGCGACGAACGACATCTACACCGCCCTCCGGCGAGCCCACGGCATCAGCGCGCGTTCGAGGGCGACGAGCGCGACGTCCAGCGCCACCGCGAGCGCGACAGACAAGATCGCACCGACGAACAACGGCGTGTTGAAGAAGCGCTGAAGCCCGTCGAGGATGAACGCCCCGTAGCCGCCTTGGCCGATGAGCGCGGTGAGGGTGACGAGGCCGACCGTCGTCACCGTCGCGATCCGCAGCCCCGCGATCACGAGCGGAAGCGCGAGCGGGATCTCGACGGTGAAGAACATGCGCCAGCGCGTGTAGCCCATCGCCGTGGCGGCCTCTCGCACCGATGCGGGCACGCCGTCGATGCCGGCAACGATGTTCCGGACGAGGATCAACAGCGTGTATGAAACGAGCGCGACCTCGGCGGTCGTCTTCGACAACCCCGTCACGGGCACGAGCAATGCGAACAACGCGATGCTCGGGATCGTGTACATCACACCGGCGACCCAGGTGATCGGCGCATACGTCCGTCGCTTCGCGATAGCGAGGATCGACAACGCGAGGGCGAGGACGAACCCGAGCCCGATGGCGATGCCCGTCAGTTCAAGGTGCTCGACCGTGCGCGACGCGATGTCACCGAGGTGGGCGGTGATCCAGCTCCAGCTCACTTCACTTCCCGCGCTATACGCTCGAGCGAAAGGGAGCCGGAGCCGTCGACGTTCGCCGCGTGTTTGCCGCTCCGAAGGAGCGTTTGCAGGGCGTCGAGGAGCGTTGCGTCCGGCGAGATGGTCGGTTGTCCGTCGCCGAGGGGTTCGTCCAACTCGATGTCTTTGACGTTGATCAGCGACAGGCGGCGGATGCCGCGTTCGGACCCCACGAAGCGCGCGACGAACTCGTTCGACGGTGCCCCGAGGAGGTCGGCCGGTGATGCGATCTGTTCGAGGACTCCGCCGACGTTGAGCACGACGACGCGGTCTCCGAGGCGAACGGCTTCGTCGATGTCGTGCGTCACGAAGACGATCGTCTTGCGGAGTCGTGCTTGGAGGGCCTTGAGCTCGTCCTGAAGTCGGAGGCGGACGATGGGATCGACCGCGCCGAATGGTTCGTCCATCAGGAGGACGGGTGGATCGGCGGCGAGCGCCCGCGCCACGCCGACGCGCTGTTGCTGGCCTCCCGAGAGCTCGGACGGGTAGCGGTCCTTCAAGCTCTGGTCGAGGCCCACGAGATCGAGGAGCTCTTCGGTTCTTCGATGTGCGCGCGCCTTGTCCCAGCCGAGAAGCTTCGGGACGGTCGCGATGTTGTCGGCCACGGTGCGGTGCGCGAAGAGTCCGACCTGCTGGATGACGTAGCCGATCCCGCGGCGGAGCTCATGCGCCGGGACTGAGGTGATGTCCCTTCCGGCAACCGTGATCGTCCCGGACGTGGGCTCGATCAGGCGGTTGATCATGCGGAGCGTGGTCGTCTTGCCGCAGCCCGAGGGGCCTACCAGGCACGCGACCTCGCCTTCCGCGATCTCGAAGCTCAGATCACCGACCGCGGGGGCCGAAGAACCAGGGAACGTTTTCGAAACGTGATCGAGCCGGATCACGGTAAACGGCAGCATAACCGCAGGTCGCGAACGGAACTATTTAGGCCGTTCGTGCGTTAACCAATCAACGGGGAACGTGTTTGACGGGTGTGGCGCTCGGACATACCGAGAAGAGAGGCCATGGAGATCGATTTCGACGTTGATGTCGCCGTCCCTTCCGGGGGAACGGACGATCAATACACCGACCTCGTTCGGCTGTTCCTGAACGAGATCGGGCGCTACCCCCTGCTTACCGCCGACGAGGAGATCCAACTCGCGAAGCGGATCGAGAAGGGCGACCTCGAGGCGCGCGACAAGATGATCCGTTCCAACCTCCGCCTCGTGGTATCGATCGCGAAGCGTTACCAGGGACGCGGCCTTTCGTTCCTCGACCTCATCCAGGAAGGGATGCTCGGTCTGATCCGCGGCGTCGAGAAGTTCGACTGGCGTCGCGGCTACAAGTTCTCGACGTACGGCACGTGGTGGATCCGCCAGGCGATCGGACGCGCGATCCACAACCACTCACGAACGATCCGTCTCCCCGCGCACCTTCTCGATCGCGAACGCAAGATCGAAGCCGCCGAGCGCAACCTCGTCATCAAGCTCGGTCGCGATCCGACGGACAAGGAGATCGCGGCGGCAGCGAAGGTCACGATGCGCGAGCTCAAGCAGGTGCGGGAAGCCGCGCGTGCGGTTACGTCCCTCGACACACCGGTCGGTGAGGACGGCGAGACCGCGCTCGGCGACCTCGTCGCTGCCACGCCGGACGAAGCCGTCGAGGAAGTGTCCGCGGGCGTCGAGCGCGAAGCGCTTCGGAAGGCCGTGTCGACGCTCCCGGACGATGAACGCGAGGTCGTCGTCCTGCGATTCGGCCTCGCCGGGGACGACCCCATGACGCTGCAGCAGGTTGCCGACGAGCTCGACTCGACGCGGGACCGTGTCCGGCGCATCGAGCGCGACGCGCTCTCGCGCCTCGCCGGCGAGCTGGACGACCTGCGCGAAGCCGTTTAGCCGCGCTAGGCTTCCCTTCTTCTTGGGTAGAGGGAGGCTTCGTCATGGCTAAAGCAGCGATCGTTCGTGAGCTCAACGGACCGCTCGAGATCGTCGATGTGCAGATCGGTGAGCCGGGCCCGGGGCAGGTCAAGGTCAAGACCGCGTACGCCGGCGTATGTCACTCGGACCTTTCCGTACAGAACGGCACGATCCCGTGGATGTTCCCCGCGCTCCTCGGGCACGAGGGCTCGGGCGTGATCACCGCGGTCGGTGAGGGCGTCGAGAACCGGAAGGTCGGCGACCACGTCATCTACAACTGGGTGCCGTTCGACGGGACCTGCGAGTACTGCCTGCGCGGTGAGACGTGGCTGTGTCCGAACGGATACGCGGTCGGGATCATCCCCGCGATGATGGACGGCGGCATGGCCTTCCCCATGGCGGGAACGGGCACGTTCTGCGAGGAGGCCGTCGTACACGCGTCCGCCGCGATCCCCGTGCCGGACGACATCCCCCTCGACATCGCTTCGTTGGTCGGCTGCGGCGTGACGACGGGTGTCGGCGCCGCGCTGAACACGGCGAAGGTCAAGGCCGGGTCGACCGTGCTCGTGATCGGTTGCGGCGGTGTCGGCATGAACGTCATCCAGGGCGCAAAGGTCGCCGGCGCGAAGGCGATCGTCGCCATGGACCGGTTCGAGCACAAGGCCGAAGAGGCGAGGCAGTTCGGCGCGACGCACGCGGTGACGCCGGAAACGCTCGACAGCGTGAAGGGTGAAGTCACCGGGGGCCAAGGATTCGACTACGCATTCGAGGTCATCGGGAACTCGGCAACGATCCGCGCGGCGTTCGACAACACGCGCCGCGGCGGGACGACGTGCATCGTCGGACTCGGCCGTGCGGAAGACATGGTCCAGATCAGTGCGCTCGAGTTCTTCCTCAAGGACGCTCGGCTGTGCGGTTGCGTGTACGGTTCGTCCGCCGTCGAGACGGACTACCTACGGTTCCTCAACCACTGGAAGAAGGGCGAGCTCGACCTCGAGGGCCTGATCAGCAAGCGGATCTCGCTGGAGGACGTTCCGTCCGCATTCGAAGCGATGGAACGCGGCGAAGTGATCCGCTCCGTCATCACGTTCTGAACCGCTTCTGGGTAATCGAGCGCCACGATATGTGGCGCTCGATTACCCAGTTCGGAAAAGCGCACCGATCTCACCCACGTAGGAACCGTCCCTGACATCGAACCTGTCGTAACGGAACGGGACCCAGCCCGCGCGCGAGAGTCGGTTTTGGCGAGTCATGTCCGCCTGTCGCTGTTTGCGTGTTTCGTGGTGCGAGCCGTCGACTTCGATGTAGACCTTCTTGTCCGGATACGCGAAGTCGACGCGCGCCAAGAAGTGGCCGCCTTGGTCCCAGATCTCGTACTCCTCCTCCGGGATGGGAAGACCTGCCGTCTCGAGACCCCGCCGGAATCTGTTCTGAAGCGTGCTCGCCTTCTTACGTTGACCTTCACGCGCTTCGAGCAAACGAGCGAGTTCGCCGATCCCCCGGACACCGCGTCGACCACGAACTTCGAGTCGCGTGATGAGCTGACGGATCGAAACGAGGTTCTTCCGAACGGCGGAGTCAAGTACATCTTCGAGTTGCGACGGCGGAAGCACTGATGCGAGATCAATCAGTGTTCTGTAGGGAGACGTCACCCGCAGTGGCCCACGCTTTATGACATCGCCGGGAGCGATCAGCCGCGTCCGATGGACGACAACGCCATTCAGCCGAGCCACCTGCGCGTGCACAACCGTGACGTGGGGCCGATCGGCTCTCAGCGTGTCCAACTCCCATTCCACGCCGGCGGCGTAGAAACTCACGCAGGAACCATTTCCGGCAGCCAGTAGCGCAGCGAGCAGGCATTGTTCCCAGATGCGCGGATAACCGGCGATCCGATAGACGCCGGGATGAACGCGCTCGACTCGCCCGTGCGCGAGGAGTCGCCGGATCTGTTCGGATACGAGACCCAATCCGAGCAATTGGGACCTCGTCACCAAGCCGACCTGCTGACGCGCGATCGTCGCGATCGCTTCGTCCACGGCTTCCCCTTCATCCGAGGGGAAGGAACTCCATGGAAGCACCCGCCGGTGACAGTTGGTGCTTCTGGGGAGTCGAGCGCCACGGTATGTGGCGTTCGCTTACCCAGAAGCGCGAATTACTTGTCGAGGGGGTGGCAGATGGCGCAGGGCTCCAGGCCGCGGGTCGAAGACGTCACGCGGCGAAGACCCGAGCGTCCGGCGACCACTTGGCAGTCGGGGAGGTGGAAGAGGTTGCCGTTGCGGGTGGCGACGAAGGAGCCGGCCGCAACGGCAACCTTGGTCCCGTTCGCCGAACCCAGGACGATCTGCTCCAGCAGATCGGCCGCCCGCTGCGCCTGCTCGCGCGACTCGCGCACGAGCCGCGTCACCCAGTACGCGAAGTAGACGAAGCCGCCGAGGAACACGAGCGCGACGCCGAGCAATCCGCCGGACACGACGTACGGCATCTGCTCGAACCCGTACGCCGTGTGCGCGGTCCCGTACCAACCGATCACGATCGCGACGATTCCGAGCAGCACGAGGACGCCGCCCGCGATCAGTTGCATGCGATCGGGTTCCATGCTTCGTCCGCCGCGGATCCTCGTCACGGCGCCGGTAAGCCGGTCGAGCCGTCCCTGCTCGCTCATGTCTCCTCCGGACACACCGCCGCGCCCTTCCGCGCGAACAGCAGGCGGTCGGCGGCCGCCATCAACGGACGCGCCGTCACGAACGCCAACGCGACGAGCAAGATCACGAGCCAGACCGGAACGCCGGTGAAGTTCTTCACCGTCGGAGCAGCTGCGATCACGACTCCCCCACCCGACGTCACGGGGGCGGACGAACCACCAACGGGAGCCGTCGAACCACCGCCGGTCGACGTCACACTCGATGGCGTTCCGCCGGTCACGCCCTGCGTCAGCCCGCCGACCGATGTGTCCGCGGCGGGCAACAGGAAGGCCTTCGCGGCACTTGCGGTCGCCGAGGCGGGCGCCAGCGTGATCGTCATCCCCTGGTCGAACGTGACCTGTCCGCGGATCTGCGACTGCAGACTCGCGGGAAGCAGCGAAACGAGCTGATCGACGGCGGTGTCGTTCAACGTCACGTGCAGGCCGGGCAGGTTCCGCGCCGCGGACGCACCGGAGATCGTGTCGATCGGCGACGCGAGCTCGATCGTGATGCCGGCCGACTTGAGCACCGCGTTCACCGCTTGCTGGATCGTTGCGATCGCTGTGCCTTGCCCGTCGACGTGCACGCCGCTCGCGTCGATCGTCACCGCATGACCCGCGACCGTGGCGCCGACGACGGTTGTCGTACCCGCGACCGTTCCGCGGTCGCCGTCACTACGCGCCGTCACCGTCGACACAACCGACTGGATCTTCAAGATGCCGTTCGCGATCGAGATGTCATTCGCCGCACCGCGAACCATCGAGAACGCACCCTGGTCGTCGAATCCGTTGGACGCCATCGACGACTGCGTCCCAACCGATCCGAGCAACGGGATGCTGAAACTGTTCAAGCTCGCGTTCGCGTCCGCGCTCTCGGCTTGTGCGGACGATTCCATGACGACGGTGCCCGCTTGCGAGTTCGCTTTCGTCGGACCCTGCGGGTAGAACGACTCGGCCCTCACCGGATAGTTCGGGATGTCGAAGGGGAACGCGAACGACTTGCCGGCTTGGCTCGCGATCTCACCTTGCAGGAAGGACGGCAGCGCCGCGACGACCTGGCCGGGCCAGGCGATGCTCCCGAGCGCATACGCGGCCGGGCCCGACTTCAGCGTGACCTCGCTGTGCGAGATGTCGAACTCGCCGGTCGGTTCGGCTGGGATGCCGAGCGACGGTGACTCGAAGATCCAGCGGGCCCCGTCCGCCGTGCCTCCGATGTTGAAGCCGGGAAGATCGGTCGGACCGATACCCGAAGCGACGTGTCCGACGAACGCGAAGATCGGCGCCCACAGGGCGACCACAAGCGCGAGCCGGACGAACCGCCTCACTGCTTCGCTCCCCGGCTCCGCTTCGCTTCGCCGTGGCTCCCGAGATAGGCCCCCGAGAGCTCCGAAGCGATGTCCGCCGGTTCTCCCATCTGCCTCACCCGCCCCTGTGTCATCACCGCAGCGTAATCCGCAACTTCGAGCGCCGTGCGCGCGTACTGCTCGGTGAGCAGAATCGCGACGCCGTCCGCAGCGATGTTCCGCACTGCTTCGTAGAGCTCGGCAACGATCAGCGGCGCGAGGCCCATCGAGATCTCGTCAAGCAGGAGCAGAGCGGGTTCGGTCGCAAGCGCGCGCGCGAGCGCGAGCATCTGTTGCTCGCCGCCGGACATCGTCCCGGCGAGTTGCTCGCGGCGCTCGAAGAGCCTCGGGAAGCGGCCGAACGCGCGCTCACGGACGTCGGCGATGGACGCCCCGGTGTACGTCATCATCGTCAGGTTCTCGTCGACCGTCAGGTTCGCGAAGATGCCTCGTCCTTCGGGGATCGTGCAGACACCGGCGCGTGCGAGATCGTCGGCACCCGCGCCGTTGACGTGCTTGCCGGCGACGTGGAGGCATCCGGACGTCGGAACGTGCTGGCCGCAGGCGACGCGAAGCGTTGTGGTTTTCCCTGCGCCGTTCGGACCGAGCAACGCAACGACCGAGCGCGCCGGGACGACGAGGTCGACACCGAAGAGCACAGGGATGCGTCCGTAGGCGGCGTGAAGGTCCTTCATCTCGAGAACGGGAGCGTCCATCAATCCTCCCCGAGGTACGCCTTCTGGACGCGTTTGTCCTTGCGGATCTCGACGGGCGTCCCGACGGCGATGATCGTCCCGAAGTCGAGCACGTGGATCCTGTCACACACCTGCATGACGAGATCGATGTCGTGTTCAACGAGCAGGATCGCGACGCCGCGCTTGGCGAGCGTCAACAGCAGATCGCCGAACGCCTCCGATTCGTCGTCGTCCAGACCGGAGGACGGTTCATCGAGCAGGATCACTCGCGGCTTCGTCGCGAGCGCGCGCGCAAGCTCGGTGAGACGTGAGAGTCCGGTCGGTATCGAATCGACACGCTGGTCCGCGACCTTGCGCAGTCCGACGAGATCGATGATGTCGTTGCATTCCGCATCGAGATCGATCTCCTCGCCGCGTGACCAGCGGTGCCGGATCTCGGCGGCGACGAGCACGTTCTCGAACACGGTGAGCGAGCCGAACACTTCGATGCGCTGGAACGTGCGAGCCATGCCGAGACGTCCGCGCTTGTACGCCGGGACGGCGCTGATGTCCTGCGAGTCGAAGATGACGCGTCCACCTTGCGGTGGCTGCAGTCCGGACAAGACGTTGAAGCACGTGGTCTTTCCGGCACCGTTCGGGCCGATGAGCCCGGTGATGCGTCCCTCTTCGGCATCGACGGACACGTCGACGAGCGCGCGATGCCCCCCGAAGGTGACGCTGATCTCCTCAGCCTGCAGCAGCGGCAATGCGCGGCAACTCCTCGGTAAGTGGTTCGTCCGGCTCCTCCGGACGGAACCACGGGACCTTGTCCTTCAAGGGTTCGAGCTTCTGCGAGATGTAGAAGGCGACACCGTGCGGGTTCCGTCCGAGCGAGACGGCCGCGGCGCCGGTGAAGAGGAACACGAGCCCGGCGAGCACACCCGTGGACGACTGCGTCTGCAGCAGACCGAGCAGGAGCCCTCCGACGAGCGCACCGGACACGGTCGTGATCCCGCCGATGACGGCCATCAGCAACAAGGGCAGCGATTGGAACATCAGGAAGTCGTTCGTCTGGGCGCTCCCGCGGAGCCCGCCGTAGAACGCCCCGGCGAAGCCGGCCATCGCCGCAGAGAGCGTGAACACCGCGAGGCGCGTCGTGAGGAGGTTGACGCCGAGCGTCGTGCATGCCGCGGGCGAATCACGCATCGCAGATACGAGTCGTCCGAAGCGGCCTCTGCGCAAGGCGAGAACACCGATCCCGAACAACGAGAAGACGATCGCAAGCAACACGAAGAACGACTTCTCTCCGTCGAAATGCACGCCGAAAAGATGGAGTCGCGGGACGACCCGAGTCGAGGATCCGAACAGCCACGCTCGAGGGAAGAGCATGTTCTCGGCGGCCACGCCGAAGGCCATGGTGGCGAGTGCAAGGTACAGGCCTTGGAGCCGCAGCGCAGGCAGTGCGACGAGCGCGCCGATCGGCGCGGCGAGGAGCGGCGCCATCAGGAGGCCGAGCGGCGAACCGCCGAGACCGAAGCGGGCCATCGCGAATGCGCCCATACCGACGAATGTCATCTGTGCCAGAGAGATCTGTCCGCCGTATCCCATCAGGACCACGAGCGACAGCATCACGAGTGCGAGCGCCATCCCTTGCCCGACGCGCACGAGGTTCGCGTCCGAGAGAACGAGCGACACCACGATCGCACCGACGACGAGCAGGATGCCGCCCTGCAATGACTCGCCGAGCGACGGGACGCGCGGCCCCCGCTCGCTGGTGATCCGTCCGACCCGCAGGCGTTCTTCCGGAAGGAGCAGGAGGCAGGCGAACAGCATGATGGTCGGCAGCGCGCCGGGAAGACCGGGGATCTTCTCCGCGTGAACCCAGCTCAGGCTGAGGTACGACGTCAGCAGGCCGAGGATCATCGCGCCGGCGAACGTCAACGGGAGGCTCTTGAGCTTTCCGACGACGGCGGCCGCATACGCCACGACGACGAGCAGCGTCAGGTTGAGGATCTCGAGGTTGAGCGCGGGCGCGATGAGGATCCCGGCGAGCGCCGCGAGGGACGAACCGAGCGCCCACGACAGCATGCTCACGCGCGCCGGCGAGACGCCGTTCAACGCGGCGAGGTTGCGGTCATCGACGACGGCGCGCATCGCGACGCCGGTGCGTGTGCGGTTCAGCAGATACCAGAAGATGAGCGCGGCCAGGCCCGCCACGATGATCGTGATGATCTGGTGCGTCGTCACGAAGATCCCGAAGATCGTGACGCCGTGGCCCGAATAGAACTCGGGGAACGGACGCGCGGCCGGCGGCCAGATCCCCTGGGCGATACCCATGAGCATCACCATCAGCCCGATCGTCACAACGAGCGATGTACCGGTCGATCGTCCGTGCAGGTTGCGCATGAGCACACGCTCGATCAGCGCACCGAGTGCTGGAGCGATCACGAACACGACGACGAACAGCGCGAGCGGCGCCGGCCAGTGATGGTGGAATCGGAACTCCCAATACGTGAACGCCATCAGCATCCCGATCCCGCCGTGCGCGAAGTTGAAGATGCCGGACGTCGTATATGTGAGGACGAGGCCACTCGCCGCGATCGCGTATACCGACCCGGTGACGATCCCGATCACCGTGAACGCGAGGAGATCTTTCATCCGACGTTCACGAGACTCCCACTACAGTCGAAGCCCGACGCCGGCCACATACGGGTGAACTTGCCGTTCTTCACCTGCATGTAGAGCGTGCACACGGTCGGCTTCTTCGCCCCCGTCTGCATCGGCCCGTGCATGCCGTAGTCGTTCCACGTCGCGGTCGCTTTCAGAGCCGACATCAACTTCGGGCGTGTGATGTTCGGTCCGATGTCCGTCGCGAGCTTCTGGAACAGACGGTACGCCGACCACGCGTAGATGCCGAAGTAGTCGGGCACAGCGCCGGGGGCGGCCCGCTGCAACCACGTGGTGTAGAGCTTCATCTCCGGGTTGCTCGCCGCTTCTTCGATCATCGCCGTGTTGATGAACACGAACGATCCCTCGACGGACTGCGGATCGGTCTCGAGGTACTGCGGGTTGTACGCAACAGAGTCCCAGTCCCGGACCTTGGGGAAGAACTTCTGCTGCTGCATCGACTTCTGCAGCCGGATGATGTTCTGGAAGTCGCCGACGAACGTGACGTACTGCACGCCGAGCCGCTTCATGTCGCTGACGAAGCTCGTGTAGCTGGCCTGCAGCACTTGCACTTCCTGCTTGTAGACCCACTTGAACCCAACGGCGGCCCACGCCTTCTCGCGCGCGGCAGCGTTCGTCACCGCGACCGCTTGGTTCAGATAGAGGATCGCCGCATGCTTGATCGCGTCGGGGTAGGCCTTCGCGATGTACTTCGCCGACGTGTCGCCGATCTCCGGGCCGCCGCTCGGATACGCGGGGAACGTATTCGTTGCTGAGTACTTCGCGCGGTTCGTCGAGACGCCCGTGATATCCGGGATCCCGCACGCTTGACCGGGCTGCGCACTGCCGTCGTCGAACGCGGATACGGAACCGGCGACGGCGAAGTCGTTCGCGCACGCTTGCTCCATCGCCGCGCGGTTGCCGCCGGAGTCCGTCTTGCTGTCGAGGAGGTCGGGGACGACCTGACGTCCGCAGATGCCGCCCGTCGAGTTGATGTACGCGGCGGCCGCCTTCGCCGCGTCGTGCGCCGACTGGAAGAGTCCCGGCTGGACGCCGCTGATGTCGGCGAGCGTTGCGAGCTTGATCGTTGTCGGCGTGAGACCGGTCTGCCCGCCGGAGGTCGCTTTCGAACACGATCCCACCGAGTTCGCGACGATCCCGCCCCCGCCGCCGGTCGTCGCCCCGCCGGACGAAGCGCCGCCGGTCGTCGTCGTCGACCCGCCTGCGGATGACGCCGTCGAGCCGCCGGTCGTCGTGGTTCCGGTCGTCGTGGCCGGGTTGTCGCCGAGGGTGGACGAACCGCCGCCGCCGCCTCGTCCGCTGATCGCAGCGATCGCGTTCGCCCGCTCGGTCTTCGTCAGCCGCGAGCCGCACGCCGTCGACACGAGCGCGAGCGCGGCCAGGATGGCCAGTAACGAATGAACTCCCCGTGAGCCCCTCATGCGGCGGAACATCATACGACCCGTGTCGCCTCCTCCTCAGTTAAACGACGCCGGTCGACTTTCTGTTGTCCGTTGTACGGAAGCGCATCTACGACGCGGATCGCCTCGGGCAGCTTGTACGCGGCGAGCTTGCCGCTTGCGAAAGCTCGCAGGTCCTCGAGCGTGGGCGCGTCGGCCCCCTGGTGCGCGACGACGACGGCGACGCCGACCTCGCCCATGACGTCGTCCGGCCTCGGAACGACGGCGACGTGCGCCACGGACGGATGGTTGCCGAGGACGGCCTCGACCTCGAGCGGATACACGTTGTACCCGCCGCGGATGAACATCTCCTTGCGACGTCCGATGATGCGGAGACAACCGTCCTCGTCGATCCGTCCGAGGTCGCCGGTGTGTAGCCAACCGTCGACGAGCGCCTTCGCCGTGTTCTCCGGATCGCGCCAGTACTCGGACATCATGGCCGGCGACCGCAGGAGGATCTCGTCGTCGACGATGCGGAGGTCGATCCCGTCCCGCGGACGTCCCACGGTGTAGAGCGTTTCGTCCTCCGGCGCATCGAAGGCCGTCAGCGTGCCGACGCCGCCCGACTCGGTCGACGAATAGCGGACGGAGTACGCCGCTCCGAAACGCCGCTTCGCTTCTTCGATCACCTTCGCGGGGGACGGACCACCGCCGACGATGATCGCTTTGACGCTCGAGACGTCGTAGTCGTCGAAGTTCGGCAAACGCAGCATCAGCGCAACCTGCGCGGCGATGCCGCCGACCGACGCCATCTTCTGTTCGGTGATCGTCCGGAGCGCGTCTTCGGCGCGCCAACGCGCGAGCATGTGGATCCGCGAACCGGCACGCAGGTACCAGGGGAGTTTCGTCATGAACCCGACGTGGGCGAGCTCGGTCGACGCGAGCATCGGTCCGCCGCCGCCCCACACGCCGCCGGTGTCGAACATCGTGATCGCCGCGAGTTGCCGGTCGCGGAACACGGCGCCCTTGGGTTCGCCCGTCGTCCCCGACGTGAACACGATCGCGACGGGACGCTCGGGGTCGACCGGCAAACGTTGCGTCGGCGCTTCACCGCTCGGCAGGTCTTCGCTCGACTCGAGAACGATCGTCGGCGCGAGGCGGTCGAGCACCTTCGCGCGTTCGTCGCCCGAGTACCGCGGGTTCACTCCCGCCGTGATCGCGCCGATGCGCGCCGCACCGAGGTAAGCAAGCACGTACTCGATGGACGAACCGAACGTGATCGCGACGACGTCGCCGGCCTTGATGCCTTGGCGCAGGAAACCACCCGCGACCGCCTCGCTCCGCTTGTACAGATCGAGATAGCTGATCTGCTCCCCGTCGGGAGCGACGATCGCGATCTCGTCACGGAAACGCTTCGCGGCTTCGCGGACGACGCCGCCGATCATGTGCCGACGATGCCCACGAACGACACCATCTCGCCGGGGTACCCGCCGAGGTTCTGCGTGAGCGCGAGCCCGCGCGAGTTGTCGATCTGTCGCTCGGGCGGAGCTTCGCCGCGGAGCTGCAGCCAGCACTCGTAGAGCATGCGGAGGCCCGTCGCGCCGACCGGGTGGCCGAAGCTCTTGAGGCCGCCGTCCGGATTCACCGGAAGGTCGCCATGGAGATCGAACGCGCCGCCGAGCACTTCCTTGTATGCGGTCCCCCGCGGGCAGAACCCGAGGTCCTCCATGAGCACGAGCTCGGTCGGAGTGAAGCAGTCGTGCACCTCGGCCATCGCGAACGCCGAGCGCGGGTCGGTGATGCCCGCTTGCGCGTACGCATCCTTGACCGACGCTTCGACCTCCGGGAAATGCGTGTAGTCGTAGGACGGATCCGTCAGACCCGAGCCGCTGCCGGCGACGAACGAAAGGGCTTTGATGTACAAGGGTTTGTCGGTGTACTTCGTTGCGTCTTCGGCGCGAACGACGATCGCGGCTGCGGCCCCGTCGGCGACCCCCGCGCAGTCGAGCACACCGAGCGCGCCGGCGACCTTCGGTGACTGTTTGATCTGGTCTTCGCTCATCTCGCGGCGGAACTGAGCGCGCGGGTTGCGCGCACCGTTCGAATGGTTCTTCGACGCGATGTGCGCGAGCGCGTCGCGCATGTCTTCGTCCGACACGCCGTATTTGTTCGCGTATGCCGGGATCACAAGCGAGAACATCGCGGCCGCGGTGAGCGTTCGCTGGGTGCCGTCGTTCGGGATCGGGAACGCGTTGAGTCCCTGGTAGCCGGCGTCCTTCACCTTCTCGACGCCGATGGCCATCGCGACGTCGTACGCGCCCGACGCAACGGCGTACGACGCGTTGCGAAGCGCCTCCGAACCCGAGGCGCAGTAGTTCTCGACCCGCGTGATCGGACGGTCGTGCCCGAGCACCTTGCCGAGCGTGATCCCGCTCATGCCGGACTGCGCGGTACCGAGCCAGTACGCGTCGGGTGTCGAGTCCGTTTCGAGGCCGCCGAGGGCTTCCCTGAGAAGATCGTCGGTTCCCCGGTCCCACGCTTCGCCGAAGCGCGTGCAACTGCTCGCGACGATGGCGACGCGATCTTTGATGCTCATCGTGTCGGCTTCGCCTTCCAGAAGTAGTTGTGTATGCCGTCGGCCGTGCTGAGCTTGCGGAAGGTCATCTCGACCTCGTCGCCGACCTTCAAGGCGTCGGGATCGACGTCCGTCAGCTCGAGCGGCGCTCGCGTTCCGTCGGGGAAGTCGACTATCGCGAAGACGATCGGCGGACTCGGCGAGTATGCGAGCCGGTCGACCGTGAACGTCACGATCGTCCCGATCGCATCGGATCTGCCGTCGAACGCGAACTTGTGCTCGGCCGCGCGCTCGGCCGCCGGGGACGAAACACGCGCGGGCTCGGGCCGATTCGGCGGCTCGGGCGCGATCATCCCGCGCCACGAAAGGAAGCGCGCGTAGGAAACGTCCTGCGCCGCATCGATCTGCTGCTGGACGGTCCGCTTCGGCGTCGCTTGTTCGACGGCGCGGAAGATCAAGACGTCCGCTCCGTCGGCGAGCGAGACGAGCGCGATCGTTTCGTCCGGCGTCGCTTGTTCGAGCGCGGCGGCGAGCATGAGCATCGGTTGCGCTGTTCCCGCGTCGCCGACGCTCGCGCTCAGGTCGATCGTCCGGCCGACTCCGAGTTGCTTCGTGACGCGTGCGACGGAACGTGCGTGCATCCCCGCAACGCACAGAACGTCGACTTCGCTCAGATCCGCCGCTTTCAACGCCGCGTTCCACGCGCGCTCGGCAAGGGGCACGTACATCGCTTCGCCGAATCGGTCCTCCCACGTTCGCGACCGAAGATCACCGGGCGTGCGCCAACGTTCCACGAACTCTTTCGTCGCGGACGCACCACCGAGGTAGGTCGCGATGACCTCGCCGTCCCCGACGAGCATCGCGGCCGCGCCGTCGCCGCCCTGTGCTTCGTCCGCGCTCGTCGGTTGACCGGTGCGGATGTCGGCACTCACGACGAGCACCTTCTGCGTACTTTCGAGCGCCGCCTTCAGGGCGCCGACGCCCGACCGGATCGCACCCCCGAAGTCGAGAGCCGTGACGGCTTCATCGAGACCGAGTGCAGCATGGATGGCGTTGGCGTTCGTCTTGTCGAGATAGCCCGGCTCGGACGTCGCGAACCAGATCGCGTCCGGCGCCGGCGTCAGATGGAGTTGACGGCACGCTTCGACGGCCATCGTCGTCGTGTCCTCGTCGAAGGACGCGACGGAGCGGGTGCCTCGTCCGCCGCCGGCCGCCATCACCGCGCGGATGTCTGCACGCTGCAACCTTCTATATGGGACGTAGCCGGCCGAAGCGACGATCCCTCTCGCCATTGGGCGTCCAGTCTGTCCGAAATCTGACGACCCGTCAGATTCTGCAGGCGCGCGCTACCGGACGCGGGGATCGATCCGCTTGCCCGAAGCGAACGCTCGCTGACCTTCCTCGAGCGCTTCGGGTGTCGTCCCCAGGTTGAGCAGCTCGGGAGCCGCGGCGAGTGACTGCGCGGGCGTGAGGTCGCGGGCCAACCACATCGCTCGCACCGTCGCTTGCACCGCGCGGGCGGGTTGCGACGCGATGGCTTTCGCGACACGGATCGTTTCGTCCAGCAGCAGATCGTCCTCGACCACTTGCGAAACGAGACCGATGTCGTATGCGCGCTTCGCCGACACGCGTTCGTGGCTGCCGGCGAGCGTGAGACGCGCGATCTCGCCCCAGGGCATCCGTCGCATCATCAGTAGCGGTTCGTAGACAGCGGTCATGCCGTAGGTGACGTGCGGATCGAAGAACGTCGCGGACTCCCCGGCGATGATGAACTCCACCTCGCCGAGCATGTAGAACGCTCCGCCGCATGCCATCCCGTTCACCGCGGCGATCACCGGCTTGTACAGCTCGTTCGTCTTCGGACCGAGTTTGCGGCCGGGATCTTCGAACGTGAGCGGATCGAACGCACCGCCGTCGGTCGGGATCTCGCTTCTGTCGATCCCCGTGCAGAACGCTCTTTCGCCTGCGCCCGTGAGGACGATGCACCGGACGCCGTCGTTCGTCTTGAGCGTCTGCCACAGTCCGGAGAGCTCACGCATCATCGCCGAGTTGAACGCGTTGTAGACGTCGGGACGGTTCAGCGTGACGACCGCTACGCCATCGGTTTCCTCGTAGAGCAACGTTTCCATCGGAAGATTATGCGTCGTCGTTACAGAGGCAGAACGGATGACCGGCCGGGTCGAGCATCACGCGGAGCTGATTCGGGTCGCGCCCGCTCGGTTGTGGGGCCGCCTCGCGTGCGCCGAGCAGGGTCGCTCGCTCCACGGCTGCGGGAACGTCGTCCGTCGCGATCTCGAAGTGCATCATCTTCGTCAGCTCGTCCGGCTGCTCGGGCCACACCGGCGGCTCGTACCACTCCTCGGCTTGGAACGAGATGCCGAAGTCGCCCTGGCGAAGCGCGATCCACTCGGGGCCGTCCCGATATACCTCCGGCCAGCCGAGCAGTTCGGAATAGAAACCGGCGAGCTCTTCGGCGTCGCGACAATCGAGGCAGATACCGCCGAGCACGATCTTCATTTCACGGCTACCGGTTGTACCGGTGCGCCGACGGCGTCCGCGAACGGTTCCGGTGTCGCTTCGAGGAAGAAGGCGTAGCGGCCGTCTTCCGCGCAGTCGGCTGCTAGCGCTTCGAGATGGAAGTTCTGTCCCTGCGTGAGACCCAGGTCGACGAGGTCGAGCATGTGGACCGGCAGGAACACATCCGGAAGCTCGCCGGGGAGCACCTCGAAGGTCATCGTGTCGGTCGCGGCGGCGGCGATGTCGTGAGCGCGGAACCAACGCACGGCGTCCATCGCGATGCCGGCGCTCGGATACATGAACGACTGACGGTCGCCGTCGTCGAGGAAACGCATCTGACCGGTACGTATCAGGATGATGTCGCCGGGCAGCACATCGACGCGGCACGCATCGTCGAGATCGGCGGCGGTGATCTTCGTCCCGGGCTCGAGCCGGTCGCCGGGCGCCATGTCGATGAGGACGCCACGGCTCGCGACCGCCGGGACTTTCGCGATCGAACAGCGGGACGCACCTCGCTGCGTGACCGAATCGTCCGGGAAACCGTTGTAGATCTTTCCGGCGTAACTGACGTGGGCGAGTGCGTCCCAGTGCGTGGCGCATTGGAGACCCATCGCGACGGCGTCGTCGCTCGCGCGCACACCGTCGGGGTCGTCCGAATACGACGCACGCACCTGCGTCATCAGGTGGACGGGATTGATGCGACCGGGAACGGCACCCGCCTGCGGGCCGTCGGCGGACAGCGGCAGAGCAAGCGCGAACCGCTTGCCGCTTTCGACGGACGCCGCACCGCGAAGCACCGCGGCGTCGTCGATCAGGTTGAGGGTCCCGATCTCGTCGTCGTCGCCCCAGCGCCCCCAATTGTTGACCTCGCGCGCGAGGTCGGTGAACTCAGTTGGAAGCAACCGACTGTGCAGCCTTGAGCAGCTCAGCTTGGGCGTCCGGGATCGCGCCCGCGACATCCCAGAGATCGGGCATCAGCTCGCGGCACGCGATGAAGCCCCAGTCGATGTTGTCGACGTAGGAGAGCACCGTGACGTTCAGTCCCGACCCGTCGAAGATCGGACCGAGCGGGTTCAGACCGACGAGCTTCGCTCCGGCGAAGTAGAGCGGGAACGGTGGCCCCGGCACGTTCGAGATGACGAGGTTGTGCACAACCGGATGACGTTCGGCGAGCCGAAGCCCCGTGTACATCCGCGCGGCGAGCGAGAACGTCGTCGGCGCGGCGAACTCGGCCCACGACTGCAGCATGTCCGCACCGACCGCGTTGTGCTCTTCCTTCGCGCCCTTGTTCGCTTCGTGGATCACGTTCAGCCGCTCGACCGGGTCGGCGATGTTCGTCGCGAGCGTCGTGAAAAGCGCCGACACACGGTTCGCACCGACCGTCTCCTTCTCGTCGTCGCCGCGGACGGAGACGGGACACGTCGCGATCAACGACTTGTCCGGCAGCTCGTTTCGTCCTTCGAGGTAACGACGAAGCGCACTCGCACAGATCGTCAGGACCACGTCGTTCACGGTGACACCGAAGGTCTGCTTGATCTCCTTCACCTCGGCGAGGGACGTGGTGGCGAACGCCACCTTGCGGTGGGGAGTGATCGGCGCGTTGAACGAGGTACGTGGTGCGGTGAGCGGCGCGGCCATGCCGGACGCACCACTGCGCCGGCGCTGCACGATGCTCGTAACCGCGCGCAACGTCTGCGGCACCACCTTCGCGACGTTGAGCGGGCGCCGCATGCGCGACGCCATGGCGAAGGCGAAACGCTCGAAATCGTTGGGCGTCTTCTCGGGCTTCCACTCCTCGGTGGGCTTCACCTCGGGAGCGTCCGGCTCGAGATCGAAGAGGTGCACCATCATGTTCGCGCCGGACACGCCATCGATCGTGCAGTGATGCATCTTCGAGATCGACGCGACGTATCCGTTCTGGAGGCCCTCCACGATGTGCATCTCCCAGAGCGGACGCGACCGATCGAGCTGACGGGAGGCGATGTCGCCGACGAGCTCCGCGAGCTCACGCTCGGAACCGGGGGCCGGACAACCGACCCGCCGTACGTGGTAGTCGAGATCGAACTCGTCGTCTTCGACCCACACCGGGTGATGCACGTTGAACGGGATCGGCGCGAGCTTGCGGCGGAACTGCGGGACGAGATGCAGGCGGTTCCGCAGCATCTCCTTCACCCGCTCGAAGTCGTAGCCCTCCGGCGCCGTCGAGGGATCGAAAACGATGACGCCGACGACGTGCATATGCATGTTCGGCGTCTCGAAGTACAGGAAGGACGCATCCAGTCCGCTCATCCGCTCCATGGGACTAGCAGCGTACTCCTCGGGGCAGAATAAGAGCATGCCGCGCATGTTCCTCATCGCCGCGATCGTCGGGCTTGCCTTCGTCCTCAACGCACGGCGCGCCCTCCGATTCCAGCTCTTCGTCGTCCCGGCGTTCTTCGCGTCGTGGGTCGTGACCGAGCTCGCTCCGCAGCTCTTGGTGCTCGAGGTCGTCGGTGTTGCCGCTTTCGTCATCGAGGGCGGCGCGAGATCGTGGCCCGGCTGGGTCGCGCTCGCGATCTCGGCGGTGATCGCCCTGCTCCTCGCGGGATCCGTCCGCGAAGCACGACGTGTCGCCCAGCGTTTCGACGACGTCTTGACCGAGGCGATCGGGCCCGCCGACGCGCGGCCCGTCGCATGGCGCGACTACGCGTTCCCCTTCAAGCTCTGGAACCGGAAGATCCGTCGCGACCGCGACATCCCGTACGCACCACCCGGCACGCGCCGCTACCGCCTGGACGTCTGGCGCACCGAAGCCGGCGGGACGAACCGCCCGTGCTTCCTGTACGTCCCGGGCGGAGCGTGGCTCGTCGGTGTCTCGAACAAGAACCATCAGGCGAAGCCGCTGCTGATGGAGATGGCCTCGCGCGGATGGGTGTGCTTCGTCCCGAACTATCCGCTTGCGCCGCGGTCCAAGTTCCCGGCACACATCATCGCCGTGAAGCAGGCGATCACGTGGGTGAAGGAACATGCGCACGAGTACGGCGCCGATCCGAACTTCATCTTGATCAGCGGCAACTCAGCCGGTGGCCATCTGTCGTCGCTCGCGGCGCTGACGCCGAACGATCCCGAATACCAGCCGGGGTTCGAGGAAAAGGACACGACCGTCCAAGCCGCCGCGCCGTTCTACGGCGTGTACGACTGGACCGGCGCGCAGCTCGGCGAGCTCCGCCATGCGTCACGCGTGCACAAGAAGGGCATGTTGCGCTTCCTGCAGTTCACGATCTCCGGACGGCGCTTGAAAAACGACCGCGAGTTCTTCGAACACGCATCGCCGTGGTTCCGCGTGAACGCGGACGCACCACCATTCCTCGTCATCCACGGCGCGCACGACACGCTCGCGCTCGTCGAGGAAGCACGCGGGTTCGTCGAGCGATTGCGGTCCGTTTCACGGCAGCCGGTGATCTACATCGAGCTCCCGGGCACGCAGCACGCGTTCGACCACTTCCTGTCGATCCGTGCTCTGTATGCGGTACGGGCGATCAGTCGCTTCGGTGAGTTCTGCGTTGGTCGCGCGAAACCGTCAGACCCAGCGCTTCGAAGTCCCACGTCGTCGGCGTGATCCCGGCTGCACGCAGTACGTGCTTCTGCACGCGCATGGTCGCCGTCTTCGGGAGCGCATCGACGACCTCGACGTAGCGCGGGATCGCGAAGTAGGGCAGCGTCTCGCGAAAGAACGCGAAGAGCTCCTCCGGATCCAGATCGCCGCTCGCAACCACGCAGGCCTTGATCTCGTCCTCGCCGAGCTCGGCCTCGACCGCAACGACCGCGGCTTCCGCGATCTTCGGGTGCGCGACGATCCCCGCTTCGAGCTGCACGGAACTGACGTTCTCGCCGCGACGACGAAGGGCGTCCTTCTTCCGGTCGACGAACACGAAGTAGCCGTCGTCGTCGATGCGCGCAAGATCGCCCGTGCGGTGCCAATCGGGCCGTGATGCGTCCGGCCAGTAGCCCTTGAACATGGTGTCCGGACGCTTCTCCTTCACGAGCACTTCGCCATCGTCGTCGAGCTTGACGTCGTAGAGCGACGACGCCTTGCCGATCGTTCCCGGCTTCCCCTTGTCGTGCAGCGGCGTGAATGTTATGGCGCCGGTCTCGGTCTGGCCGTACATCTGCGATTGCACCCGGGGGCCGAAGCGCGCGGTGAAGCGGGCTTCGTCCTGCGCGCTGAACGGGATCATGAACGCAACGCGCAGATCGTTGTCGGCGTCTGAGTCGGTCTCCGGCTGGGCGAGCAACGCGAGTCCCATCGCGCCGACGCCGGAGAAGACCGTCGCGCGCGTCTCGCGGATGCGCTGGAGCGCGTTCGTCGCCGAGAACTCGGCGTCGAGGTGGAACGGGAGCTCGTAGCGGAGCGCGGCGAACAGCATGCCGCGCGCCCAGCCGTGGAACAGTGGCAGAGCGGTGTACAGCACGTCGCCGTCGCGGTAATCGAGGAGTGAGTTGTCCTGCTGCACGTGGTAGCCGTACGGCAGCATGCATCCCTTCGGCATGCCCGTCGTGCCGGAGGTGTAGATGATCGACAGCACATCACTTGGAAGCGTCTCGACGTTCGGTGGTGGTTCGTCCGCATCGAGATCGGCGGGACGGATCCCTTCGCGGCCGATATCGCCGAGGGCCGCAAGACCCGCGTCGTCGGCGACGACGATCGCGGGCTGCGCGTCGTCGAGCTGGTAGCGGAGAAACTCGCCCTTCAGGAAGACGTTCGTCGGAACGTGGATCGCGCCGAGACGAGCGCACGCGAAGATGAGGTCGACGTGCTCGATGCAGTTGGGCAGGATCGATGCGACGCGATCGCCTTTCCGCACTCCGCGCGCGTGCAATGCACCCGCAAGGCGCTCGGCTTCGTCGCGCTCCTCACGGAACGTCCGGGAGACACCGTCGACAGAAAGGAACCGATCCTCGTTCGCGGGGACGTTCAGCATCGCGCAGAATCCTAGCGATGAACGGATTACCGAACCCGCCGGACGAAGGCGCGTCCGCCCTCCCCGCGGGAACCTTCGTCGGTCAGGTCGTGCTCGTGACCGGCGGCGGCACCGGGATCGGGAAAGGCATCGCGACGGAGTTCGCGCGCCTCGGTGCGAACGTCGCCATCGTCTCGCGCAGCGCGGAGCATCTGGCCGCAGGAGTGGCCGCGGTCGAGGCGCTCGGCGTGAACGCGATCTCCGTGTCGTGTGACATCCGGGACGCGGCGTCCGTCGCTGCCACGTTCGACGAAGTCGAGACGAGCCTCGGCCTGCCCGACGTACTCATCAACAACGCCGCCGGCAACTTCCCGATCCCCGCCGAAGACCTGTCACCGAACGGTTGGCGGGCCGTCACGCAGATCGTGCTCGACGGCACGTTCTTCTGCTCGCGCGAGTTCGGACGCCGCCACATCGCGGCGAAGACGCCGGGCTCGATCGTGAACGTCGGTGCGTCCTATACGTGGACGGGCGGGCCGGGCTTCGCGCATTCCGCCGCGTCGAAAGCCGGCGTGAAGAACCTGACCGACACGCTCGCCGTCGAGTGGGCTCCCTACGGGATCCGAGTGAACTATCTGATCCCCGGGCTCATCCCACACGACGATGAACCGGATCAGATCAAGAACGTCCCCGGACGCGGCGGCGCGGAAGGCAAGACGATCCCCGGCGGACGCGTTGGTACGACGCGGGAGTTCGGCTGGGCGGCGACGTACCTCGCCTCACCGTACGCGAGCTACATCACCGGTTCCACACTCGTCGTGGACGGAGCGAACTGGCAACGGCGCACGTTGATGCAGCCCGAGTTCGTCCCGATCCGCGAGCAGCTCGGACGCGAGCCCTTCTCTTCATGATGGAACGGTTCAACGTCCTCGTTCGCGCCCGCGACGGCACGGACCTCGCGACCGACCTCTACCTGCCTCCCGGCGACGGACCGTTCCCAGTCGTCGTCGGGCGAACGCCGTACAACAAGAACCAAGCCGCGTTCGCCGGACTCGCGAGCGGCGTCAATGCCAAGGGATACGCGCTCGTCGTCCAAGACGTCCGCGGACGTGGCGACTCCGACGGCACGTTCGTTCCGTATGTACACGACGGTCCGGACGGCTACGACACGATCGAGTGGGTCGCCGAGCAACCATGGTGCGACGGCAACGTCGTGTATCGCGGCGCCTCGTACGGTGCGCGCGCCGGCTGGATGGTGGCGCTCGAACGTCCGCCGCATCTGCGCGCGATGGTCATCGTCGTGTCGCCGTCGGATCCGTTCGTCGAGTTCCCGACGGCGGGCACGTCGATCATGACCGTGAGCTGGCACCGGCTGACGGACCGTCGCCTGTCGCAGAGCACCGCCGGGGTGAACTGGATGCAGGTATACGAGCACCTCCCACTCATCACGATGGACGAAGCCGCCGGATTCTCGAGCGCGAATTGGCGGCAAGCGATGACACACACCTCGCGCGACGAGTACTGGGATTTCGAGCGCTATCAGAACCGGTTCACGGAGATGGACGTCCCCGTCCTGCACGTCTCGGGCTGGTACGACGACGAGCAGATCGGCACGCCGATCAACTACATCGGGATGTCGACGCAGGCGGCGAGCGATGGGGCGCGGGACGGACAGCGTCTGTTGATGGGCCCGTGGGGTCACGGGGTGAACTCGAGCCGGAAGCTCGGCGAGGTCGACTTCGGTCCGTCCGCTGTCATCGACATGGAGGGCTACATCGCCACCTGGCTCGACGGGACGCTCGGGCGCGCGGAGACGGACGTCCCGCGCGTGCGGATCTTCGTCATGGGACGAAACGAGTGGCGCGACGAGAACGAATGGCCGCTCGCGCGGACGCGATCGACCGACTTCTTCCTGCACTCCGGCGGCTCGGCGAACAGCCGCTTCGGCGACGGCAAGCTGGACGAGTCGCCGCCCGCCGCCGACGAGGCGGCCGATAAGTACGTCTACGACCCCAACCGTCCCGTCCCGTTCATCACGCAGCCCACGGGTTCACAGCTCGGGGGCCCGGACGACTACAGCGCCGTCGAGCAGCGCGGGGACGTCCTCTGCTACACGACCGAAGTGCTCGACGCCGACCTCGAGGTGACGGGACCGGTGCGACTGGTCTTCTTCGCTTCGTCCTCCGCCGTCGACACCGACTTCACGGCCAAGCTCGTCGACGTGCACCCGTCCGGCTTCTGCCAACGGGTGTGCGACAGCGTCGTGCGTGCGCGCTACCGGAACGGTCCGGAGAAAGCCGAGTTCATGACGCCCGGCGAGGTGTACAGCTTCGAGATCGACATGTGGAACACGTCGCAGGTCTTCGAGGCCGGCCACCGCATCCGTTTGGAAGTGAGCTCGAGCGCGTTCCCGAAATACGACAGGAACCTGAACACGGGCGAGGACATCGGCACGGGAACGCGGAAGGAAACGGCCACGAACCGCGTGCTCCACAACGCCGAACATCCCTCGCGGCTGATCCTGCCCGTCATCCCACCGGCGTAGAGCGCGGCTACCGCGACCCCGTCAAGACGTAGAGCTGCCAGGGCTCCGGCAATCCTTTGAGGTCGTGCGTGCCGCGATCGTCGAACATGAGATCGGAGCCCGCGACGAGATCTTTCACCGTCCTCGACGCCCACACCTCGCCGTCGGCCGCGACACCGAGGACCCGCGCTGCGACATTGACGGCCGTTCCGCTTACATCGTCGCCGCGCATCTCGATCTCCCCGACGTGGAGGCCGGCGCGGATCGGTACGCCGACGAGCCGGAGTTCCTCACGCATCGCTAGTGCGCACGAGATCGCCCGGGCGGGACCGTCGAATGTCGCGAGTGCTCCGTCCCCCGTCGTCTTCACCAAACGACCGCGGTAACGTTCGATCAAGCGCCGCGAGATCCGTTCGAACGTGTCGAGCACCTCACTCCATGCACGATCGCCCATCTCGACGCTCCGCTGCGTCGACGAGACGATGTCCGTGAACAGGACGGCCGCGAGAACGCGGTCGGTGATCGCCGGCTCGGACGCCGTCCCCACGCCGATGAAACCCGCGATCGTCTCCCAGAACTCCGGCGGCTGAGGAGCCCAGAACGCACGGTTGCGACCACCGACGATCACCGATCGTCCGTTCTGAACGTGCTCGGCCACGAAGCGACCGGCGTTGCCGAGGAACGAACCTTCGTGGTCGATGGCGAGCACCGGCGGCTGGATGAGCGGAAGGAGCGACCGCTGGTCCAGCTCGCCGACGTCTTCCCAGTAGCGGACAAGGAGCGACGGTGCGACCGACATCCGCTCGTATCTCGCGAGCCAGGAGATCAACTCCGCGTCGTCCCTGAGGTCCGGCGCGAGCGCGCCGACGAGCTGTCCCGTCCCGAGAAGTTCCGGGACGCGTTGTACGAATCCGAAGTACGCGTCGCGGTCGAAACCGAACGGGTAGTCCTCCCGTTTGAGCACGCACGGGATGGGGTCGGTCAGCAACAGGCCCCTCGTACGCTGCGGGTGCACGGCGGCGAACTGACACGCGTACCACCCACCCATATCGCAGGCGAGTATGACGGCGCTCTCCGATCCCGCCGCATCCATCACCGTGACGATGTCGTCCGTCGCCCACTCAGCGACGGCGCGGAGCGCAGGGTCGGTCGCCGAGGTCCACTCGACGTTGTCCGACAGCCCCGTCCCACGTTTGTCGAGGAGGATCAAGCGCCCGTAGCTGCCGAGGCGACGGATGAAGCGTTCGAAGAGTGGGTGTTCCCACATCAACTCGACGTTCGTGATCCAGTGCTCGCAGAACACGATGTCCGTGGGTCCCGACCCGAAGGTTCGGTACGCGATGCGACCCCCGCGGGGACCGGCGTAATGGATCTCGGAAGCTTCTATGGCGACTGCACCCTTTTCGAAGCCTCTCGCTACTCCCCGAGCGCTTTCTTCGCTTCACGCACCGCATGCATGAAGATGCCTCGTCCCATCAACGATGTCTCGTCCGCTGCGCGGTTCTTGAATAGATCGCGGTAGCACGCCTGCGCATCCTTGTTCGAGGGATCGGCGAGGACGGCCCACTGCGCGAGATGGCACGCGAGCGCGGCGTCCGAGATCTCGCGCGCCCGGGCAACCAGCTTGCCGACCCCGCCGGCAAGCGAGGCGATCTCCTTCGCCTGCTCGGTGAGCGTCGCGGGCATGAGATCGGCCGGATAACCGTCCCACCAGCCGCCGTGCAAACGGATCAGATTCCGAACGATGAACTCCGGACGGTCGTAGACCGGCTGCAGGTACGGACGGTCCGCGAACTCAGCCGGTGCCTTCACGCGAGCGACGATCTCGTCGTGCGGCAGCCCGTCGTTGAGCGCCTCGAGCGTCTGATCGATGATCGAGATGAGGTAGCCGCGTGCGTCGGTCAGCGCTTGCTTCACCTCCGACGCGCCGGTGATCGCCGGACCGTGCCCGGGGAGAAGCACCTCCGCCCCGAGCGGGATCATCTTGTCGAAGGCGACGACCCACTCTTCGGGGTAGCGCTGGACCTTCTGCGGATTGCCGCAGTTCGGGACGCACGAGATCCAGAAGTCGCCCGACGCGAGCACGCCGCGGTCGGCGGCCCAGACGAAGGTTGCGTCGTCCGTCTCTCCCTTGCCGTGCGTGAGGACGAACCGCTCTCCCCCGATCTCGAGCTCGAGCGAGTCGCGGTACGTCGTGTCCGGGAACACGTAATCCGTCGGCCAGCGCATGTCCTCGAAACCGAACTGGATGCGGTTGATGTGCTCCTGCAGTCCGACCGTCTTCAGATAGCGCTCGAAGCGGGCGGGCACGTTCTCGTGCGCGACGACGCGTGGCCGGCCTTCTTCGAGCCATGGTGCGAGTCCCATGCAGTGGTCGACGTGGCCGTGCGTGTAGACGACGGTGTTGAGCGGCTCCGAGGTGTACTCGCGCACGTGCTTGTGGATGTGCGGACCGACCTGCACGACACCGCAGTCGACGAGGACGATGCCCTCGTCGGTCACGAACGCCGTCGAGTTCGCCATCGTCGGCACGTGGAAGGTGCGCGGCGCCATCTCTTTCGGATCGCCGCCGCCGAAGAAGCCGCGCTGCTGCACAGCAGCGACGACTGAAGGTTGATCGCTCATGTCTTTTTCCTCTCACCCATCACTGCCGTTTGTGCCAGCCATTCCTCGTGCATCGAACGCTCCACCTCCGGTGTCGCGAGCGACGACAGCACCTGCCTTGCCATCTTCACGGCCTGCGGCGACCGCGACGCGATCGTGCGCGCGATCTCGAGCGCGATGTCGTCGAGTTCGTCCGCCGCACAGACACGCGACACGATCCCGTGATGCAGCGCTTCGACCGCGGACATCACGCGACCGGTCAACGCCATGTCGGCGGCGATCCCGTGCCCGGCGATCTGGAACAGCCGTGCCGTGCCTCCGGAGTCGGGTATGACACCGTGCTGCACTTCGGGAAGCGCCATCCGCGCGTCGTCCGATGCCACGCGGATGTCGCACAGGAGCGCGCGCTCGAACGATCCGCCGAGCACCCACCCCTTGAGGGCGACGACGATCGGGAACGGAGCGGTCCATAAGAGCTTCGTCCGCTTGTGTCCGCGCTCGATGTAGTCCATATCGCTCACACCCTCGGGACGGACGCCGAGCTCGGTGGTGTCTCGGCCGGACGAGAACGACTTCCCTTCGCCACGCCAGACCATCGCCCGCACGTCGTCCGACTTGTGCAGCGAACGGAGAACCGCGAAGAATTCGTCGTCCAGCGCGTCGTTGAACGCGTTGTGCTTCTCGGGACGGTTGTAGGAGACGACCGCTACCCCATCCGATATCTCGAGCGTGACGAGCGGACTCACGGGCTCGCTAGCATGACACAGCACATGCTCGAAGCGGCCAGTCTGTGGGAGCTCATCGAAAAGCGCGCGGACGAAACACCGGACGCGCCCATGGTCGTCGACGAGACGCGCGCGATCCTCACCTTCCGTAACTTCCGCGACGCCGCCGAGCGCCTGGCGGCCGGCCTGTACGAGCAAGGCATCCGGGCAGGCATGGTCGTGACGTGGATCCTGCCGACGACGAACGAGGCGTTCGTCCTCGTCGGCGCGCTCAGCCGGCTCGGCGCGATCCAGAACCCGGTTCTGCCGATCTACCGCGAGCGCGAGGTCGGCTTCATCGCCGAGCAGTGCAAGCCTGCGCTCTTGATCGTCCCGGCCGTGTACCGCGAGTTCGACTTCGAGTCCATGGCAACGAAGATCGTCGGGGAGGAGCGCGTGCTCGTCGCCGATCGCGGGTTCCCCGAAGGGGATCCGTCCTCATTGCCCGCGCATGAAGGCGGCGACGTCGTGCGGTGGCTGTTCTACACGTCCGGCTCGACCGCGGACCCGAAGGGGGCGCAGCACACCGACGGGACGATCATGGCCACGGCGCGCGGCATGGGGGCGCGGCTCGGCATGCGCGCGGACGACCGCAACGGACTCGCGTTCCCCTTCACGCACATCGCCGGACCGATCTGGCTCGCAACGTGTCTGATGACCGGGCACTGCCATCTGATCGTCGCCGCGTTCGATCCGCCGACGACGATCCCGTTCTTCCAAGAGCAGAAGGTGACCGTCGCCGGAAGCGGAACCATCTTCCATATGGCCTACCTCACGGCGCAGCGCGCGCAGCCGGACGAACCGCTGTTCCCGAACGTCCGCAACTTCCCCGGGGGCGGCGCACCGAAGCCGCCGCAGCTCTTCTTCGACATGAAGAACGAGATGCATGCGCCGATCCTTTCCGGATACGGACTGACGGAAGCCCCGATCCTGACGATGGCGTCGGCCGACGATCCGGACGACGCACTCGCGAACACCGAGGGTCGTCCGATGGACGGCGTCGATCTCCGCATCGTCGACGGAGAGATCCGAGCCAAGGCTCCGCAACTCATGAAGGGATACCTCGACGAGTCGCTGAACGCGGATGCGTTCGACGAGGACGGTTACTTCCGCACCGGCGACCTCGGCACGCTCCGGTTCATCGAGGGGCGGGGATACGTCGTCATCACCGGCCGCGTGAAAGACATCATCATCCGCAAGGGCGAGAACATCTCGGCGAAAGAGGTCGAGGATCTCCTCTTCACGCATCCGAACGTGAAGGACGCTGCCGTCATCGGTCTCCCCGACCCGTCATCCGGAGAGCGCGCCTGTGCCGTCATCGTCGGCGAGCTCACGCTGGAACAGATGGGAGCGTTCCTCAGCGAGAAGGGCCTGCGGAAGCAAGCGATCCCCGAACAGATCGAGATCGTCGACGTGCTGCCCCGCAACCCGGCCGGAAAGGTCCTGAAGCAAGACCTCCGGAAGCAGTACGCGTGAACGTCATCGTCACCGGCGCGAACAGCGGGATCGGATTCGAGACCTCGGTGGCACTCGCCGCGATGGGCGCCAGCGTGATCATGACGGCGCGAGACGGATCGAAAGGTGCCGCAGCGGTCGCTGCCGCGAAAGAGCGCGTCCCCGGCGGCGATCTCCGGACGATGCCGCTCGACCTCGCTTCATTCCTGA
The DNA here is from genome assembly GCA_025934435.1 of Actinomycetes bacterium. Lineage (GTDB taxonomy): Bacteria > Actinomycetota > JAICYB01 > JAICYB01 > JAICYB01 > JAICYB01. Next base: position 40,570 of record JAICYB010000007.1, on the reverse strand, counting down.
GCGTGCGAGCTTTCGCCGATTCGGTCGACCGCGTCGACGTCCTCATCAACAACGCCGGCCTGATCGTGGACCGCCGTGTCCTCACGGAGGACGGCAACGAGATGCAGTTCCAGGTGAATCACCTCGGTCCGTTCCTGCTGACGAACCTGCTCCTCGACCGTTTGCGGGCCTCGAAAGCTCGCGTGGTGAACGTGTCGTCGATGACACATCGAAGCGCGAAGCTCGACTTCGACGATCTCCAGACCGAGCGCCGCTACTCGGGGATGGGCGTCTACGGCCGGACGAAGCTCTGCAACGTGTTGTTCACGCGCGAACTCGCGAAACGCGAGCCGCAGATCACGGCGAACGCGCTGCACCCGGGATCCGTCCGCACGGGATTCTCCGGCGGCGGCGACACACGGCTACTCAGCATCGGCTGGAAGCTTGTTTCTCCATTCCTGATCTCCGCGAAGACGGGGGCGAAGACGTCGGTGTATCTCGCGTCGTCGCCGGATGTCGCCGGCGTGACCGGCGAGTACTTCGTCCGATCGAAGAAAGCGAAAGCGTCCGCGGCGGCCCTGGACGACGAGAGCGCGCGACGACTGTGGGAGGTCAGCGAAGAGCTCGTCGGCCTCCGTCAGCCGACATGAGCTACGTCGACTTGACGAACCGTCCGATCTCGGGCTGACCGGCGTAGCCACACGCGGTCCAGAAACCGACGGCGTGCGCCTCCCGCTCGAGGACGAACGCGTCGATCCTCTTGCACCCGATCGACCGCAGATGCTCCTCGGCTTCTTCGACGAGCGCTCGCGCGATCCCGCGACGGCGGAAATCGGGGTGGACGACCATGCGATACAGATGACCGCGCCATCCGTCGTAGCCGACGATGAGCGTGCCGACGAGGGTTCCGTCCTCTTCGGCAAGGAGCATCGCCGAGCGGTCGCGATGGATCAGACGGTCGACGGACGACGCGTCGTCGGTGACGGTCGGCGCCGCGTCCGCGGCCTTCCAGAGCGCAAGGATCGGCTCGATGTCGGCGTAGCGCGCGTGACGGAGGTTCATATCCGTGACGCGGCGAGCTCGGCTTGGTGATCGACGCCGCCGAACTGTGTCGCCAGCACCGCCGCACGCTTGAGATACAGATGCACGTCGACCTCCCACGTGAACCCCATGCCACCGAACACCTGGATGCACGTCTTGCAGTTGGCGATGGCCGCTTCGGATGCCAACAGTTTCGCGCCCGTCACCGCTCGCGCAACATCGTCGTGATGTTCATCGAGCATCACACCGGCGGCGTCGATGGCAGCCCGCGCGACCTCGGCGCGCACGAACATGTCCGCGCACATGTGCTTCACCGCTTGGAACGAGCCGATGGGCTTGTCGAACTGGGTGCGTTCCTTCGCGTACTCGACGGCGAGCTCGACCGTGCGCGACGCGATACCTGATGAGAGTGCAGCCGTCAGCGCCGCGCCGAGACCCTGCAACTGCCTGGGGTCCACGTCGAGACGCGATCCGGCGACACCCGGCCCGACCCGCCCGACCGGCGTGAGCGGATCGAGGGGTTCGAGTGGCGTGAAGTCGAACTGTTCGATCGCATAGACGTATTCGCCGCCCATCTGCAGGAGGACGTCGGCTTCGGGATAGGTCGCGATGTCGCCGTCGAGGCACGTGACAACGTCCGCGTCGAACAGACCAGCGGCAAGATGCGTCGCCACGAGCGGACCGGCCACGAGCGCGCGCCCGAGCTCCTCGAAAACGATCACCGATTCGGTCATCCCGAGCCCTGCGCCATGGGACTGCCGGAGCGAGAACACACCGGCGTCGGCGAGTTGCTTCCAACCCGCCCGGTCGAACCGGCGGCGGACGGGGAACTCACGCGTGCAGAGTTCGCGGATGGCGTCGCGCAGGGCGAGCTCGTCGCTACCGAGATCGAAGTTCATCAGCAACCACCGATGCGACGAAGAGCGGATCGGCCTGCACCTTCGCGAAGTCGACCTCGATCGGATCGACGTTCGCCGCGGCGGCGGTGGCTCGTCCCCTATCGAGTGGGTGGATGTGGTCGCCGTCCCAGCACACGACGACGACTGGAAAATCGAACGACGCGAAGTCGGCCACGGCGTTCGCGAAGATCCAGCGCGGGACGTTCCGCAGCGCGCATTCGAGGCTCTTCGGATCGTGCAGACGCAAGTCTTCGAGGAACGCGAGCTGCTCCGGTGTCGCGCCGACCTCGGTCATGAACTTCGTCCAAAGGGCGATCAAGCCGTCGATGCCGTCGTCGCGCAGCTGGTTCGATATCAGGTCGAAGAGCCAGACGGCAGGATGGGCTTCCGTCCAAAGGGCCGGACACACCTGGATCAAGCCTTCGACGCGTTCGGGATGCAGCAGCGCGGCGCGGTACGACGTCGCCGCGCCCATCGAGCCGCCGCCGACCCAGCAGCGGTCCCAACCCATCGCGTCCGCGACTGCCCAGAGATCGGCTCCCATGGCATCCGCGTCGTAGTCGGTGCCGTCGTAGATCGGCGTCGCGTCGCCGTGCCCGCGCTGGTCGAAGCAGGCGACGCTCCATCCCGCGTCGACGAGCGGCGCGTTGCCGGCCAGCGCGCGCTCGCCGAGACCCTGAAGGCCGTGAGCGAAAACGAGCTGCCGGTCTCCGCCTGCCGCGACGAAGACCGGCAGCTCCACATCTTCGTTACGCGCGACGGTCACCGCGAATGTCTACCACGACCGGCTAACAAGGCGATTCGACGATGCGATCCGGCCCGCTTCGACCGACTTGGCGTCTTCGCACGAAGCCTAGCGCGGCAATCCAAGAACCCGTTCGGCCAGGATGTTGCGCTGGATCTGCGACGTCCCGGCCGCGATCGTGATCGACATCGCGTGCATCCAGCCGCGGATATGTTCCTCGCTTTCGCCGGAAAGCGTTGCTTCATCGAGCACCCTCATCGCGAGATCGCCCAGCTTGTGACGCGCCTCGGAGTAACTCAGCTTGAATACCGAACCGCCGGGACCCGGGATCCCCGAACGCTCCGCTTGCGTGATGTTCCGTTTGGTCAGTGCCCACAGCGCGTCGAAATCGCACGAGAGATGCGCGAGCTCACGACGCACACCCGCGTCCTCCCATCTGCCGTTGCGCTTGCAGAGCTCGACCAACCGCTTCAGGAGCTGCATCGAGTCGAGTAGCTCGGAAACGAACGCCGTGCCGCGCTCGAACGAGAACGTCACCATGGCGACGCGCCAGCCGTCGTTCTCGTCGCCGACGCGGTTGATCGCCGGCACGCGCACATCGTTGAAGAACACCTCGCTGAATTCGGACGACCCTTGGATCGTCTTCAGCGGACGAACCTCGATGCCGGGAAGTGACATCGAACAGATCAGCCAGGTGATCCCCTTGTGTTTGGGAGTGTCCGTGCGGACGAGCAGTTCGCAGTAATCGGCGACCTGCGCGAACGATGTCCAGATCTTCGACCCGTTGACGACGTAGTCCTCTCCGTCGCGAACGGCCTTCGTTTGCAGCGATGCGAGATCCGATCCGGCCCCCGGTTCGCTGAAACCCTGACACCACACCTCGTCGCCGCGGAGGATCTTCGGAAGATGCTCGGCGCGTTGTTCGTCGCTCGCTTCCGCGGCAAGTGTCGGACCCGCGTGCAGCAGACCCACGAAGTTCACGCCGACGTACGGAGCGCCGGCACGCGTCGTTTCTTCGAGGAAGATCAGCTGCTCCGTCGGCGTGCCGCCTCGGCCCCCGAACTCGCGCGGCCAATCGATCCCCGCATAACCGGCGTCGAACAGCCGGCGCTGCCACGACGTGTCGAACTCGCGCCGCGCCGCCCAGTCGTCCCGTGGTGGTTCGTCCGGCACGTCTTCGAGCGCATGGGCCAGCCAGCCGCGGAGCTCGTCACGGAAAGCGAGCTCCTGATCCGTGTACCGCAGGTCCATTTCCCCGGATGCTAGTCTTTTCGAAATCTGAACCGACGGGTACAGGAGCTAGACGATGACCGCGCCGACCATCGACACCATCGACCTCACCGACGTCGACCTTTTCCTCCGCGGAGACCAGTACGACATCTTCCGAACGCTCCGCAGCGAAGCGCCGGTGCACTACAACGAGCGCGCGTGGGGGCCGGGCTTCTGGAACGTCACGAAGTACGAGGACGTCCTGGCGGTCGGCGTCGATCCGGCGACGTGGATCTCCGGCAAAGGGATCATCCTCGACAACGACGGCGTCCGGACGAAGCGCGAGATCGAGATGTCCGAACAGCAGCTCGGTCTCGACCCGCGGGGAAACATGATGATCATGACCGACCCGCCGCGGCACACGTTCATGCGGCAGCTCGTGAACAAGGCCTTCACGCACAAGTCGGTGCGTCGGATGGAGCCGCATATCCGCGAGCTCGTGACCAAGATCGTCGACGACATCTGCGAGAAGGGTGAAGCCGACTTCGTCATGGATGTGGCGCGACTCGTCCCGCTCGAGGTGATCTGCGAGATGGTCGGCGTTCCCGAAGGCGACTGGGAAGCGATGTTCGAGCTATCGAATCGCGTGCTCGGCTTCGACGACCCGGAGTACGGCGGCGGTGCCGAGAACCGTACGCAGGAGCTCACGCCCGAAGAGATGCAGATGTCCTTCGATCTCTTCAACTACCTGTCGCAGCTCGTGCAGGAGCGCCGGACGAGCCCCCGCGAAGACGTCCTCTCGGTGCTGGCGAACTCCGAACTCGACGGACAGAGCTTGAACGACGGCGAGATCTTCCTCTTCTTCCTCTTGCTGATCCTCGCCGGCAACGAGACGACGCGGAACGCGACGTCCGGCGGGATGCTCGCGCTGATGGAGAATCCTGAGCAGCGGCAGCGCCTCATCGCCGACCCCTCGCTCATGACGACCGCGGTGGACGAGATCGTTCGCTGGACATCTCCCGTCATGCATTTCGAGCGTGTCGCCACGAGGGACACGGAGATCCGCGGTCAGAAGATCAAGGCCGGCGAAGAGGTGTGCCTCTGGTACCCGTCGGCGAACCGGGACGAAGAGAAGTTCGTCAACGGCGACAGCTTCGACGTCGGACGAAGCCCCAACGAGCACATCGCGTTCGGGAAGGGAGAGCACTTCTGCCTCGGCGCGAACCTGGCGCGTCTCGAGATCCGCGTGATCTTCGAGGAGGTCATGAAGCGCATCCCCGACATGGAGCTCGCCGGACCACCGGACAAACTGCGGTCGAACTTCCTCAACGGCATCAAGCGGATGCCGGTGACGTTCTCTCCGTCGGCGAAGGTGAACTAGAGAGCACGTACAAGCCCCATCCTTCGAGCGCCGCGAGCGCGACGATCCCGATGGGGAGTTCGATAGGCCAGTGCACGCCTCCGAGCAGGGCGATCGCGCCGAGCCATGTGGTCCACAGTGCGATCGGTGTCGCGATGGCCACCGACAGCTCGCGGCGACTCGCGCGGCGTGCGGTCACATCGACGGCAAGACCGGCGGCGACCGCGGCGACGATGTGGAGGGGCTGTCGGAAGGACACCAACGACTGCGCGCCCGCTGCGACCGCACCGAAGAGGAATGCGTGCGTACCGATCGGCGTGTCGAATCGCGATGCCATATAGAGCACGACGACAACGAGGAGCGTGTTCACCAGGAAGACGCTCGCGATCGCATACACCTCGCCGAAACTGTCGGGCGTCAGGGTGAAGTAGTGATAAGGCGTCAGGAACTGCATGAAGAACGTTACGACGATGGTCGGGATCGTGAGCGACACGAGCGTCGGAAAGAACTCGCGGAATCTGACCGGACGCATCCCTCGTGCCGCCGCGGCGCGAACAGGCCCGGACACCATCAGGATCCCACCCATCATGAGCATCAGGTGCGTCGGGCTCAGGAACGCGCGGATCGACACCTCGATGCCGAAGATCGTGTGCCAGATGAGGTCACCGATCGCGCCGACGGCGAAGATCGCCAGTCCGCGCAACATCAACTTGTCGGCCGTGGTCGCGCCGCCGGTCCGAACCGTTCCTGCGATGAAGTACAGAACGCCGCCGACGATCCCCGAGTACAAGACGGCATGCCACGGCGTGAAGATGGTCTCGGGACGCTGATGCACGTGCGCCCACCCGTCGAGGTGGAGTCCGATGACCATCCACGTGCCGAAGAATGCGACGGCGATCTCGTCACGGCGCGTCAGCGCTCCAACAGGACGGTGCTCCGTCTGCACTCCGCTACCCTAGCGCCATCCGTTGACAGTTCCGCTCGGGTCCGTAAGCTCGGACGCACGACGTCGGCGGGAGGTTGACATGAGGGGCAGCGCGAAGCTCGGGCTACTTGTTGGTGTGGCGGCGCTCGGCATCGCGGCAGCCGCCTGCGGCTACACGCGCGGCGTGAATGTGAACGAGAGCGGCTTCAGCCCGAGGGTCGGCATCGTCACCGACGAATGCGATTCGGCCGTGTGGCATAACACCGGTTCGAGCACACACAGCGCAACGAGCAACGCCTTCTTCGACACGGGCGACATCGCACCCGGTGGATCGTCGCCCACCATCGACTTCCCGGTTGCCGGGACGTTCCACTACCGCGACGCGCATCATACGAAGGCGACAGGATCGATCGTCGTTCCGCTCTACGTAACGCCGAGCGCAGCGAAAGGCGAGTCGATCGCGATCGTATGGAACGGCGACAATTGCACGGCGACGGCACTTCCCGCCGGACGCCGGGTTGACGTCCAGGTCAAGCGTCCGGGAGCCCGGCACTGGAGAACCATCGTGAGCAACTCGACGGGCGACTCGACGGCCTTCACCGTCCGGAAGAAGGGCAACTACAAGTTCCGTTCGCGCCTCGAGATCGCCGGCCCCCCGGTCGTCGACAGCGGATGGTCCGTCGCCGTCTGCCGGGTCAGCTGATCATCGGAGCAGGTCGGTGTAGTCGTCGGTCCCCGGGTTCGTGTGGATGAACGGCGACGCGAAGATGACTTCGGCGACATCGCCGTAGGCCTGCGGCAACTTCGCGAATGTCTCGTCCCACAACTCGTTCGGACGTTCGTCGCAGAACCACAGCTGCAAGAACCGCGATTCGTCGTCGGACGACGCCGGCACGTCGCTCGGCTGCCCCGGCGGCATCGGGAACGGAACGAACGTCAGGCAGAGCGCGGCCTTAGATCCGTCGAGGACCTGCGGGACGATGCGCGCGTCGAGCGTGCTGAGTGCTTCGTCCCGATCACCCTTCGCCCGACCGATGACGACGGCAAGCCCTTCGAAGCGGTGATCGAGCGCGAGCTCTGCCGGAACGCCGTCGGCGTCGCGCGAAACCGCGCCACGGTAGTCGTACAGCTGCGTGTGGATATGGGTGCGCTGCTCGAACATCCGCCCGTTGTCGATCAGCACCCTGACCTGGCGGCGTCCCCATCGCCACCACTCGTCGTGGTGTCCCTTGAGGATGAAGTAGATCGCGAGGTACGAACCGATCTGCTTCGACGGCGTGACCGGTGAATCGTCCGGATACCGGAGCGCTTTGAGGTCACGCGTCGAGACGAAACGTCCGGCGGCGAGCGAGTACGGACCGATCATCACGCCCGAATACAGATGGTCGCGCTCGTACCAGCGGTTGTAGGCGACCTCGTGTCCTTCGTCGGGCTCGACCATCGTGAACAAGATCGAGCCGAGCTCAACCGGGTCTGCCGTGAGGAATGCTTTCGTCGGATCGTCGCTCATGACTTCGCTCTCTCCCGTAGCTCGTATTTCAGGACCTTGCCGCTCGCGTTCAGCGGCAATGCTTCAACGATCTCGATGCGTCGCGGGACCTTGTAGTTCGCCATGCGCTCGCGTGCCCATTCGATGAGCGCGTCTCCATCGACTTCCTGACCCGATCGGGGCACGACGAACGCGCAGCCGACCTCGCCCATCCTTTCGTCGGGCATCCCGACGACCGCCACCTGCGCGACGGACGGATGAGCGAGCAGCTCGCCCTCGATCTCAGCCGGATAGGCGTTGAACCCGCCGACGATGAACATGTCCTTCAACCGATCCGTGATGCGGACGTAGCCGCGTTCGTCCATCACGCCGATGTCGCCGGTGTGCAACCAGCCGTCAGGGTCGATCGCTTCGGCCGTCCCTTCGGGATCTTCGAAGTAACCCTGCATCACGTTGTACCCGCGGACGCAGATCTCGCCGGCATCGCTGATCTTCACCTCGACGTCCGGGATGGCGCGTCCGGACGTATTCGCGATCGTCTCCGCGTCGTCGGAGGGACGGCACATCGTCACGACACCGGACGATTCCGTGAGACCGTAGGCCGTGAGGATCGTTTCGAAGGTCAGCTCGTCGCGCATGCGCTTGATGAGCTCGACGGGAACGACCGCTGCACCGGTCACGGCGAGGCGCAACGACGACAGGTCGCCGCGGTCGGGCGTGTTCAGGAACGATTGATAGAGCGTCGGGGGGCCGGGGATGACCGAGATCTTCTCCGTCCGGATCTTGTCGAGGACCTGCGGAACGTCGAAGACCGCGTGAGGAACGATCGTCGCGCCGCGCATGAGACACGCGATGAACCCGGCCTTGTAGCCGAACGTGTGGAAGAACGGGTTCACGATCAGGTACCGGTCGCCCTCGCGAAGCCCGACGACGTCGGCCCATACGTCGAAGACGCGGAGCGTCTGTGCGTGCGTCGTCATGACGCCCTTCGGCTTCCCCGTCGTGCCGGACGTGAACATGATGTCGCTGAGATCCGTCGGGACGACGCTCCGGGCACGCTCCTCGAGGTCCGCAAGTGAGATCTCATCAGAGCGCAGGACGTACTCGTTCCACCCTCGCAGGTCGATGGCGTTGTCGACGAGCGCCGTGTAGTCGATCCCGAGGAAGTCCGACGTCGTGAACACGAGCTTCACGCCGGCTTTCTCGATGATGTAGGCCGCTTCGTTCTGTTTGAAGCGCGTGTTGATCGGGACGAGCACGCCGCCGGCCGTCAGCACACCGAGAGCAGCGGCGATCCACTCCCACGAATTGGGGGCCCAGATCGATACGCGGTCGCCGCGCTCGATACCGCTCGCCATCACCGCCCGCGCCGACTGATCGACGGCTGCGGCGAGACCGGAGAAGGTCAGGTGCGTGTCGCCGTCGACGACCGCTTCCTGGGGGCCGAACCTTTCCGCAGCATCGCGAACGAGTCCACCGATCGTTCCCCATCGCTCGTCGCCGCGCATCGCTTTCGCAGCGTACTTCAGCGATCGGCGGGTGAACCGAACGCGCCGGACGCGCGTAGGTCCGCGATCTTCCCGTCGTCGTAACCGAGCACGTCGCGAAGGACGGCGTCGGTGTGCTCGCCGACGGTCGGGGCTTCGTCCGGTGGGGCGATCTCGTCGCCGACGACCTTCAGCGGCGACGGGAGCTGGTCCCGGACCCAGCCGAGGCGGGCTTGGAACTGTGGATCGTCGCCGATCGACTGCGGCGAGTTCACCGGCGCGATCGGCGTGTTGTGTTCACCGCCGAAGGCGAGCCATTCCGCCGAGGTCTTCTGCCTGAAGATCTCCGTCAGTTCCTTCTGCAACTCCTTGTTGCCGATCGCGTGGTCCGCGTACTTCGAACCCGGCCACCGATCGAACAGATCCGTCCGGCCGACGCCTTCGCAGAAGTTCCGCCAGAACTCCTGCTCGGACGCCATGAACAGGACGAAGCCGTCCGAGGTTGCATAGATCTGGTAGCGGACGCCCTCGCGCATGCCGGCGATGGCGGGAGCGCGGCGCTTGTAATCGTCCGACGCGTTGCCGGTGACTTCGTCTTCCGGACGTTCGTATGCCTTGTAGGACTCCGACCGGTACCAGTCGAACGACGCCGCCGCGTCGGACTGCGCGATCTCGAGTTGGACCCCTTCGCCGGTGGCGCGCGCACGGATGATGCCGGACAAGATCCCGATCGCCCCGTACAGCGGGCCCGCATTGATCCCGATGGAGACGTGATCGGAGATCCGCGCGAACCCGTCCTCGTCGATCTCCGGCTTCACGATCCCGGCCCACGTGTCGTAGGCGATGCCGTGGCTCGGGTAGTCCTTGTACGGACCGGTCATGCCGTACCCCGAGATCGTGATGAAGACGATCCGTGGGTTGACCTCGCGTAAGCGTTCGAAACCGATGCCCAAACGATGCAATGCGCCCGGACGCATCGCTTCGACCACGGCGTCGGCATCCGCGCAGAGATCGACGAAGATCTGCTTCGCTTCGTCCGTGCGGAGATCGAGTGTCACGCTTCGTTTCCCGCGATTGACGTGAAGGTGCATCAGCGAAACGCCGTCGACGATCGGCCACGTCATCTGGCGGATGTAGTCGCCCGCCGGCGGCTCGACCTTGATGACGTCGGCACCGAGATCGGCGAGCGTCGTCGTGATCGCCGCCGGACCGAGCATCGAGCACTCGACGATGCGCACACCCTCGAGCGGACGAATCACAGATCGAACCAGTAGCGGCGCTTGCCGACCGGGCGGTCCGGCTGCGGGACTTCGTCCTCGAACACACCACCGTTGCTTTCGATGATCTTCTTGCTCCCGACGTTGTCGGCGTCGCACGTGATGAGTACGCGTTTGAGGCCGAGTTTCCGCGCCTCCTCGAGGCCGAGCCGGCAGATCTCGGTGCCGTATCCCATCCGCCGCTTCGATGGACGGATCCCGTAGCCGATGTGTCCCCCGTAGCGGAGCAACCAGTCGTTCAGCTTGTGGCGGACGTTCACCGTCCCGATGTACTCATCGCCTTCGGCGAGCCAGAACGTCGACACGGCGATCCATCCGCGGGGCAGATCCCGGCCGTTCGCCCACGCTTGCGTCGACCGCACGTACTGATCGAAGTCGCGCGTCGCGAGATCACGCTCGTACGAAAGCGTCTCTTCGTCGTACGGGAACTCGGCCGCTGCACGTCTGAAACTCTCCTCGAGCTCGGGACGGGGCATCGCGAGCCGAAGGGCGGGCTTCGTTGTCATCTGACCCGAACCTTGTGCGGTGGTTGCGGGTTGTATGACGTCACCTCGTCCGGTACGCGGACCCGCTCGTCGGTTTCATAGATCGCACGAGCCCGCTCGTAGTCGGCGGACGACGAGATCGGCGCGAGCTCATCGAGGAGTGCTTCGTCCGCGTCGGCTTCCCACGACTCCCACGGGAGCAACTCGACCTTGTTCAGTGAGGCGATGTCTTTGACGAGGTTTCCCGTCGCGAATCCGATGTCGAACATGTCGAGAACACCGAACTGATCGGCGGACGCTTCCCCGTCACGGTAGAGCTGCCAGGCATCGCCGCCGACGATGAACCGATCGCGTGGAACGTCGAGCGGATCGAAATCGATCAAGCCGTTGTTCCGGCGCTGCACCTCATCGATCTGAGCGTCGGTCAGCTGCCATGCGGTCCCGTTCCACCACTCCACGACCCAGTGGTCGATGTACTTGCCGGGTTCGAAGTAGGTACCGAAACCGCAGCGCGCGCGCGCCGGGATCGCGTTGCTCCTGAGGAACGCCGTCGTGATCGTCGAGAAGTCGCGGCAATTTCCGAGGACGCGCCGCTCCGGCGGACGCTGCTCGGTCAGCGGCGACGGATCGAGCTCACGGACGCGATCGACGATCGAAGCCGCCGGGTGGATCTGCAGCTCTTCCTCGCGATCCGCGGGGAACTCCAGTCCGTACAGATGGGTGAGGAACGGATGTATGACGATGCCCTGCACGACCTCGCACACGGACGGCACATCACTCGGAACGTCGACGGCCGCGAGCTTCGTCATCTCGCCCGGCGTCGCGTAGAAGTCGAGCTCTTCCTGCGTTACCAACCCTTGAACTCCGGCTCCCGTCGTTCTACGAAGCTTCGCACACCCTCGCCGGCATCGTTCGTGCCCATATTGACCTCTTGCGCCGACGCTTCCTGCGCGAAGGCGGCGCCGCGGTCGAGGTCGTGCGCGTCGTTGATGAGCTTCTTGGTCAGCGCGATCGTCCGCGTCGGTCCGGTCGCCAGCTTCTGGGCCCACGCCTCGACCGTCGGTTCGAGCTGGTCGGCGGGCACGACGCAATTGATCAGTCCCATCTCGAGGGCGTCATTCGCCTGCACGTCGCCGCCGAAGAACGCGAGCTCTTTCGCCTTATGTGGGCCGACGAGCCGCACGAGGAGATACGCGCCGCCGCCGTCGGGGACGAGACCGCGCCGGACGAACACCTCGATGAACCGCGCTTCCTCGCTCGCGATCACGAGGTCGCACGCGAGCGCGAGGTGCGCGCCGAGACCCGCAGCCACACCGTCGACGGCGGCGATCACAGGCTTCTCGCAATCCATCACCGATGCGATGAGCCTTTGCGCGCCGTTCGCGATCGTTCGGGCAACGTCACCCACGCGGCGTTCGCCGGCGGAACGTGACGCGCGCAGGTCGGCCCCAGAGCAGAAGGAGCCGCCCGCCCCCGTCAGGACGATGCACCGGACGGCTTCGTCCGACGATGCATCTTCGAGGAGCGCGATGATCTCGTCGCGCTGATCCGGCGTAAGCGCGTTGCGAACGTCCGGACGATTGAGCGTGATCCGCAGGACGCCTCCGCGGGCGGCGTGTTCGAGATCAGCCAACGAAAGCTTCGACCTCTTTCGCGTAACGGTCGAGGATCGGCAATACGACGTCCTTCGTTCCGGGATCGACTCCGAGTACGACCTCGTCGATACCCAATTTCGCGAAGTACTCGATCTTCCCCGGGTCGGGCAGGGAGCCGAATGGGATGATCTTGATGTCTTCGGGCGAGCGTCCGGCCTTCGCGAGCTCGTCGTGCAGCATCGGGAGCTTCTCCCGCACGCCCCGGCCCCCGATGGGGATCCAGCCGTCGCCCCACTCGGCGAGGTGTTTGAAGAGCTTCGGCCCGCCGGCACCGGCCACGTAGACAGGCGGGTTCGGCTGCTGCGCGGGCTTCGGCCACGACCACGACTTCTCGAAACGGACGAACTCTCCTTCGAACCCCGCTTCGTCGTTCGACCAAAGCGCCTTCATGGCGAGGATCTTCTCGCGCACGACGTCGCGTCGCCGTTTCCATTCGACGCCGTGGTCGAGGCCTTCCTCTTCGTTCCAACCGAAGCCGACGCCGAGCGTGAATCGTCCGTTCGAAAGATGGTCGAGCGACGCGATCTCCTTCGCGAGCACGATCGGATCGTGCTGAGCCACGAGGCAGCAACCCGTGCCGACACGGAGTGTGGTCGTCGCCGACGCGACCCACGACAGCGCGACGTACGGATCGAGCGCATGAAGGTACTGGTTCGGGAGCGGGTCACCCATCGGCGGTGGCGTCTTGCGCGCGACGGGGATGTGCGTGTGTTCGGGGGTGTAGAGCGAGCTGAACCCGCGCGCCTCCGCCTCCCTGCCGAGCTCAGCCGGCGTGATCGTGTAGTCCGTGAGGAAGACGGTGACGCCGAACTTCATCCTTTGGCCGTCGCGTCTTTGATCGCGCGCAGGAGCGGCATCTCCTCTTGCCCGACCTCTTCGTCGATGCGGTCGGCGATCGAGTCGGGCGTCCAGCGTCCGTCCGTCGTCATCGAACGCACCTCCATGGGCTGGTTCCACACAGCGATGCGCGACCCGACCGCGGTGTAGATCTGTCCGGTCACGTGCTTCGCGCGGTCGGAGAGCAAGAACGCAACCATCGGTGAGACGTCTTCGGCGTCGCCGATCTCGGCGAGTCCGGCCGGAACGTTCGCGGACATCCGCGTGCGAGCCACGGGCGCGATCGCATTCGACCGCACACCGTAACGGTGGAGGCCGAGGGCGGCCGACCGGACGAGCGAAACGATGCCGCCCTTCGCGGCCGAGTAGTTCGCTTGCGCGACGCTTCCCTGGAACGCGCCCGACGTGAACGCCACGAGCGATCCGGACTCTTGCTTCCGCATGACCGCAGCGGCGTGGCGGAAGATCGTGAACGTTCCCTTCAGGTGGACGCGAACGACGTCGTCCCACTCGTCTTCGGTCATATTGAAGAGCATCCGCTCGCGCAGGATGCCGTGACACGTGACGACACCGTCGATGTGTCCCCATGTGTCGAGTGCCGTCTGCACAACGCGCGCGCCGCCTTCCATCGTCGAGACGTCGTCCGCGACGGCGACGGCCGTACCTCCGCCGTGCGTGATCTCGGCGACGACTTCGTCGGCGACGTCACTCGTCGGGTCTTCGCCGGCCATGCCGACGCCGTAGTCCGCTACGACGACGTTCGCTCCCGCGACGGCGCACTCGAGTGCGACCGCGCGTCCGATGCCCCGTCCCGCTCCTGTTACCGCTATCGCCTTGCCGTCGAGGATGCCCATATGGAACGGAACGTTAGCATCGGCTGAGGGACGACTGCGGAGCGCGAAGCGCGGAGCAAGCGAGAGAGCGAACGGTGGACCTCACATACACCTCGGAGCAGGGCCGTTTCCGCGCGAAGGTTCGCGACTGGCTCGTTCGCAATGTGGAATCGCTCCCGGCTCCCGGAACGCGCGAAGGGTTCGAAGCGCATCGAGCGTGGGAGCGCAAACTCGCGGCCGCCGGATTCGACGAGACCGACGTCGTCACCCGCGCGATCTTCGAAGAGGAGTACCTCCTCGCGAACGGACCAGAACGGATCACGGTCGTCGGGACGAAGCTCATGGCACCCACCCTCATCGCGCACGGCACGCCCGAGCAGCAGGAGCGCTGGCTCCCGTCGATATACGACGCGAGCGAGATCTGGTCACAGGGATTCTCGGAGCCGGAAGCCGGCAGTGATCTCGCCGGGATCCGCACGAGAGCCGTGCGCGAAGGCAGCGAGTTCGTCGTCAACGGACAGAAGATCTGGACGTCGTACGGCGCGTTCGCCGACTGGATCTTCGCCCTCGTACGAACGGACCCCGAAGCCGAGCGTCATAACGGAATCACGTTCCTCGCGATCGACATGCGATCCGACGGCGTGGAGCCCCGTCCGATCACGCAGCTCGACGGGCACGCCGGGTTCGCCGAAGTGTTCTTCACCGACGTACGTGTCCCCGTCGCGAATGTCATCGGCGACGTCAACGACGGCTGGCGCGTCGCCATGACCACGCTGGGGGCCGAGCGCGAAGCACCGGCGCGTCCGGCCGCGCGGTATCTCCGCGATCTGCGCGAACTGGCGACGATGATCGATCGGGACGACCCCGTCGCCGTCGACGAAGTTCTGAAGCTCTACGTTGCGGCGAAGTGCTACGAGCATTCGACGAAGCGGACACTCTCGCGGCTCGCGAACGGTGAAGCGATCGGGATCGACGCCAGTGTCACGAAACTCCAGTGGTCCGAGCTCGAACGGCGTGTGTTCGACGTCGGGCTCGATCTCACGGGACCCGGCAACCACACCGAAGCGTGGTGGCACAACTACTGGTACGCACGCGCCGCCACGATCTACGCCGGGACGAGCGAGATCCAGCGCAACATCGTCGCGGAACGCATCTTGGGACTGCCGCGGTGAACTTCGACTTCGACGACACGCAGTACGCGCTGCGCGACCTTGCACGAGAGCTCTTCGCGAAGGAGTCGCCGCCGTCGCGCGTCCGGGAGATCCGCGACGGGAAGCCGGTGGATCGTCGCGTCTGGAAGACGATGGCGGAGGCCGGCATCTGCGGCATCACCGTTCCGGAAGCGTTCGGCGGCGCCGGCGGGACCGAGCTCGACCTGACACTCGTCTACGAAGAAGCCGGACGGATCGCCCTGCCCGAGCCGCTGCTCGAGCTCACCGGCGTCGCCGCGCCGATCATCGCCTCGCACGGCACGGACGTACAGAAGGAACGCTGGTTGCCGGCGATCGCGTCCGGTGACGCCGACGCCGACGTGCGCATCGACGGCGAAGACGTCGTCATCGGTGACGACCGCATCGCCGGCGCGTTCCGCGATGCGTACGCGCGCGCCTTCTCCGGGACGGCGTCGTTGCTCAACGGCGTGTCGATGCGACTCGTCGAGATGACCACCGAGTACGTGAAGGATCGTCACCAGTTCGGCAAACCGGTCGGGTCGTTCCAAGCGGTCAAGCACAAGCTGGCGTCGATGCACGTCGCGATCGCTTCGTCCCGTCCGGCGGCCTGGTACGCGTCGTACGCGGTCGCGAACGAGCTCGCGGACGCCTCGATCGCCGCGTGCGTCGCGAAGATCGCCGCGAACGACACGAACGAGCTCTGCGACGGAGACGCGCTGCAGTGTCACGGCGGGATCGGGTTCACGTGGGAGCACGATCTGCACCTGTGGTTGAAACGCGGGATGGAGCTTCGCGATTCGTTCGGACGCTCGCACGAGTTGCGACGCAACCTCGCCGCGGTGCACACACTCGAGGAACTGCTGTGAACGGACATCACCTCCTCGAAGGCAAGCGTGTCATCGTGACGGCGTCCGCGGGGGCCGGGATCGGACTCGCTACGGCACGCCGATGCGTCGAAGAAGGAGCGAGGGTCGTCTTATCGGACATCCACGAACGGCGCCTCGCCGAAGCCGCCGATGCCTTCGAGCAGGACTTCGGCACGCGGCCGCTCACGGTGCCGTGCAACGTGACATCGGAAGCGGACGTCCAGCGCCTCTTCGACACGGCGATCGATGAGCTCGGCGGCGTCGACATCGCCGTGAACAACGCCGGGCTCGGCGGGACGAAGGATCTCGTCGACATGAGCGACGAGGAATGGGACGCCGTGATGGACGTCTCCTTGAAAGGGACGATGCGCTGCACACGCGCCGCGCTCCGCCACATGATCCCGCGCGGCGAGGGCGCGATCATCAACCTCTCGTCGATCCTCGCCTGGCGTGCGCAAGCCGGGCAGGCGCACTACGCCGCGGCGAAAGCCGGCATCGCCGCGCTCACTCGCGTCGCCGCGATGGAAGCCGCGCCGCACGGCGTTCGTGTGAACGCCGTGGCACCGAGTCTTGCGATGCATCCGTTCCTCGAGAAGGTCATGCCGAAGCAGACGCTCGACGAGCTCGTCGATCTCGAAGCGTTCAAGCGCGCGGCCGAACCGTGGGAAGTAGCCAACGTGATCGTGTTCCTCGCGAGCGACTACTCGTCGTACATGACCGGCGAGGTGGTGTCGGTATCGAGCCAGCACCCGTAAGCTACGACCTCATCGGTAAGGGATACGCGGCGCGTCGCCGGACGGACCCCCGCTTCTTCGCGCAGATCCTCCGGGCGCTCGGCGATGCACGAAGCGTCGTCAACATCGGCGCCGGCACCGGTTCGTACGAACCGGATGACCGTTTCGTCGTGGCGGTCGAGCCGTCCGTCGAGATGATCAAGCAACGCACGTCGGACGCACCCGTCGTGCGCGCTGATGCCGTCGCGCTTCCCTTCGCCGATCGATCCTTCGATGCGGCGATCGCGATCCTCACGATCCATCACTGGCCGGACCCGGACGCCGGACTCGACGAGATGCGACGTGTCGCGTCCCGGCAGCTGATCCTGACACACACCATCACCGACCTCAACGACTTCTGGCTGACGCGCGATTACTTCCCGGAGATCGTCCAGAACGACCTCCTGCGTTTTCAGCCGCTGCAACACGTCGCGGAAAAGCTCGGCGGACGGGTCGAGATCGTTCCCGTGCCGGCGGACTGCGTCGACGGACATCTGGGCGCATTCTGGAAACGGCCCGAGGCGTACCTCGACACGGATGTGCGAGCCGGCATGTCGGTTTTCCCGCGTCTCGATCCCGCGGTGGTCGAGCGCGGCGTCGCGCAGCTCACCGACGACCTTCGGTCGGGTGTGTGGGAGCGACGAAACGGGCACCTGCGCGACCTCGACGAGATCGACATCGGCTACCGCATCGTCGTGACGTGAAGATCACCTCGACCGCGAACGCGCGCGTGAAGGAGATCGTGCGGATGCGCGATCGGCGTGCGCGCATCCAAACGGGACTCTTCCTCGTCGAAGGCTTCCGTGAGATCGGACGCGCCATCGACCACGGCATCGACATCGAGGAGTTGTGGGTCTGTCCATCGATGTTCCTGGGATCGAACGAGACCACGCTGATCGAGCGCGCGAACGCGACCGTGCTCGAAGCGACGGAGCCCGTCTTCAAGAAGATGGCGTACCGCGACCGTCCGGAAGGACTCCTCGCCGTATGCCGGCAGTTCGACACGAGTCTGGATCATCTGCACGTCGGCGCACAGCGGCTCGTCCTCGTCGTCGAGTCGATCGAGAAGCCGGGCAATCTCGGAACGATGATCCGCACGGCGACGGCAGCGTCCGCCGACGCGGTGATCGTCGCCGACCAAACGACCGACGTCTTCAATCCGAACGTCGTTCGTTCATCGATCGGCACGCTGTTCACGACACCGATCGCCGTCGCCTCGAGCGACGAAGCGATCGCCTGGTTGCGCGTGAACGGTATCGCTATGGCTGCTGCGACTCCCGAGGGCGACACCGATCTGTGGGACGCCAAACTCGAAGCGATCGTCGTCGGCTCCGAGCAGTACGGACTGTCGGAACGGATGCTCGAAGCGGCGGAGGTCAAGGTGCGCATCCCGATGCCGGGGAGCGAGGAGATCGACAGCCTGAACGCCGCGCAGAGCGCGTCGATCCTGCTCTTCGAAGCGGTTCGTCAGCGGATGCGCTGACCGTTCAGGATCACGACGTCCGGGGTGCCGAGCGTTTCGCGCGGATCTTCCCGGAACGCGATGAGATCCGCCGGCGCGCCCTCTCGATAAGGGGATAGCCGAGGAAGGACCGGGCCGTCCAGGACGCCGCACCGAGCGCGACGTCGCGCGCCACGCCGGCCGCCAGGAATCGAGCGATCTCTTCGCGGATCAAGCCGTGCGGCCCCATCCCGGCGTCCGTCCCCGCGAGTGTCACAACGCCGGCATCGACGGCTTCGGACACGCGCTCGCCTTGGCGAACGAACGCTTCGGTGACCATGCGCGCTTGGGCGTCGGGGATGCCCGCCGACGCGATCATCGCGTCGGCTCCGTCGGCGATGATCATCGTCGGCACGTACGCGATGTTTCGCTCCTTCATCGCTCGGATGTGATCGCTTCGTAGTACGGTCGCATGCTCGATCGAATCGAAGTTCGCTTCGATCGCCGCTTCGATCACGTCCGGAAGGATCGCATGGATCGCGATCCGGCCGCCCGCCTCGTGCACGCGCCGCGCCGCTTCCGCCAGCGTTTCCGGCCGCCAGTTCGCCGTGAAACCGTCCGAGGTGAAGAAGTCGCCGATGACCTTGACCCACGCGCCGGAGGTTCCGAGCTCGACGAGTGCTTCGTCCGGTAAAGAATCCTCGGGCACTTCGCGTGCGAGCCCTGGGAAATGCCGGCCCCTCGGAGCGAGGAATCGCCCCGCGATCTGGATCCGTGGCAGGGACGGATCATCGAGCAACGCGACCGATCCGTTGTCGGGGCTTCCGGGTTCGCGTAGCGCGAGCACACCGGCGTCGAGTTGCGCCTGCGCACTCGCACGCGCGCGTTCCTCCGGTGACGCGTCGTCGGGAGCGGGCGAAAACAGCGCGAGATGCGCGTGCGCGTCCACGAGTCCGGGAAGCAGATATCCGTCGTCGAAGGTCGTGTCCGGGTCGTCGTCCGGTTCGTCGAAGGCGAACTTCCCGTCGACGACGAAGACATCTCGGACCACGTCGTCCGGCAGAAGGCGCCCGCGGAGGTGGAGAATGCTCAACAGATCCGACGCGTCGATCTCACGGGCCCGCGCGGCCGTTGCCGGCGCTAGTGGCGGCAGCCTTTGATCGCGGGGTTGCAGTTGTTCGGGCTGTTGTGCTTGACCACCGTCGAGCGGAGGTGAACGAGGCCGGTGCCGCTCGACGCGATCCCGCCCCCGGACGCTCCGCTGACATTCGAAGTGATCTTCGATGAAGCGATCCTCACTGCTCCCATGACGTCAGAAACGCCGCCGCCGGCAGCACCGGACCGGTTGCGCTCGACGCGGGTACGCACCATCGACGCGGTGGCCCCCGGCTGTACGTTGAGTCCTCCGCCGTTGATGGGTGCGGTGTTGTTCAGAAGGGACGAGTCCTTCAGAACGAGGGCACCGAAGTCTACGATGGCCCCGCCCCCGGCGCTGCTCGTCGAGTTTCCGAAGAACGTGCTCGAGCGGATGACGCCTCTTCCCGCTGCTCCGATGGACACGCCGCCACCGTTCGCCGCGCCGTTGTCGTTGAACGCCACATGCTTGGCGACGATCTCGCCGCCGGACGTTACGGAAACCGCTCCGCCTCCGCCCACCGACAGGCCGTTCTCGACGGCGAGGCTCTTCAGCGTGAGGACGCCGCCGGCGGCGACCTCGAAGACCCGGAAGCTCGTCGAGGCGAACAGGTCTCGGCGGATGATCGACGATCTGCCACCGACGATCGTCACCGGCTTCACGATGATGGGGAAAGCGTCCGATGCGGTCGCCGGCGTCTTCACGGCGTAGATGCAGTGCGATGCGAGCTTGATCGCGCCGCCGCTCGTGTTGGCGTTCGTAACGGCCGTCTGCAGCGCCGCGACGTTGCACGGAACCCTCACGCCCGCAGCGTGCGCCGGGATCGCCGGGACGACCGCGAGCAGCATCGCCGCAACCGATGTCGCCGATCGAAGCCGGACGTCCACGAAGAGACGATACACCCGGCCTGGAGGGTCGTTCGCTCTAGCAAATCCGCGTTCGGTTGACGTACCACTCGTTCCCGCTCTACGCTCTGGCCGATGGAATTCGGGGTTTTCGTCCAGGGCCACGTCCCGCGCCGCCGCGTCGCGAAGGATCCGTCCTTCGAGCACAAAGCGCTTCTCGGCGACATGGAGATCGTCAAAGCCGCCGACCGGTCGGGGTTCAAATACGCGTGGGCGTCCGAGCACCATTTCCTCGACGAGTACTCGCATCTGTCCGCGTCGGAAGTGTTCCTCGCCTATGCCGCGGGCGTGACGGAGCGGATCCACCTCGGCTCGGCGATCTGGAACCTCAATCCGCAGGTGAACCACCCGTACCGCATCGCCGAACGCGTGACGATGATGGATCACCTCTCGGGCGGACGCTTCGAGCTCGGCGTCGGACGAGGCGCCGGACACCACGAGGTCACCGGCTTCGGCATCGGATCGACGGATGCAACGAAAGAACCGTTCGAGGAAGTGTTGAACGAACTTCCGAAGATGTTCCGCGACGAGGAGTACGAGTTTCACGGCAAGTTCTTCGACGCGCCGAAGCGAAACGTCCTGCCGAAGCCCTGGCGCAAACCCCACCCGCCGATCTGGCAAGCGTGCGGCAACCCGCCCACGTTCGCGAAAGCGGGAGCGAAGGGTCTCGGCGCGATCGGCTTCAACTTCTCTGCTGCCCCGCAGATGGCGCCGATGATCGAGGCCTACAAGAAAGCGGTCGCCGACGCCGAACCGATCGGTGCGTACGTCAACGACAACGTGATGATCACGAACACCGTGATCTGTCTCGAAGACGGGGGCCGCGCACGGAAGGTCGCTGCCGACATGGGAAGCGGGTTGCAGGTGTCGCTCGTCTACCGCTACCACACCACGTTCCCGAAACCGCCGGGCATCCCCGAGTGGCCGAACCTTCTGCCCGATCCGACGCTCGAACAGGTCGAGGAACGCATCAAGGCGGGTTACCTCCTCTGCGGTTCGCCCGATGAGGTTCTCGAACAGATCAAGAAGTACGAAGACGTCGGCGCGGATCAGATCGTGTTCGGTCTCCCCGTCGACATGGATGTCGAAGACGCGATCGAGTCCATCGAACTGTTCGGCAAGCACGTTCTGCCGCACTACGACAAAGATCCCGTCCATCGTTCATCGCGCTTCCGCGACGCAGCCGTTTCTTAGGACTTCCGGCCCTACCCTCTCGGACGAACCACCGCGACGATAGAAGCGTCACTCTTGAAAGGAGTGCGCCATGATCGTCGCGGTCTTTCAGGGAACGGACATGTCGGAAGCGCAGTATGCAAGCGTCATCGCTGAGCTCGACGCAGCCGGCGCCGGAGCTCCGGACGGACGGATCGATCACCTGGCGGCGTGGGAGGACGGAACGTTCTTCGTCGTCGACACATGGGAGAGCGAGAAGAAGTTGAACACGTTCGCCGACACGCTCTTCCCGATCCTCGACCGCAACGGCGTGACGCCTCCGGTGCCGCGGATCTTCGAGCTTCGCAACACGATCCACGCCCGCGAGGCAACATCGGTGGGTGCTTAGCCGACCGTTCGAATCACCGGCCGATCTCCGCGAGATGCAACGCCTTGCGCAGGCCGTGTGGCATCTCGAGCCCGGATACCTCGACGTCGACGGAACGGTCGGCGAGCTCGCGTGGGCGATGAGCCAACACGTCGGTCGCGAACAGGAATGGAAGCGCCAGCTTTGGTTCGACGGCGACGACATCGTCGCGTGGGCCTGGGTCTTTCCATCCGCATCCCTGCTCTGGCAGGTCCATCTGCAACATGAAGCGGTGCTGGACGACGTGCTCGAGTGGTTCGTCCGGTCGACGGACGGCCCCCGCGACGCCTCGGTCGCGACCGCGAACACGGCCGCCGTCGACGCCTTACGCCGGCATGGGTTCGAGATCGACGAGGACGGCCCGCGCGGGATGCTCAACGTCCGCGAGCTCGATGAGATCGAGACCCCGCGCGTCCCGGACGGCTACCGCCTCACGACCATGGCCGAGTTCGGCGACTTCGACGCGCGCGTCGACATCCACCGCGTCGTGTGGGATCCGTCCCGGGTGACGAACGAGAGCTATGCGAACGTCCGCACGACGTGGCCGTATCGCAACGATCTCGACTGCGTACTCGTCGCGCCGGACGGATCACTCGCCGCCTACGCCCTCGCCTGGTACGACGACGAACATCGCGTCGGCGAATTCGAGCCCGTCGGAGTCCATCCAACGCATCGGCGTACAGGCCTCGGACGCGCGGTCAATCTCTTCGGGTTGCACCGGTTGCGCGACGCCGGCGCGCACACCGCCCTCGTCGCGTGCGTCGACGACGAGAACAACCGGGGACCGGAGCTGCTCTACCGTTCGGTGGGGTTCCGGCAGCTCTCGTACTCGGTGACCTTCAAGCAGAGATAAGGCGTTCCCGTTGCGCTTCGTCCGTTGCGAGGTCGACGCAGGTCCATGCCATCGCGAGCGCTCCGTCGAAACATGCCTTGTCCGCCGCGGGCTTGACGCAGTGCGCAGTGAACTCGGGCTGGTGGTTCACGGCGGGCAGGCACTCGATCCCGATCGACGGGTGTATCGACGGGATCTTCAGCGACACGTTGCCCATGTCCGTCGACGCCGCCGCACGCGCCGCCGCGTTGCCGAGATCGATGAAGGTTCGTCCGGCGGCCTCGGCATTGCGCTTGTAGATCGCCGCGATCCCGGGATCGTGATGCATCTCGGCATACGCGGCGACACTGTCCTCGTAGGCAACGGTGGCGCCGGTCGCGAGAGCGCCGGCGTCGAAGCACGCTTTCACGCGCGCGCGGATGTCATGCAATTCACCGAGGGACGCGGCCCGCACCATGTAGTGCGCGCTCGTGTGCGCGGGGACGATGTTCGCGGCGTCGCCGCCTTTCGTGATGATCCCGTGGATCCGGTCGGTCGCCTTGATGTGCTGGCGCAACAGGCCGATCGCGGTTTGCGCGATCGTCAGCGCATCGGCCGCGTTGATACCGACCTCGGGTGACGCCGACGCGTGCGCTTCCTTACCCGTGTAGTACACGTCGAAGTGATCCGCGGCGATGATCGGAAGCTCGACGATGTCGAGCGGTGCCGGGTGCACCATCATCGCCGCGTGGACGCCGTCGAATGCGCCGGCATCGAGCATCTTGATCTTGCCGCCGCCACCTTCTTCTGCCGGCGTGCCGAAGACCGTGATCGTGAGGCCGACCTCGTCCGCGACCTTCGCGGCCGCGACGCCCGCTCCGACTCCCATCGCCGCGATGATGTTGTGTCCGCACGCATGGCCGACGGCGGGAAGACAGTCGTACTCGGCACAGATCCCGATGTGCAGCGGGCCGGACCCGACGGTCGCCGTGAACGCCGTCGGCATGCCGTAAACGCCTTTGATCACGTCGAAGCCGGCGGCGTCGAGATACTCGGTCAGCCACGCCGCGGCCTTCTCTTCTTCGTAACCGAGCTCGGGCTCGGCGTGGATCTGGTGTGAGATGTCGACGATCTCGTCGCGTGCGGCTTCGAGCCGCTCGCGTACGCCGTCCTTCGCTCCGGTCATCTCGGGAGTCCTAGCACTCGTTCGCCGATGATATTGCGCTGGATCTCGTTCGTGCCCGCGTAGATGGGTCCGGCCATAGAGAAGTAATAGGGGTCGAACCACTCGTCCGCGGCCAGGCCCGCCACACCGAGGAGACGCATCGCCGTCGCGTGCATGTGGATGTCCATCTCCGACCAGACGATCTTGTTGACGGACGACTCCGGTCCGATCCGTTCGCCGCGTTGCAGACGTCCGGCCGTCCAGTAGACGTAGAGGCGATACATGCGCGCGGCCATCACGGCGCGCGCGACGTCCTGACGAAGCTGGGATGGTTCACCGCACGCAACGAAGAGCTCGTGCAGACGCGCGGCCGTGGCCATGAATCGTCCGGGCGGACGAAGCAGCAAACCGCGCTCGAATCCGGCCGTCGTCATCGCGACGTTCCAGCCTTGGCCTTCTTCGCCGAGCGTGTTCGCAACCGGAACGCGCGCGCCGTCGAAGAACACCTCGGCGAATCCGGTCTCGCCGTCCATCTGCGCGATAGGACGGACCTCGATCCCGTCACCGCTCATCGGGAGCAGGACCATCGTGAGTCCGTGATGGCGTTCCGAGCCGGGCTCCGTCCGGAAGAGTCCGAACATCCAGTCGGCCCACGCGCCGCGCGAGCACCACGTCTTCTGACCCTCGATCACCCAGTCGTCGCCGTCGCGCACCGCCCTCGTCCGGATCGCGGCCATGTCGCTGCCGGCGTTCGGCTCGGACCATCCCTGGCACCAGATCTCGTCGCCGCGCGCCATCGCCGGCAGGAAGCGTTGCTTCTGGTCGTCCGTCCCGTGCGACATCAGCGTCGGACCGAGCAGGAACAACCCGTTCTGGTTGACGCGTCCCGGCGCGTGTGCGCGGTAGTACTCCTCCTCGAAGATCAGCCAGTCGACGATGCCGAGGCCTCGTCCGCCGTAGGTCTTTGGCCACGAGACCACGCCCCAGCCCGCGTCGAACAAGGCGCGCTCCCACTTCCGGTGCGCGACGAACCCATCCGCGGTATCCATCGAGGGAAGCGGCGGCTGCGGGACGTTGCTCTCGAGCCAGGACCGCGCGTCACCGCGCAGTTGCCGTTGCTCCATAGTGAAACGCAGATCCACGCGCTGAGCGTAGTGGTCAACCCCGGAAGACGCCTAGCCGATGATGGTAGGGAACGATGAAACGACGGCCGGATGGGGAGCTCCTCGCAAACGTCTACCGGCGCTCGGGCGAGATCAAGCGTAGGCGCCGGCTGACGCGGTCGATCAGCGCGGGGGTCGTGCTCGCGCTGCTCGCGACGATCCCGTTCGTGCTCCCGAGCTCGAACAAGCCAGTAACGAAGCGCGCACTGTCGTCCGCGGCGCCACCGATCGCCGTCGTCACACCGACCGCGGCGCCCTCGGCGACCGCGTGCGTCTGCGCTGCTCCGCCACAGGTGAAACGACACCTGCAACCGACGCTCGCTCAAGAGGTTCAAAGCGGGCAGTTCGGTTCGCATGACGTTGCTGCGGTGACACCATTCGCGTTCGCGAGCGATCGCTCGGGCAACTGGGACATCTACTCCATGGACATCGACGGCAAGCATCTGCGACGGCTGACGGACGACCCCGCCACGGAACGCGATCCGGCGTGGTCTCCGGACGCGCGCCACATCGCCTTCGTCCGGCTCGCGCAGCCGACGGACACCGTCGGCGACATCTACACGATGAACGCCGACGGCTCGAACGTTCGGCACATCGCCGTCGGCGGCAGGCCGCAGTGGTCCCCCGACGGACGAAGCCTCGTGTTCTACGACTTCGCCGTCGGGAGGTCGGGTAGCAGTAACGGACGCATCTGGACCATCCGAAGTGACGGAACGGGACGCAAGATGGTCACGCAGGCCGGCGCGAACGCCTCGTGGATGCACGACGGGCGACATCTCGTCTTCGGCGGGCTCCAGGGCGTGTCGACGAATGTCGCAACGATCGCGATAAACGGTTCGGGCAAGAAGTTCTTGACGACGAACCCTGTTTTCGCCGGCGAGCCGTCCGCGACGGCGAGCGGCCGCATCGCCTACGTTGCGCTCTCCGGCGCAACCACGGCTCTCGAGACGATGGACGGCGACGGATCGCACCAGACGCAGATCACGCATCCGACCAACTCCGATGTAAAGCCGTCGTGGTCGCCGGACGGATCGATCATCGCGGTCGAGCGCGGTGCGGAATTCGACGCTCACTCGGCCCCCCTCGGCAGCATCGGCGGGACGGGACACCCCGTGCTCGTGTTCGTGACCGCCGACGGATCGGGTGAGCGCGTGTTCTCGGACGGGAACAACTCCGATGCCGATCCCGCGTTCCCGTCGGGCCTGCCCTAGGACCGGTCCGTCCCCATGTCGACGCCCCCGACCGACGACTTCGAATCACTTTTCCCGACCTTGCTTCGCCCGTGCTTCGGCGTCGCGTACCGGATCCTCGGTGATGAGCGTCTCGCCGAAGACGCGGCAACGGAAGCGCTTGCGCGCGCGCATCTGTCGTGGTCGAAGATCGCGAACCTCTCGCATCGCGACGCGTGGCTCGCGCGTGAGGCGGCGGCTGCCGCGCTCGACATCGCGCGCAAGCAGACAGAACTCTCTCCGTTACGAGTCGCGCTGATCACCGCGCTGCGTTCACTCCCGCGACGGCAGCGAGAGACCGTCGTTCTGCTCGACCTCGAG
The DNA here is from genome assembly GCA_025934435.1 of Actinomycetes bacterium. GTDB lineage: Bacteria > Actinomycetota > JAICYB01 > JAICYB01 > JAICYB01 > JAICYB01. The sequence continues at coordinate 13,789 of JAICYB010000007.1, read as the reverse complement.
CATCTTCCCGAGCCGGACATCGCAGCGTGTCTCGGCATCACCATCGGGACGCTGCGCGACAACGCGGCCGAGGCTCATGACGCACTGCGCCGTTTGCTCGGTGAGGATTGGTCGCAAGACCTGCCCGTCGCGGACGAGTGATCTTCTTCGCCCCTCCATCATCGCACGGCGGACCGGGCTTCCCGCAAGCGAACTTCGGCCCGTAAGATTCGAAGTTCGTGCCACGGCGAAGGTAGCGGAGCCGCGTTGACGGACAAAGAGATAGCGCTCGAACAGGATCTGGTCGACCGCGCGTACGCGCGTTTGGAAGCGATGCGGGAGCGAGCACGCATCTTCGCCGCGTCCGCCGCGGCGAACAACGCGTCCGCTGGGCCGGAGCGGGACGCCATGGTCGAGTCGAGCCTCCGCCGCGCGCAGCAGCTCAACATCGGGGACGAATCACTCGTCTTCGGACGGATCGACAACGCCGACGGATCGACGAATCACATCGGCCGCGTCGCCGTCTACGACGAGGACCACGAGCCGCTCGTCACCGACTGGCGCGCCCCGGCATCGATCCCCTTCTACAAGGCGACGCCGAAGGAGACGATGAACGTGGTCCGGCGGCGCCACATCCTGGGGCGGGGACAGCGGGTCGTCCACCTCGAAGACGAGCTGCTCGACCGCGAGGATCTGCGCGGCGATCTCGTCCTGGTCGGCGAGGCTGCGCTCCTGAACGCCCTCGAACGCACGCGGTCGGGACACATGCGCGACATCGTTTCGACCATCCAACGCGAGCAGGACGACGTCATCCGCGCGCCGCTGCAGGGCGTGCTCGTCGTCCAAGGGGGGCCGGGAACGGGCAAGACCGCCGTCGCGCTGCACCGCGCGGCCTACCTGCTGTACACGTATCGCGAGCGCCTCGCGCGCACAGGCGTGCTCGTCGTCGGCCCGAACGCGCTCTTCCTCCGCTACATCGAGCAGGTGCTCCCTTCGCTCGGCGAGTCCGCGGCGCTCTCGACGATCGGCGGCCTCGTCGTGGGCATCTCACCGACAACGGAAGACCCGCCGCAGGTCGCGAGGCTCAAAGGCGATCCACGGATGGCGCAGGTGATCGCACGGGCGTGCGCGAACATCGAGCAGGGCGTGCGCGAGCCGGTGAAGATCGCTCACGAAGGCGCAACGATCACGCTGACGCCGGGCGCGAGCGAGCACATCGTCCGGCTCTCGCGCAAGCGCTTCAGCGGGACGCACAACGCGCGCGCGGAGGACGTCCGCGGCTTCGTCATCTCTTACCTCTACCGGAAGTGGCACAACAAGGACGAGTGGCGCGACATCTTCGGTCCCGAGCACTTCACGACGTTCGAATCGGACATCCGTGAACATCCCGATTTCATCGCCGCTGTGGAACACATGTGGCCGCTGCGGAGCGGTCAGGACATCCTCACGATGCTTCGGACCGATCCCGAGTTCCGCCGTCGCGCAACGCACGGGATCTTGTCCGAGAAGGACGCCGCGCTCTTGATCGGCAACGCCGACGACGGTTTCTCCGAACAAGACATCGCGCTGATCGACGAGGCGAACGCGATCCTCGGTTCCGCGGAACGGCGCACCCGGCGCCGTCCCCGCATCGACCGCGAAGAGCGTTTCCACATCGAACGACTCGTCGATGAGCTGCAAGAGCTCAATCCGATCATCCGCTCCGAACGTCGAGCGTTCGTCCAGCGGCTGGTCGATCAACGCCTCGAACTCGAGAACGACGAACGCGACTACCTGCCGCGTCAGCGCGCGTGGTTCGGACACGTCGTGGTGGACGAAGCACAGTCGCTCTCGCCGATGCAGTGGCGGATGATCGCGCGGCGCTGTCCGGGCAAGTCGATGACGATCGTCGGCGATCTCGGCCAATCGGAATCGTTCTGGAACACGACGTGGGAGAACGTCGTGAGTCAGCTCAATGCGCCGACGTCGACGATCAGCGAGTTGTCCATCAATTACCGCTCGCCCGAAGAGATCTCCGATCTCGCGGCGCGCGTGCTCTCGGCGTTCGCCCCGCACCTGCGGCCGCCGCGCCCCGTCCGGCGGAGCGGTTCGGATCCCGTCTTCATCGAGACGGGCGACCGCATCCGCGTCGCCGTCGAGGAGGCACGGAAACATGTCCCGGAGGACGGCACGGCCGCGATCATCACGACACCCGCGCTTCGGGACGAAGCCCGCCGCACGGCCGGCGTCTCCGGTGTCGACCTCGGCTCGAAGCTCGGCGTCATCTCCGTGGACGAATCACGCGGTCTCGAGTTCGACCTCGTCGTCGTGATCGAGCCGGCCCAGATCGTCGAGCGCGACGGCTACAGCGCGCTCTATGTGGCACTGACTCGACCGACGCAAACGCTCGTCGTTGTGCATAGCGAACAGCTGCCGGAGCCGCTCCGGACCTGATGAGGTGTCAGGTACGATTGCCGTTCAGATGACCGTCCCCGCGATCGACGGCTGGTTCACCGATTCCGCATTGCTCGGCACTCGTTGCGGATCGTGTGGCTCCTACTTCTTCCCGCCTGAGCGCGCCTTCTGTCGCAACCCGGCGTGCGGGAGCGCGGAGCTCGAAGAAACCGAACTGAGCAGCACGGGGAAGGTGTGGTCCTTCTCGGTCAACCACTACGACGCACCGGCACCGTTCACCGGCAAAGCGCCGTACGCGGTCGTCGCCGTCGAGCTCACGGAAGAACAGATCGTCGTACTCGGACAGTTGTCGGCGACGAGTGATCCGTCCGCGTTGAAGATCGGCGACGAAGTCTCGCTCGTTGTCGAGGAGCTCAGCGAAGGATCCGAAGAGGTGGTGTGGAAGTGGCGAACGACGTAGCGGTTCTCGGCGTCGGGATGCACCCCTGGGGCAAATGGGGGAAGCCCTTCGTCGAGTACGGCGTGGCCGCGGCGCGGAGCGCCCTGGACGACGCCGGTATCTCATGGCGCGACGTCGAGTTCATCGCCGGCGGAGAAACGATCCGGAACGGGTACGCCGGTTACGTCGCCGGAGCGACCTTCGCGCAGGCCCTCGGATGGACGGGTGTGCCCGTCGCGACGACGTACGCAGCGTGCGCGGCCGGTGCGACGGCGATCGACATCGCGCGCACGCGCATCCTCGCCGGACTGTGCGACGTCGCACTCGTCGTGGGCGCGGACACGACTCCGAAAGGCTTCCTTGCGCCGACGTGGGGCGACAACCCGTCCGACCCCGATTGGCGCCGTTTCCGGCTGCTCGGCGCGACGAACCCGACGTACTTCGCGCTGTACGCGCGGCGACGCATGGAGCTCTGCGGCGCGACGGAGGAAGACTTCGCGCGCGTCAAGGTCAAGAACTCGAAGCACGGCCTGAACAACCCGAACGCGCGATACAAGAAGGAGTACACGGTCGACGAAGTGCTCACCTCGCCGATGGTGTCCGACCCGCTCCGTCTGCTGCAGATCTGCGCGACGTCGGACGGCGGCGCGGCCGTCGTACTCGCGTCGATGGAGTACGCGAAGCGGCACGGCGTGGCTGATCCGGTGCGCGTGTCGGCGGTGTCGACCGTGACGCCGACGTTCCCGAACACCGTCATCGAGATGCCGAACTTCTCGACCGATTCGGCGGCGACGGTCGCCCAGCCCGAGCTCGGCTTCCGCGACGCGATCGCCGCGGCAGCCTACGAGCAGGCCGGACTCGGCCCCGAGGACCTCAGCGTCGCCGAGGTCTACGACCTGTCCTCCGCGTTGGAGCTCGATTGGTACGAGAACATCGGGCTCTGCAAGGCCGGTGAAGCCGAGAAGCTGATCCGCGACGGCGACACGACCATCGGTGGACGCATCCCCGTGAACCCGTCCGGCGGTCTCGCCTGCTTCGGAGAAGCGGTGCCGGCGCAAGCCATCGCGCAGGTGTGCGAGCTCGTGTGGCAGCTGCGCGGCCAGGCTGAAGGACGGCAGGTCGAAGGCGCGAACGTCGGTCTGTCGATCAATCAGGGACTGTTCGGACATGGGTCGTCCGTGATCGTGACGCGATGAGCTCTCCGCAGGCGTACATCGTCGACGCGCTTCGCACGCCCGTCGGCAAACGCGGCGGCGGTCTCGCGGAAGTGCATCCCGCCGACATGGGTGCGCACGTGCTGAAGGCGATCGTCGAGCGCAACGACATCGACCCGCTGGCCGTCGAGGACGTGTTCTTCGGTTGCGTCGACACGATCGGCCCCCAGGCCGGCGACATCGCACGCACATGCTGGCTCGCGGCCGGGCTCCCGGAAGAGGTCCCGGGAACGACGATCGACCGCCAGTGCGGTTCGTCCCAACAGGCTTTGCATTTCGCGGCGCAGGCCGTGATGAGCGGTACGAACGACGTGATCGTCGCCGGCGGCGTGCAGAACATGTCGATGATCCCGATCGCTTCGGCGATGACGGTCGCGCAGCCCATGGGCTTCGACGATCCGTTCCGCGGTTCCGAAGGTTGGCTCCGCCGCTACGGTGACCAGGAGGTGTCGCAGTTCCGCGGCGCCGAGATGATCGCCGAGAAATGGGACATCTCGCGCGAGGACATGGAAGCCTTCGCGATCGAGTCGCACACGCGAGCGTTGAAAGCCATCGCCGACGGACGCTTCGAGCGTGAGATCGTCCCGTTGAACGATGTGACGAACGACGAAGGCCCGCGGGAGCCGAACGTCGAGAAGATCAAGTCATTGAAGACGCTCCCCGACTGTTCACGGCTCACGGCCGCCGTCGCATCGCAGATCTCCGACGCCGCGACGGCGGTGCTCGTCGTGTCCGAAGAAGCGTTGAAGACGCACGGCCTCACGCCGCGCGCACGGATCCACCACATCTCGGTGCGCGGCGCCGATCCGATCTACATGCTCACCGCACCGATCCCCGCGACGGCGTACGCGCTCGACAAAGCGAAGATGACGCTCGACGACATCGATCTCGTCGAGATCAACGAAGCGTTCGCGTCCGTCGTCCTCGCGTGGCAGAAGGAAACGGGGGCCGACCTCGCGAAGGTGAACGTCAACGGCGGCGCGATCGCGCTCGGCCATCCGCTCGGCGCGACCGGGACGAGGCTCTTCACGACGCTCCTGCACGAGCTCGAGCGCACGGGCGGACGCTACGGCCTCCAGACCATGTGCGAAGGCGGGGGCCAGGCGAACGTCACGATCGTCGAACGACTTTGACGACGGCGTCCTACGAGATCCAAGGGCAGATGGTCGCGCTGCCCGTGCACGTCCGGAACGCCGACTCGTGGGCGGCGCAATTCGTCGTGAAAGCGGACGCCGCGCAGAAGATCGTCGACCCGACCGGACTCGCCGTCGCGTCCTTCGCTGGACGAACCCTCGTGAATCTGGCGTTCGTCCGATACATAGATAGCGATCTCGATTCCTACAACGAGCTCGCCGTTGCGTTCCTCGTGCGTCAGCACGACTCCGCGTCCGGTCCCGGCGTGTACATCCACCAGCTGCCGGTGACACAGACGTTCACGCTCGAAGCCGGACGGCGCATCTGGGGCTACCCGAAGTTCCTCGCGGACATCGAGATCACCGAGCACCGCAACCGCGTGTCGTGCACACTCGCACACGAAGGGACGTACGTGCTGACGCTGGATGTCCACGAAGGCGGACCGATGCGGCTACCGAACCGCGACCTGCCGACGTACTCGTTGCGCGACGACGTGCTTCGCCGCACGCCGTGGGAGCAGGAGGCGAACACGCGGGCGCGCCTCGGTGGTGCGTCCCTCGAGCTCGGCTCGCATCCGATCGCGGACGAACTGCGTTCGCTCGGCCTGCCGAAGCGCGCGCTGATGACGACGACGATGCGCCGTATGCGCGCAACGTTCGGCCCTGCTGAAGTCGTGTGACGACCTGCATGTCGTCCGGGTAGAGCGGAGCTACCACGATTGAGCACAGTCGACGATCTGAACGAGGATGTCGACCTTGCCCTCTGGTGCAGCGCTGACATGTTTCGCTGGCGGCCGCGGCGTCCGTCGGTTTCGAGATCGTCGACTGGGAAGAGCTGACGCGCCGTCACTCAAGAAATGTCTGAGCGGTACGTCCTCACCGGCGGCTTCGGGAGCGGCAAGACCACCATCCTCGAGATCCTCGCCGCCGAAGGCATCACCGTCGTCCCGGAATTCGCGCGCGCGATCCTCGCGGAGCAACGCGCGATAAACGGCGACGGCGCCCCCGAGCGCAACCCCCAGAAGTTCTTGGCTCTCATGGTCGAGCGGGCGCTCGACGATCATGCCGGCAACGCGTCGGCCCTCTTCGATCGCGGGCTCCCCGACCTCATCGCCTACGCGCAGATCTTCGAACTGGACGAGACACATATCCGCGCACTCGCGGACACTCACCGTTACGCGCCGCGCGTCTTCTTCCTTCCGAGCTGGGAAGAGATCTACACGACCGATGACGAACGTCACGCGACCTTCGAAGAGTCCCACGCATTCGGTGAACTCGTCCGGGACATCTACAGCCAACTCGGCTACGAGGTCGTCGACGTTCCGAAAGACACACCGTCGGCGCGCGCGAGATTCGTTAGCGAAATGCTCAACCCGGGTACTACCTGACCAATGGAAAAGACCGCGTTGGTTCTCGGCGCGGGAGGGCTGGCCGGCGAAGCGTTCGAGGCGGGCGTGTTGCATGCGCTCCACGAGGCGACCGGTTTCGATGCGCGCGATGTCGACCTCATCGTCGGGACGTCGGCGGGATCGATGACGGGCGCGAGCCTGCGTTTCGGACTCTCCGCTCGCGATCTCGCTGCGCATCTGTCGGACGAACCACTCACCCCCGAAGGACAACGCATCTTCGACGTGCTCGGCCCCCTGCCCGACATGCCGTCGATCACGCGTCCACGCTTCCTGAAGGTGCCGTCCGGACGCCTCGTCGTCGGCGCCGTGCGTCATCCATGGCGGTCGCGCGCCGGTCTCCTCTGCGCGATCGCGCCGACAGGCACGATCGACATGGGACCGTACGCCGACTTCTTCCGGAAGATGACCGGCGACGGTTGGAGCGAGCGCGATCTGTGGATCGTCGCGTCGAAGCTCCCGCTCGGCCAGCGCGTGATCTTCGGGCGCGACGCGACGTGCGACGTACCGAGCGCCGTCACGGCGTCGTGCTCCATCCCGGGCATCTTCAGGCCCGTCACGATCGACGGCGATCGTTACGTCGACGGCGGCGTCCATTCGCCGACGAACGCCGATCTCCTCGTCGGCGCCGGGTACGACAACGTGATCGTCGTGTCGCCGATGTCCGCGAACCGCGCGTCGGTGCGGAGCGGGCGCGTCAATCCCGTCCGGCACATCTTCCGCGCGATGCTCGGCAACGAGGTGCGAGCGCTGCGGCGCGCCGGCATGAACGTGAGGGTCTACCAGCCCGGAACCCGCGCGCAGCGGCTGATGGGCATGAATGCGCTCGACGACTCGCGCTCAGCCGAGATCGTGCGCGCGGCGTACGACGCGACGATCACGCGCCTCGATCGGACGGAGCAACTGGCGGCGTAGCCGCCCCACCTGGGACGATTCCGTCCCATGAGCGAAGTCACGATCAACACAGCCCGCGGCGCGATGCGCGCGCACGTCGCAACACCGACCACCGCCGGACCTTGGCCGGGCGCCGTCGTCATCCACGACGCACTCGGGTACACCGAAGACGTTCGCAACCAGGCCGATTGGCTCGCGGCGGCGGGCTATCTCGCCATCGCACCCGACCTCTACTACTGGGGCAACCGCGGGCAGTGCATGCGCGGTATCTTCCGCGATCTCTCGGCGCGCAAGGGAGCGTCGTTCGACGACATCGAAGCCGCGAGGACGTACCTCACCGGACAACCGGATTGCACAGGCAAGGTCGGCGTCATCGGCTACTGCATGGGCGGCGGGTTCGCGTTGCTGCTCGCGCCGAACCACGGGTTCGACGCGTCCAGCGTGAACTACGGACGGCTCCCGAAGGGTCTCGACGAGTTCCTGAACGGTGCGTGTCCGATCGTCGGATCGTTCGGCGGCAAGGACCGGTCACTCCGCGGCGCGGCGAAGAAACTCGAAGCGTCGCTTGCGCGCAACAACGTGCCGCACGACGTGAAGGAATATCCGAACGCCGGACACTCCTTCCTCAACCATCACGCCTCGAAGGATCGCAACACGCTGTTCAAGATCACGGGCGCCCTGATCGGGATCGTGAACGACGCGCCGTCGGAGCAGGACGCGCGCGGCCGGATCTTGAACTTCTTCGATACCTACCTCAAGAACTGACCGGCGGTTCGCCCAGCATCATCTGACGGAACTCATCCGTCGTGTTCACGTGGGGGAACGGCTCGTCCGGAACGGGAAGGCCGAGCGCGTCGCAGAGGGGCCCCCACCCGTCGCTCCCCTTCCACTCGACGAGGCGCTTCGGATCGGCCGTCGCGCGCACGTGGGCGTTGTGCCGCTCGAAGGCGGCGATCGACTTCGCCTTGTCGTCCATGTCGGCGCCGAACAGCTCGAGCATCTTCGCGGCCATCGAGGTCCAGTCGTTCGGCTCACCTTCGAGCGCTTTGCGCATCGCAACGAAGATCGTGTTGTCACAACTCGTCCACCACGACTCGGGATCGCGGGTCGACAACAGAATGATCGCGTCCGGGTTCGCATCGGCGAGCTCTCGCCAGAGCGTGCACGCCGGCCAGTCCACCGTCGCGACGTAATCCGAGACGATGTCGTTCGCGTCGGTTTCGCCGTTCATCGCCGCGAGCCACCGTGAAGGATGATCGGGGTGCCCGAAGACCTCGATCATGTGGTAGCAGTTGCCACCGAGCAGTCGCTTCAGACCTTCTTGGAGCGACGCGGTCCCCGTCCGGCCCACCCCCGCGCCAACGACCTGCAGCGTCACGACATCGCCTCCTGTTTCGCCCAGCCGTAATCCGTCTTGCCCGCCGGCGATCGCACGATCTGCTGCACGATCTTGATCTCGCGCGGCACTTTGTATCCGGCCAGTTTGTCGCGACAGATGGACTGGATGTCGTCGAGTGTCGGTGGTTCGTCCGACGGCTGGATGAGGGCCACGACGCGCTCACCCCACCGCTCGTCGGGGACGCCGACGACGACCGCGTCGGCAACGTGTGGATGTCCCTTCACCACCGCTTCAACCTCTTCGGGATACACCTTCTCGCCGCCGGAGTTGATGCAGACGGACCCCCGTCCGAGAAGCTCGATCGTTCCGTCGTCGCGCACGCGAGCGAAATCGCCGGGGAGCACCCACCGCTCGCCGTCGATCGTCGCGAACGTTGCGGCCGTCTTCGCCTCGTCCTTGTGATAACGGAGCGGGATGTGTCCGCGGCGGGCGAGGCGCCCGATCACGTCCGATCCGGGTTCGAGACGCTGCAGGTCGTCGTCGAAGACCGCGACCGAATCGTTCATCGTGAACCGCGTCGGGCCGACGTCGGCGCCGCTCGACCGGTGCGTCCCCATCGTTCCCGTCTCGGACGAACCGAAGCCGTCCGCCACGATGACGTTCGGCAGGAGCGCGGTGAGCTTCTCTTTGGTGCTCGGCGACAGGACGGCGCCGCCGGAACCGACGACGAACAGCGACGACGTGTCGTAGGTGTTGTTCGCGAGCGCGTCGGCGAGAGGACGAGCCATCGCGTCGCCGACGATGATCAGCATGTTCACGCCTTCGGTCCCGACGAGATGCCAGATCTGCGCCGGATCGAATCGTCCCTCCGAGGTGAACACCATCTTGCCGCCGCCGAACAGCAGCGAGAACAGCAGCCAGTGCGCGCTGACGTGCATCAGCGGCGGCGTCGCGAGCGCGACCATCCCGCCTTCCGGGATGCGCTCGGCAAGCCCCTCGGGCGTCGCGATGTGGTTGCCGGAGTGCATCACGTCGCCGCCGCCCATGCCGGCGAAGAAGATGTCCTCGTGCCGCCAGATCACGCCTTTCGGGAACCCCGTCGTCCCGCCGGTGTAGGCGCAATACAGGTCGTCGGACGAGCGCGGGCCGAAATCCCGCTCCGGCGATGACAGCGCGAGCGCCGACTCGTAATCGCGCTCGACGACGATGACGTGCTCGAGTCGCGCCGTCCGCGCCGCGACGACCCGGTTCGCGAACTGCTCGTTCGTGAGGTTGACGACGAGGTCGGCGTCCTCGAACAGGTGACGGAGCTCGTCTTCGACGTAGCGGTAATTCACGTTGACCGGGATCGCCCGGATCTTGAAGCACGCGAGCATGCCTTCGGCGTACTCCGTGCCGTTCACCATCTGCAGCCCAACGGCGTCGCCGGCCCCGACGCCGAGCGACTGCAGATGATGCGCCAGCCTGTTCGAGCGCTCGTCGAGCGCGGTGTACGTCAGACGACGATCACCGGCGACGAGCGCTTCCCGGTCGCCGACAGCATCGACGACCGACTCGAACAGGTCGGCGAGATTGAAGGTGCGTACGGCTACGACGTCGCCTTCACCACGTGCCACTTACCGGCGAACCCATCGCCGTTCGCCTGTCCGGCAGCGGTGTCACCCGAGTAGGTGTAGAGCGGCTCGCCGTTGAAAGCGACCTGCTTGCTGCCGTCGGTCCGCGTGATCGTGGTCAATCCGGACGCACCCGTCGGGTTGCCCGTACCGGTGAACTTGAGCGGCGGCCACGTCGTCGCGCACGTCGACTCGCAGTTGCTCTTGCCGGTGGTGTCGTTGTCGAAGTGGTACAGGGTCCGTCCCTGCGCGTCGGCGAGGATGTTGCCCTTGCTCGGGACGTTGACGACCTGAACCGTCCCACCGGCCGCGGCCGGCGTCGGCTTGGCGCTCGCCGTCGTCGCGCTCGGCGACGGGGTCGAGTTGGAGTTGCTGCTGCAGGCTGCTACGACGAGCAGGATCGGGACAACCATCAAGAGCTTCCGCATAGCTCCTCCTATGAGTTGACGACCGGTCGATTGTCGCGGCTCCGCCGTCGTAGCGTCCACCGGTACTATCTGCCCGTGACCGACAAGGTCGCGGTGCAACACGACGCGGAGCAGACGCGGAGGGGGCTCGAGGCTTGGTTCTCCGATAAGGGGACCCCGCACCCGAGCGTCACGATCCTGCCCGGCCCCGAGCTCACGGGCTACTCGCACGAAACGATCATCTTCGAGCTCGCGTCGAACGGCGCGACGCAGAAGCTGGTCGCCCGCGTGGAACCGCAACTTCGATCGATCTTCCCCGATCCCGATCTGGACACCGAATACCGGCTCCTCGAGAAGATCTCGGACGAACCGATCCCCCTGCCGAAGCTGCACGGCTACGAGCCGAGCCCGGAGTACCTCGGCACGCCGTTCTACGTGATGGATCACGTCGAGGGACGCGTCCCGCAAGAGGTGTATCCGATGGCGGGCTGGTTGCACGACGCGACGCCGGACGAGCGTGCGCACGTGTGGTGGTCCGGACTCACCGAGCTCACGAAGCCGCACCTCGTCGATTGGGAAGGCAAAGGTCTCGAGTTCGTCAACGGCGGCCGCTCGCCCGGTCTCGGCGGCGAGCTCGAGTACTGGAGCGCGTATGTGGACTTCGTCGGACGACCCGTGCATCCGGCGGCGGAGCGTGCGCTCCGGTACCTGCTGCGCGAACGGCCGTCCGGGACGAAGCTCGCGCTCTGCTGGGGCGATTCGCGGCTCGGCAACCAGATGTTCCGCGACGGACGGTGCGTCGCGCTCCTCGACTGGGAGATGGCATGCGTCTCCGATCCGATCCAAGATCTCGCGTGGTTCGTCCACTTCGACGACCTCTTCTCGGACGGACTGGGCGTCGCGCGGCTGGAAGGCATCCCGCCGCGGAGTGAAACGATCGCGCGCTACGAAGATCTGACCGGCTTCGATGCGCAGAACTTCGACTACTACGAGGTCTTCGCCGCGTTCCGATTCACCGTCATCTTGCAGCGGCTCGGGAATCTGCAGGTCGAGACCGGCGCACAGCCGCCGGACTCGATGTTCCCGATCGACAACTTCGCATCGCAGAACCTCCAACGACTCGTGGACGAGAAAGGGCTCCCGTGACGATCACCCCGCTCGACGACTATCCGCTGCATCAGACACCGCTCCCCATCGCGCAGATGGCGACGGCCGACCCGAACCACTACGACCGTTACTGGTTCAACGGCTACAGCACGGACGGAGATTGGTACTTCGGTGTCGCGATGGGCGTGTACCCGAACCGGGGTGTGATCGACGGCGCGTTCAGCCTGCTGCGCGACGGCAAGCAACGTTCGGTGTTCGCGTCCGGACGCGCACCGCTCGATCGTCGCGACACGCACATCGGATTCATGCACATCGACGTGATCGAGCCGCTCCGTGAGAACCGCGTCCGCGTCGAAGCCGATCACCTCGGCATCACGGCCGATCTCGTATGGCGCCCGCGCACGATGGCGATCGAAGAGCCGCGACAGACGATCATCCGCGGCGGTTCGGTGATGCTCGACACCACGCGTCTCACGCAGTGGGGAACGTGGGAAGGACGAGTCACCGTCGACGGCGTGACCCTCGACGTCGATCCGCGGACGAACCGCGGAACGAAAGACCGCTCGTGGGGGGTTCGTCCCGTCGGAGATCAGGTCACGACGGCGCCGTCGACGACGATGCCCGGTATCGCGTTCTTCTGGTCGCCGGTGCACTTCGCGGACCGCTGCACGCACGCGATGCTCTTCGAAAACTCGGACGGCACGCGCCTGTCGTCGTCCGCCGCATCAGTGCCCGTGCTGAAGGAGGGCGACGCCGTGTGGGGCGACGAGCGCGCCGTGAAGCGCGGGTACGAGCCGATGTACAAGATCCGGTGGCGGAGCGGAACGCGCCGGATGGAGGAAGGGACGTTCCTCTTCAACTATCCCGACGGCACCACCGAGGAGCTCACCTACGAGCCGCTCCTCGACTTCCAGATGAAGGGTCTCGGCTACACGCACCCCGAGTGGGGGCACGGACGCTGGCACGGCGAGTACAAGGAAGGCACCGAAGGCTGGAACGCGGCGGACCTGGATCTCTTGAACATCACGAACTTCCATTGCCAGCAGGTGTGCCGCGTCCGCTGCGGTGACGACCTCGGGATCGGGGTCGTCGAGCAGCTCGTGATCGGGCCGCACGCGCCGACGGGGTTAACGGACTTCATGGGCGGGGCAACTTAGACTTCGAGAGACGTCATGGACTCGAAGAGCGTGCGCCGGGCGATCGCGTATGCGGGCGGCATCGGGATGGCCGTCCCGCGGACGCTGGCTTTCAGCACCAACGCGTGGCTGCGCTCGCGAGGACCGCAGTCGGCGTCGACGCCGCACGTCTCCCCCGCCTTCGTCGCGCAGGTCGCGATCGACGAGATCGTGCTGGCGGCGATGAAGACGCCGGGACGATTCCCCCACCGCGCCGACTACGACCGCGCACGCACGGAGATGTTCGACGCGCTCGACCAGTTCCGCGCCGCCGGCTACGACGCCGATCCGTCCATCTATCACGTCGCACCGCCGCCGCCGGAACGTCCTGAGGTGACGCCGGGCTTCTGGATGGGCGAGCAGTGGCGGCACGTCCGGTTCCCGAGCGGCTACGAACCGTTCGTGATCGGCCCGGCGCGCGACCGCTGGCTCGCCTACGAACCGAACTCGTTGATGCACGCATGGATCCGCGAGCGCGACGCGAACGCCCCGTGGATCGTGTGCGTCCATCCCTACGGCACGGGACGAAGCCTCGTATCGTCCTTCATGTTCCGCGCGAACGATCTCGCGGACGACCTCGGCGCGAACGTCGCGATGGTCGTCCTGCCGATGCACGGCGCGCGGGGGCCGGGCATCTGGAGCACGACCGCGTTCATGACGTACAACCCCGTCGACTTCCTGTTCGGCCT
>JAICYB010000008.1 GCA_025934435.1 Actinomycetes bacterium | reverse complement strand
CTGCTGGAACTGCGGGACGCCGAACTCGAATTCGCCCTGCGTGCTGGCGAGACCGAGCAGCGCACAGATCGCGATCGTGACGTGCAGGCCGCGCGGCCACCCGCCGTCCTTCGGAGAAACCTTCGCTTCGGCGAGGGTGAGCCACGTCGCGATCGGAGAAAGCGAAGCGCCGACGATCATCAGCAGGTGCGTCGGGCTCCACATCGTGACGTCGATGCCGTAGAACTTGTGCCAGAGATCGTCGAGCGGGAAGCCCGCGAGCGCGGAACCACCCAGCAGACCGAGCGCGATCAGCGAGTACGGGAGGCGCCAATTCCCGATGCGCAACCCGACGTCGATGTTCTCCGCGTTCGCGATCAGGATGCCGACGATCGCCGACGAGAAGATCAGGAACAAACCGACGACGATCGCCGTGTGCGGCGCGGTGAAGAGGTTCTTGTCACGCCCGAGACGGACGTGCCACGCGACGTCGTTGTAGAAGCCCATACCGGCCACGAGCAGTCCGAACGATCCCTGCATGACGGCCGCCGCCGCCCACCCGGGGATCTTCGTCAAGCGCTCGAGACCGCGCGAGATCCGCGGAAGGAGCAAGGTCGGCGCGAACCCCGTTTCGCCGCCTCCGGCTATCGCGAGTCCGCCGACCACGGCGAGGTAGCCCGCGAGCATCGCGAACAGCGGACGCCAATCTCCGAGCGAACCCGGTGATGCACTCGTTGCCAAGATCATGTGTGTCATCGCACGCCCTCCTCGGCGGTGATACCCCGGAATGCGTTCATGCCATCCCACACGAGTGCCGTCAGGTACTCGGTGAGGCTTGAACGGGTCATCGTCTTGTTCTCGAGCCACCGGTCGCCCGCAAGGTGAACGGCACCCACGATCGCGTACGCCCACGGCTCCGCGACCCCGGTGTCCAGCTTGTTCGTGCGGAGCTCTTCATGGATGGACGAGGCTACGAGCGCGCAGATCTTCTGGATCAGGCGTGGTGTGGCGTTGTTCGGGTCCCCGAAGTCCCGCGAGACCAGGAACCGGACGATCTTCGGATCGCGCTCGATGAACGCGAGGTAGGCGTCGATCGTGAGGGAAACGGCCTCCCGATAGGTGGTGTCCTCGCGGGTCATCTGCTCGGCGAGGGTCGCGGCGAGCTCATCAGCGAACCGGTCCGCGATCGCCGCCGTCAGGCCCTCACGGTCGCCGAACGCGCGGTAGATGATCGGCTTCGTGATGCCGGCCTCGCGGGCGATCTCGTCCATCGACGCGCCCGGTCCTTCGCGGCGGACGACCGCGATCGCGGCTTCGAGGAGCTGCTCGCGCTTGGCGCTTCGTCCGGCCTGCCGCGCCTCCCGATCGGCGTCCCGTTCGGCCTGCCGGCGCTGGCGCCGGTCGAGGCGGTGCTGACGGATCTCTGCGTTCTTGGTCATGTTACTGACAGTAACGTTACCAACGGTAACTGTCAAGAGCAGTATCCAACTTCCCGGGTGAGGCGTTCACTGGGTGTCCGACAGGGGCGGACGAAGCGACGCCCCTCGAGAAAGGCAGGGACATGGGACCGCGTATCCGGCCGTTCGCCGCACTCGTCTTGCTCGCTATGGGCCTCTCGTTCGCCCCGGCCGTGCCCGCGATCGCCTCGCACCCGCGCATCGGCTCGCGTATCCCGGCCGGTAGCACCTCGGCCGCGGGCTGGTCGTCGTCCAACTGGTCCGGATACGCCGTGACGGGCGGCCCCTACACCTCGATCACGGGCGAATGGAACGTGCCGGCCGTGGCTTCGACGAAGAAGGCGTCCTATTCGTCCAACTGGATCGGCATCGACGGATTCAACAACAGTCAGCTCATCCAGACGGGAACAGAGCAGGACTTCTACAACGGACGCGCCCACTACGGTGCGTGGTGGGAGATCCTCCCGGCGGCCGAAACGGTGATCCCGACCCTCACGATCAACCCGGGTGACCACATGCGCTCCTCGATCGCGAAGGGCGCCGGCAGCACGTGGACGATCACGCTCACGGACGTATCGTCCGGACAGAGCTTCTCGATCTCGAAGACGTACACCGGGCCGCTGACCTCGGCCGAGTGGATCGAAGAAGCACCGACCGTCGGTGGCCGCGTCGCGACCCTCGCGCACTACGGGTCGTCGGTCTTCGATCCGGGAACCGTGAACGGCGCGTCGCCGAGCTTCGTCGCGAGCGAAGGCGGCGTCATGGTCCAGAGCCGTCTCCAGGTCTCGACGCCGTCGCTGCCGGACGCCGAGGGCGACGGGTTCGCGGCAGCGTACGGATCGGCGGTCCCGGCGGCGCCGGCGTCGTAACACAACCGAACCTCTCGCTCGGCCCATCGGGTCGGGAAGCGCACCGCAAGGGGTAAGAGTTACCTTTGAGGCGACAGCTCCACCCACGGGAGGTTCGGATGTTCCACAGCGACAAGATCTACGTCGACGGCGCATGGATCCCGTCGACGGGCAAGGGCACCATCGACGTCATCGGCGCCTACAGCGAGGAGCCCATCGGGACGGTTCCCGAAGGCACAGCGGAAGACGTCGACAAGGCCGTCAAGGCCGCCCGGCGCGCGTTCGCCGAGTGGAGCCAGACGTCGGTCGAAGACCGCGGCAAGTTCCTGCAGCGCATCGCCGAGGGCCTCACGGCCCGCACGGACGAGATCGCGAACGTCATCTCGAACGAGAACGGGATGCCGCTGATCCTCGCGAAGCTCGTCCAGGCCGGACTCCCAACCGGGAACTTCGGCATCTTCTCGACGATCGCCGCGAGTTACGAGTTCACCGAGCAGATCGGGACGTCGCTCGTCGTCAAGGAGCCGGTCGGCGTCGTCGGCTGCATCACGCCATGGAACTACCCACTCCATCAGGTCGCACTGAAGGTCGCGCCGGCGCTCGCCGCGGGTTGCACGGTCGTCCTGAAGCCGAGTGAGGTCGCGCCGTTCAGCGCGTGGATCCTCGCGGAGATCATCGACGACGTCGGCCTCCCCGCTGGTGTGTTCAACCTCGTCAGCGGCACGGGTCCGGTCGTCGGTGAAGCGATCGTCGCGCACCCCGAGGTCGACATGATCTCGTTCACGGGTTCGACGCGCGCCGGCAAGCGCATCTCCGAGGTCGCGTCGAACACGGTGAAGCGCGTCGCGCTCGAGCTCGGCGGCAAGTCGCCGAACGTCATCCTTCCGGACGCGGACCTGTCGAAGGCCGTGCCGGGCGGCGTGCAGGGCGCGTACCTGAACTCCGGCCAAACCTGCACCGCGCTCACGCGCATGCTCGTCCCGAGGGACAAGCTCGCCGAAGTGGAAGCGCTCGCGAAGGAAGCGGCTGAGTCCTTCACCTCGGGTGCGTCCGACGACATGAACAACCGCCTCGGCCCGCTCGCTTCCGAGACGCAGTGGGACCGCGTCCAGGGCTACATCAAGAAGGGCATCGAAGAGGGCGCGCGCGTCGTCACCTGCGGTCCCGGCAAGACCGAAGGGCTCGACAAGGGCTACTTCGTCAAGCCGACCGTCTTCAGCGACGTTCGCAACGACATGACGATCGCGCAGGAAGAGATCTTCGGTCCCGTCCTGTCGATCATCCCTTACGACTCCGAAGAGGAAGCCGTTCAGATCGCGAACGACACGATCTACGGTCTCGCCGCGGCTGTATGGGCGGCGGACCCGGAGAAGGCGAAGGACGTGGCGCGCAAGATCCGCGCCGGACAGATCGACATCAACGGCGGCGGCTTCAACATGATGGCGCCGTTCGGCGGGTTCAAGCAGTCCGGACACGGACGCGAAGCCGGCAAGTACGGTCTCGAAGAGTTCCTCGAGATCAAGTCCATGCAGATGTCCGGCTAAGAATCGTCTTCACGAGAAGCGGGCGGTCTTCGGGCCGCCCGCTTTTTCGTTGTCTCCGGTATCGGCGACCCGCAGAGCACGCAGTACTCTTCGTCCGGCACCATCTCGTGGCAGGGGGAACACAACACCAGATGCGTGTCCATCTCCTAGACGGTACCTATGAATTGTTCCGCCATTACTTCGCCGTCCCGAAGAAGCAGGTGAAGGGCAAGGAGATCGGTGCGATCGCCGGCGTCGTGGGCTCCGTCATCGGGATGTTCGAAGGCGGCGTCACTCATCTAGCGGTTGCCACCGATCACGTCATCGAATCCTTCCGCAACCAGATGTATCCCGGCTACAAGTCGAGCGCCGGTGTCCCGGCCGATCTTCTCGAGCAGTTCTGGCCGCTGGAAGACGCGCTCCGCGCGCTCGGCGTTGTCACCTGGGAGATGGTCGACGTCGAGGCGGACGATGCCCTCGCGTCGGGTGCCGCCATCGCCGCCCGTGACAATCGCGTGGAGCAGGTGCTCATCTGCACGCCGGACAAAGACGTCGCACAATGCGTGGTCGACAAGCTCGTCGTCCAGTTCGATCGTCGCAAGCGGGAGCTGCGCGACGAGGACGGTGTGATCGCGAAGTTCGGTGTACGGCCATCGTCGATCGCCGACTATCTCGGGCTCGTCGGTGATTCGTCCGACGGCTTCCCGGGTGTCAGCGGATGGGGCGCGAAATCCGCGTCGGCGGTGCTCGCGCACTACGGACACATCGAGGACATCCCCGACGATGCGAAGGACTGGAAGGTCGCGTTGCGGGGCGCCGACAAACTCGCGACGACGCTCCGCGACAACCGCGACCTCGCGATGCTCTGCAAGGACCTGGCGACGCTTCGGATCGATGACAAGCTCATCACGAACGTCGACGAGCTCGCATGGAACGGTCCGACGAAGGACTTCGCTAGCGTCGCTTCTTCGCTTGACGACGAGTCGCTGGCTTCGCGCGCTGCGAAGATCGCGCCCTCGTAGACGCCGGCTTGTAGGACTCGCGTGGCGCCGGAAGCGTGTAGGGGCCATGGAGCTCGATGCCCACGGCGCTCACGAAATCGAAGACACGCGCTTCGAACTCATACGCGGGGTGGTAGGAGATCTGCACCGCACGGCCCTCTGCCACCGCAGCGTGGATCGCCGCGCGCATGGCGTCGCGGACCGCGTGCGGGATCCCGCTGAGATACCGCAAGTCCTCGGCGGTGAGCTCGAGCAGTTCGCGCGCGATGTCGAGGAACGCGCCGGGCCGGCCGAGCATCTCGAGAAGATCCTCGTTGCCCTGGAGAGCACCGACGGTTTCCGCCGTGAGCGCGTTGTTCGCCTTCGTCACCATCAGCATCTGAGGCATGCCATCCCCCATCTCGAGTGTCGGACGTGAGATTCTCGACCACAAAGGAGCAGCCGGACAAATGACGGAGCAGGTCGCGGTCCTGATCACGGACATCGAAGGCTCGACGGCTTTCGGTGATACGCGCGGCGACGCGTCCGCGATGGACCTCGTCCGGGCCCACGAAGCGATCGTCCAGCGCTGCCTGCCGGTCGGCGGCCGGCAGATCAAGACGATGGGCGACGGAGCGATGCTCGCGTTCGACACGCCCGACCTCGGTATCGCCTGCGCGCTCGACATGCAAGACGCCTTCGCGCAGCACAACGACGAACACCCCGGCGAGCCGTTGCGCGTCCGGATGGGACTCAACGTCGGACCGGTCATCGAAGAAGGCGGCGATATCTACGGCACGACTGTCAACGCTGTCGCGCGCATCGCCGCGAAGGCCCAGCGCGGACAACTCCTCGTCTCGGAGGCGGCGAAGAACTCACTCGACAGCGACAGCGAGTGGGTCCTCGTCGACCGCGGCCTGTACTGGCTCAAAGGGCTCCGCGAGCGCTGGCGCCTGTTCGAGGTCGCACGAACGTCGGAAGCGATCCGTCCGGCGGCGATAGGCGCGGGACGCACCCCGTTCGTCGGGCGCGAAGACGAACGCGCGTCGCTCCGCCTTCTTCTCGACGCGGCGATCGACGGACGAGGCGCGTTCGCCGTTCTAAGCGGCGACGCAGGCGTCGGCAAGACGCGGCTCGCGGAGGAGCTCTCCGCAGAAGCCGACGGTCGCGGGATGCGAACGTTCACGGCGCGCTGCTTCGAAGCAAGCCAGGCACATCCGTTCGCACCGTTCGTCGAGATCCTCGAACGCGTCGAGCGCGAGACCGATGCCCCGCGGTTCCGCGCGCTGCTCGGTGAAGCCGCGCCGGAGATCTCACGTCTGCTGCCGCACCTCCGCCGCCGGTACCCGGACATCCCCCCACCGGCCGAGCTCCCACCCGATCAGGAGCGCCGCTACTTGTTCGCGAGTCTGCGCAGCGTCCTCAGCGGACTGTGTTACCCGACGGGGGCGATGATCGTGCTCGACGATCTGCACTTCGCGGACGAACCAACGTTGCTCTTCCTCGAACAGCTCGCGGACGAATTGGCCGCGATGCCGCTGTTCGTCGTCGCGACGTACATCGACGCCGAGGCATCAGCGTCCGGGCCCTTGCGCAGAACGATCGACAAGCTCGTCCGCCGACGGTCGATCGAGCGCATCGCGCTCGGCTCGCTCACGGAGGGTGAGGTCGCGTCATTCCTCGACGCGTTCGGCGCAAGCGCACCGCCGCCGGAGTTCGTGACGTTCCTCTTCCGCGAGACCGAGGGGAACGCGTTCTTCCTCGAAGAGGTCGTCCGTCACCTGGGCGCCGAAGATCTGCTCTTCGACCGGAACGGCGCGTGGCGTTCGCCGGCCGGAGCGCTGCTCGATGTGCCGGAGACCGTTCGTCTCGCCGTCAGCCGGCGGCTCGATGCGTTGTCGGACGACAGCCGCCGCGTCCTCACAACGGTTTCCGCGATCGGTCGCGACTTCGGGCTCGAGCTCGTCGATCGACTTGTCGATGTGGACGAAGACGCACTTCTCGACGCGCTCGACGACGCCGAACGTGCCGGACTGCTGACGTCAAGCGATGACGGCGGCGGCGTCCGCTTCAAGTTCGCCCATCAGCTCATCCGCCAAACATTGCTCGCCGAAGCGTCGCTGACCCGACGGCAGCTTCTTCACGTTCGCGTTGCCGATGCGATGGAGGACGTGTACACGGCCACGCTCCCCGAGCATTCCGCCGAGATCGCATACCACCTCGGTGAAGCCGGACGCCGCGCGGACCCCACCCGGACGTGCCGCTTCCTCGTCATGGCCGGCGAGCGGGCCATCGAAGCAGCCGCGTACGAAGAGGGCGCGCGCTACTTCGATCGCGCCCTCGCCCTCCTTCCCGCCGGAGAGCCGGCCGCTCGAGCCCCGCTCATCGAAAAGCTCGGCCTCGCCGAACGCAGCAGCGGGCCCCCGGGTGCCGCGATCGCAACGTGGCGCGAAGCCATCGATGCATACGACGCGGCGGGTGACCGGCAGGCGATCGCTCGGCTCTGTCTCGACGCGGGCGTGCAGGTCGCACGCTGGCTGCGCCGCCGAGAGTCCGTCGAGCTCGCGGAACGCGGCCTCGCCGCGCTCGGCGACGAGCCGTCGCCGGTCAGAGCGGGACTCATCGCGCTCGCCGGTATCGCCGCCGGCGATGCCGGCCGTTACGAACAAGCCGACGAACGTCTCACCGAAGCACTCGAGATGGCGCGCGGCTTCGACGACGATCGCATCCTCGGGATGGTGCTGTACTCGAAGGCCGCGAACCACTTCACGTTCTCCCAGTTCGCGCAGTGCGTCGAGTACGGGCAGGAAAGCGTCGATCATCTTCGCCGCGCGGGAGACCTCTGGAACCTCGCGAACGTCCAGGGATTCGTCGGCCAGTCGTTCGGGTGGATGGGGCGGTTCGCCGAGGCGTACGACGCGGCGGAAGGCGCGAAGCCGCTCGCCGAGCGGCTCGGCAACTGGGTCGCCTACGTCTACGCCGACCGGGCGCGGGCATGGCGCTACCTCGCAACCGAACCGGACATCGGACGGCTCAAGGCGGACGGCCGCCGTGATCTCGAGCTCGGCGACACGCTCGGATACGACTGGCTACGCTCCGTCGGCTTCGCGCGCATGAGTGTCGCCGCCTTCTGGCAGGGCGACTGGGAAGAGGCGATCGATCTCGCGGAAGAGGCTGCGCAGAGCGAAGGCGTCGGCGCCGGCGGCGGTCACACAGCTCGTCTCTTCCTGCTCAAGGCCTACACGAGACAAGTAGAAGAGGCGAACGGATTGCTCGCGACGCTCCGTCGCGACGTCGCCCGGTCCGCGATGCCGCTCTCCGCCCGCAACAGCGTCTTGTCGGCGGTCGAAGGACTCGCGATCCTCGGTCGCGACGACGACGCGTACGAGCTCTATCCTGCCGTCATCGATGCGATGTCGGACGGAACCGTGTTCCGCGGTTGGGATACGCGGTTGATCCGATCGATCGCGGGCATCTCGGCCGGCTGCGGCCGCGAGTGGGACGTGGCCGAGCAGCACTTCGAAGCTGCGCTCGCCCAAGCCGAATCACTCCCCTTCCGTATCGAGGAACCCGACACGTGCCGCTTCTTCGCGGAGATGTTGCTCAAGCGCGGCGGAGCCGGCGATGCATCCCGCGCGCGCGAGTTACTCGATCGAGCGGTAGGCGCGTACGGGAAGCTCGGCATGCCGTCGCACCGCGCGCTCGCGGAGCGACGTCTTGCAACCCTCCCCATTCACAAGGCGTAGCGAACCACGGCCGCCACCGCGGAGACCGCACACAGCGCAAGCACCGGCCCCCGGAGCGACCGTCGATCGAGATACCGATTCGCGAAGCGCGACAACGCGAAACCGATGAACACCCCGGGAAGGAGCCCGAGCGACAAGTTGATCTCGCGCACCGCGAAGTGGCCGACGGCGGCGAGCAATCCGATCGACACGAGCGCACCGATCGCGAACACGGCCGCCAGCGTGCCGCGGAGTTCGCTGCCGCTCGCGTCCTGGTAGAGCATCGCGATCGGCGGTCCACCGACGGACGACAGCGTGCTGAACACACCCGAGATGAGACCGCCTGCGGCGAGGTTCGGGGGCGTCCGCTTCACGCGCCATCCCGCGACGCTCACGACGACCGCGAGAAGGACGATCCCCGACAGCGCGAACGCGATCCCGCGGGGTGGGAGCGCGGTCACGAGGAACGCCGCCGCGATCGATCCGGGGATCCGTCCGGCGAAGATCCACCAGAACCCCGTGCGATCGACGGAGCCGCGGTCGCGGAGGTAAACGCAGATCGTGAGCACGAACGCCGCGACGAGCGTCGGCCCGGGGACGAACCTCGGATCGACGAGTACGAGCAGAGGCGCGCCGACGACGTTCAAGCCGAAACCCATCGATCCCTGCACCATCGCTCCGGCCGCGACGATGAACGTCGCGATGATCAGGTGGCCCGCACTCATCGCAGGTATCCTGCCGAAACCGTGAGCGCGACGATCGAGCAACCGTCCGGTGCTTCCGAGCTGACGGAGTTCCTCACCTTCGCCGACCGCATCAACGAGCGGCTCGAGGCGTACTGGCCGGTGTTCGTCCCGATGAACCTTCCGTTCGTGAAGGGCGAAGGTCCGATGGCCGAAGGCAAGCGCGTGATGCCGCTCGTCGCACGCGAGAACGGTCAGATCGTCGCGCGTGCGCTGGCCGTCGTCGATCAGCACCACATCGACCACTGGAACGAACCACTCGGTCACATCGCGATGTTCGAAGCACGTCCCGCCACCGTCGAAGCTGTGCGCGCGCTGATGCACGAAGCGTGCGGGTGGCTCCGGACGCAGGGCATGGAAGCAGCGCGTGCGGGATTCGGCGGCGGTGACTTCCCGTTCGTGATCGAGTCGTCCGACGTCTTGCCGCCGGTTCTCATGCGGCAGAACCCGGTCTACTACCACTCGCTTCTGAAGGACGCGGGATTCGAGTCGGAGAAGGCGTGGACCGACTACAAGGCGCAAGTCACCCCCGATCTCGTCCGGCGCTGGACGGGCTTCCTCGAGGACGGACGCACGCGGGGCTTCGACATCACTCCCCTCAGTCGGGTGGACGAGTCGCGTCGTGTCGACGATTTCAACGAGACGTGGAACGACGCGTTCGAACATCACTGGGGGGTCGTCCCGACGACGCGAGAGGAACAATCCGACCGTCTCGCAACACTCGGCCCGATGGGCGCACTCGACACGTCGGTTATCGCCTACCGGCAGGACGAACCCGTCGGCGTCTGCTTCGTCACCCCGGAGATCTCGTCGGTGATCGCCGTACGGCGGCGCGATCTGCAACCGGACGAGCGGCTGAACTTCCTCGGCATCGGCGTGCGCGAGCAGGCGCGACGCCAGGGATTGAATGTCGCGATGGCGGCGTATTCGTACCTCGAGCTCGTCCGACGGGGCGCGGCGTGGGTCAGCTACACGCTCGTGCTCGACGACAACTGGCCCTCACGGCGAACCGCGGAGAAGCTCGGATGCACGATCTGCGGCAACTACATGGTGTACCGGCGGAACTTCCGCTAGCCCTTGTGCCCGCGGTGCTTCGCCGGACGCGGTGCGGGCCGCACCGGTGCGACCGGTTGCCGTGCCGCCGGTTGCGGCGCGACCGTTGGTGAAGGCGTCACGGCGAGCGCGGTCGCGATCACATGCACCGCGGCGCCCTTCGTGATCGCCGTGCCGGCCGCCGGGACGGTCTCCGAGACGATCCCCGGCTGGCCGCTCGTGATCGGCTTGTACGAGAGGTCACCGTGCAGTCCGTCGCGCTGCAACGTCGCAAGCGCGAGCGACACGTTCTCGCCTCGTACGTCCGGCATCTTCAGCGATGACGATGCGCTCGTGTGGAACGCGAGCAGTCCGATGACGATCAGGAAGGCACACAGGATCGCGAGACCCGCCAGGGTCGGCCGTTCGATCAATCCGCGCAGTCGTTTCATCGCCGGCCACAGCGGTCCGAAGACGGCGATCTTGTCGAGATCTTCCGGCGGCTTTGCGATCCGCTCCGTCTGTTCCGGCGCCGTCATCGGGACGGTCTCGGCAGGTGCGAGCGCGCGCGCGAACGATGACGCGCTCTTGAATCGACGCTCTGGTTTCTTCGCCATCCCGCGGTGGATCGCCGCGTCGAGCTCCGGCGGTACGTCCGCGAATTCGCTCACATGCGGTATCGGCGACTCGATGTGTTTCGCGGCGATCTCCCACGCGTTGGAACCGTCGAAAGGGACGCGTCCCGTCAGCAGTTGGAAGGCGAGACACGCCGCCGAGTAGACGTCGGCGGCCGGAGTCGCACGCGCGCCTTTCAGCACTTCCGGAGCCGCGAACTTCGGCGTCGCGGCGACGGTCGTGTTGCCCGTTTCTTCGTCCAGGATGCGCGCGACGCCGAAGTCGCCGACCTTCGGGCCGTCGTGTCCCATGAGGACGTTCGCCGGCTTGATGTCACCGTGGACGATCCCGGCGCGGTGCGCGACTTCCAGTCCGAGCAGGACGCCGCGCATGATGTCGACCACGCGATCAGGCGAGAGCTTCCCTTCCTGCGCGAGCACCTGATGGAGATCGGGCCCGTCGACGAATTCCGTCACGATGTACGGACGATCCGCCGCGTCCTCTCCATAGTCGTAGACGGCGAGAACGTTCGGATGACTGAGCGCAGCCATCGCTTTCGCTTCGCGCGCGATCCTTCGCTGGCGCGAGGGATCGTGCACTTGCTCCGGGATGACTTTGATCGCCACATCGCGTTGCAAGCGCGTGTCGCGCGCCCGCCACACCTCGGCCATACCGCCGGCGCCGATGCGTTCGACGAGTTCGTACCGTCTCTCGAGTGCCGGCGCCCGCGTGTCGGTCATCTTCGCTATCCCGTCTTGAACCAGTGCGCGAGCAGCGGCCGCGTCACGGCGAGCGCGGTCGGCGCGCACATGAACCACGCAGCGATCACGAGCGCACCGCCGGCCATCGAGATGTTCTTCCAGAAGTTGATCTGGTTCGTCTGCTTCGCCTGCGGGTCGCGCATCTTCCAGTACGGGTGCATCTGGATCGCGGTGACGACGAGGAACGCGGCCAATCCGAGCGCGCCGGCGTCACCCCATACACCAGCCATGACCATGAGCGCTCCGACGAAGATCACGGCGCCCGATGCCACGACGTTCGCGTGCGGCTGCGGGACGCCCATCTGGCCGGCGTACTCGGCCATATATCTGCGGTTCCGGAAATGATTGACCCCGGAGTGCACGAACATCAGGGAGAACAGGATCCGTCCAGCGAGTGCTACGGCATGCATGAACTCACCTCCACCGAGGGCCGTACCCCGGGCTAAGCTTTCGGAACCGGCCACGCCGTAACGGAGTGGCGGCGCATCAGGCACGAAAGGCAGGGTGGGGATGGAGATCGGGAAGCCGCAGCGCGTATTCCACGTCGAGCCGGTCGAGAACCCGGTGCCGCGCCGGCCCGAGGTCGAACCGGTTCTCGACCCGGACGAGGCACCGGTCGAGGTCGAAGAGCCGGTCCCGGCGTGATCGTCCCCGACTCTCCCGTCCCGGTCGAGGCCTACCGGGTCTGGGGCTACGGGCCGGACGGCCACCTCGAGAGCCCCACGTCGGGCTTCTGCGGAGGCACCACGGTCTGGACGCCGTACGAGGCCTTCCGGGCCTCGTGTCTCGCGAAGTCGTCGTGCGGCGAGGCCCCGAACCCCGTGCACAGCTGCGGGGTCCACGCCTACAAGACGCTCGCCGACGCGCTCATCTGGGCGCGGAAGATCGGTCGCGTCCGACCGGTCGTGATCGGCACCGTTCGCCTCTGGGGGACGGTCGTCGAAACGCGGGCCGGATGGCGTGCGCAGTATGCGTACCCGCACACGCTGTACGGGGGCCGGCGGGTAGGCCACCTCGCCACGGTGTACGGTGTCGCTGCGCGTGACTGACCGATACCTCTGGCTCGAAGACGTCGAAGGCGAAGATGCGCTCGCCTGGGTGCGCGAGCGCAACGAATCGACGAAGCGTGAGCTCGGTTCCGATCCGTCCTTCGAGACGCTTCGGACGGATCTCCTCGCGATCCTGAATTCGCACGAGCGGATCCCCTACATCGGCAAGCACGGCGAGCACTACTACAACTTCTGGCAGGACGAAGCGAACCCACGAGGACTGTGGCGCCGGACAACACCGGAGTCCTATCGCACGTCCGAGCCGGAGTGGGACGTCCTGCTGGATATCGACGAACTCAACCGCACCGAGAACGAGACCTGGGTTTGGCACGGTTCGAGCTACCTCGAACCCGCCGAAGGTGAGCCGTACAAGCGCGTCCTCGTCTCGCTCTCGCGCGGCGGCAGCGACGCGGATGTCACGCGCGAGTTCGACCTCGAGACGAAATCCTTCGTCGAAGGCGGCTTCGTCCGACCGGAAGCGAAGGGCGCGCTCGCCTGGATCGACATCGACAACGTCTACGTGTTCACGGACTTCGGCGAAGGAACGCTGACACCGTCCGGCTATCCGCGGATCGTGAAGCAGTGGAAGCGCGGGACGCCGCTCGAGTCCGCCGAGCTCGTCTACGAAGGTGAAGCAGACGACATGTACATCGGCGCCGGACACGACCAGACGCGCGGTTACGAACGCGACTTCGTCCAGCGGACGATCGCCTTTTACAACGACGAGCTCTTCCTCCGCGACGGGGACGAGTTGCGCAAGGTGGACGTCCCGAACTCCGCGAACAAGACCGTGCACCGCGAGTGGCTGCTCGTCGAACCGCGCGAGCCATGGGGCGACTATCCCGCCGGTTCGCTCCTCGTCACTCACTTCGACGACTTCATGGCCGGACGCGGCTCGTTCGACGTCCTGTTCACCCCGGACGAACACACATCGCTCGTCGGTGCCGGCCGGACGAAGCACCACCTCCTGCTGAACGTGATGCGCGACGTGAAGAACGAAGTGACGGTGCTCACGCCGACGGAAGGCGGCTGGAAGAGCGAGCCGCTCCGCGGCGCGCCGACCATCGGGACGGTCGTGGCCGGCGGGCTCGACTCCGACAACACGGACGAGTTCGTGATGCAGACGACCGACTTCCTGTCACCCGACACGATGTGGATCGGAACGATCGGCTCCGATCCCGAGCCGATCAAGTCGTTACCTGCCTTCTTCGACGCGAGCGGTCTGTCCGTCGCGCAGCACTTCGCGACGAGTGCGGACGGCACGAAGATCCCGTACTTCGTCGTCGGCCCATCCGAGCAGGACGGAACGCTGCCGACGCTCCTGACGGGGTACGGCGGCTTCGAGGTTCCGCTGCTTCCGTCCTACGTCGCTCTGACCGGACGCGCGTGGCTCCAATCCGGCGGCGTCTTCGTCGAAGCGAACATCCGCGGCGGCGGCGAGTACGGCCCGCGCTGGCACCAGGCCGCCCTCCGTGAGAACCGGAACAAGGCCTACGAAGACTTCGCGGCCGTCGCGCAGGATCTGATCGCCCGCGGCATCACAACGGCGCAGCAGCTCGGCTGCATGGGCGGCAGCAACGGCGGGCTCCTCGTCGGGAACATGCTCACGACCTACCCCGACCTCTTCGGCGCGATCGTCTGTCAGGTGCCACTGCTCGACATGCAGCGCTACAACAAGCTCCTCGCCGGCGCATCGTGGATGGCCGAGTACGGCGACCCGGACAAGCCCGAGGACTGGGCGTTCCTGGAAGCGTTCTCGCCCTACCACAACATGTCCGCGGACCGGACCTATCCCCCGGTCCTGTTCACGACGTCGACCCGTGACGACCGCGTCCATCCGGGGCATGCGCGCAAGATGATGGCGCTCATGGAGAGCCAAGGGCACGACGTCCGCTACTACGAGAACATCGAAGGCGGGCACGGCGGCGCGGCCGACAGCGAGCAGCACGCGTTCATGAACGCCCTGGAATTCACCTTCCTCAAGCAGCAGCTCGGACTACACTCGTAGTTGCAATACGTCGGGGGTGACTTGGTTTCGACCGGGACGATTCCGACGCGGGAGAAGCGAGCCGAGGTTCCGGTTACCTCGTTAAAACCGGAAACGCTATAAGTGCCGACAACAACCTGGCACTCGCCGCTTAGTTAGCTAAGCGACCGTCGGCCGGAGCAGCCTGCGGCTCCGGACCCGGCGTCAACCAGCAGGATCGCTCCCGGCGGGGCGCCTCGACCGTCGGGAGGACACCACCGAGGCTGGGCCCCCGAGGACCTGCCCGTCGGTGATCGGGGGCCGAGATCTGAAGACGGGCTGCGCTCGGAGAAGTCCCGCAACGGCGTTCTGGGACGGGGGGTTCGACTCCCCCCCACCTCCACCATCGGATGCGGGGGGCGAACAGCGCCCCCCGCACTCCCCCCGGAAAGATCTAATCGGATGCGTGGGCGGGCAACACACCCCCCGCACTCCCCCCGGAAAGATCTAATCGGATGCGGGGGGCGGGCAACACACCCCCGCACTCCCCCCGGAAAGATCTACCAGCGTTCGCGGTGGATGACGTCGTCGAAGTCGCGGCGGTTCGGCTTCTTCAGCGGCTTCAGCGGACGATCGGCCGGGTAGCCGAACCCGATCATGTACGCGACGTAGCGATCCTGTGGCAAGCCGAGCAGCTTCCGGGCGAGATCCTGCTCCGTCGCCGCGGAGTGTCCCGATCCGATCCCGAGATCGGCCGCCGCGAGCATCATGTTCATCGTCGCTTGCCCGAGGTCGTAGTTGTCGATCAAACGAGGACGAAGCTCTTCTTCGACCGGCAGCACGAGCACGACCGTCGCGGCCGACGACGCGATGTGCGTACCGCCCTGCGGCCACACCTTCGCGAGCTCCTTGAGCGTCTGGCGGTCGGTGACGACGACGAAGTCCCACCGCTGCTGGTTGCCGCCCGACGGCGATATCCGCGCGGCTTCGAGGATGCGCTCCAGGGCTTCGTCCGGGATCGGTTCGTCCGTGTACTGCCGGACGTTACGCCGTGCGCGGATCGCGTCCCATGTCTCCATCGCCCCGAGCCTACGCGTGCGAAAGGTTGAGGGTGAATTCGAGGACGCCGTGGTCGTCCGTCGAGACGGGGCCGAAGCTCGGGTTCGCGATGTTGTAGTCGGCGAAGACGATCGGGATCGATCCGTTGACCTGCGCGACCCCGTTCGACGTTCGCTCGCATTTCAGCGTGAAGGTCACGGTCTTCGTGACGCCGTGCATCGTGAGCTTTCCGGTCGCCATCTTCGTCTGAACGGCGTTCTGCGGCGGGACGGAGCCGAACGTGATCGGCGACGTCAGCGTGAACGATGACGTCGGGTAGGTCGACGTCTGCATGATCCGTCCTTGGAACTGGTGATCGCGCATCGGCTTGTCGCTCGTGACCTTCGTCATGTCCACGTTGAAGGACGCTGCCGTCACTTGCGTTCCCTTCACGGTGAGCGATCCGGTGATCGCATCGGTGCGTCCGACCGCGGTGTTGGTTTGGCCGAACAGGATCTCGTGGACCCGGTATCCCGCGACCGAGCCGCTCGAGATCTTCCACGTGCCGTCGACGCCGCCCTTGGACGAGGACGGGGCACTTGACGACGATGACAGCGAGAGCTTCGCCGGGGCCTTGCCTTCGATGAAGTGGATGTAGACGAACGGGCCGCCGACGGCGAGGACGACGACCGCGGCCAAGGCGATCAACAGCGCGTGCTTCACCTTCATCCGTATTCCTCCGGGTTGGTCAGATAGACGCGGAGAACTCTACGGGAGCCTCCTGAAGGACGGATGAGAAAACGCGGGTACACTCGCAGCCTCGCCGGGTGAAGGGATGGGAATGAAACGACCGGGCTTGCGGGAGCGCGCCCGCTACCGCTTCGACAACTTCATGTCCCGCGGTACGCCCGCGCTGATCTTCGGACTCTTCATCGTTTCCCTCGCGATCGTCGTCGTCTTCGCCGTGCTCGTCCGGGTGACGGGAGCGGTGCCGAAGGGGCAGCCGCACGGCTTCGGACACGTGCTGTGGGGCAACGTCCTCCGTTCGCTCGACTCGGGAACCGTCGCGGGTGACACCGGCTCCGTCCTGTTCCTCGCGTCGATGATGGCCGTGACGATAGGCGGGATCTTCATCCTGAGCGCCCTCATCGGTGTGCTGTCGACGGGTCTCGAAGCGAAGCTCGAGCAGCTCCGCAAGGGGCGCTCGCGCGTCATCGAACACGGCCACACGGTGATCCTCGGCTGGTCGCAGGAGATCTACACGATCCTGTCCGAGATCATCACCGCGAACGCCAACAAGCGACGCTCGCTCATCGTCATCCTCGCCGACCGCGACAAGGTCGAGATGGAGGACGAGATCCGGGAACGCATCGGTACCCCGCGTCGTACGCGCGTCGTCTGCCGCCGTGGCGACCCAACCGACCTCGACGAGATCGACATCGCCGGCGTGCAGCAGGCACGTTCGGTCATCGTCCTCTCACCCGACGTCGACGACCCGGACCCCGACGTGCTGAAGTCGCTCCTCGCGATCGTGAACGACCCGAATCGCCGGACGGAGCCGTACCACGTCGTCGCGCAGATCCGAGATCCCGACAATGCCGACGTCGCGAGGATCATCGGCAAGGACGAAGTCGAGCTGGTACTGGTCGACGATCTCATCTCGAGGATCACCGCACAGACGTGCCGCCAGTCCGGTTTGTCCATCGTCTACACCGAGCTCCTCGACTTCGACGGAGACGAGATCTACTTCGCGAAGGAGCCGTCCCTCGTCGGCAAGACCTACGGCGACGCACTCGCGGCCTTCCGCGATTCCGCCCTCATCGGCATCCATAACGGCTCGTCGAAGCTGAATCCGCCGATGGAGACGCCGATCGCGGCTTCCGACGAGCTCATCGTGATCTCGGAGGACGACGACACCATCCGCCTCGGTGGTTCGTCCGACGTCAACGTCGACGCGATCCGCTCGAACTCGGATACGCCTCCTCCATCCGAACGAACGCTCGTCCTCGGATGGAACCGTCGAGCCGCTCAGGTGATCACCGAGCTCGACAACTACGTGCCGGACAACTCGAGCGTCACCGTCGTCACCGATGCCGCGATCGACCTTCCTCTCAAACGGACGAAGCTCGACGTCGTCACCGGCGACGCGACCGATCGCAGGACACTCGACCGACTCGGCGTGTCGTCCTTCGATCACGTCATCATCCTCAGCGCGTTCGATACCGAAGAAGCGCAGCGGGCCGATGCGCGCACGCTGATCACGCTGTTGCACCTTCGCGATATCGCGACGAAGAACGGCGCGTCCTTCTCCATCACGACCGAGATGGTGGACGTCCGTAACCGAACGCTCGCCGAGGTCGCGAAGGCCGACGATTTCATCGTGAGCGACCGGCTCGTGAGCCTGATGATGGCGCAGGTGTCCGAGAACAAGCACCTGAGCTCAGTGTTCTCCGATCTCTTCGATGCCGACGGTTCGGAGGTCTACCTCAAGCCGGCGACGCGCTACGTGTCGACGGGGACGTCCGTCGACTTCTACACGGTCGTCGAAGCGGCGAAGCGTCGCGGTGAGACGGCGATCGGCTACCGGAAGACGTCGCAGTCGAACGACGCGAGCGCTGCCTACGGCGTCGTCGTGAATCCCGACAAGTCCGAGCCGATCACGTTCGACGAACGCGACAAGGTCATCGTCCTTGCCGAAGCGTGAGGCTCACCAGGTGTCGATGTTCGTGCGCTTCTTGCCCGTGCGCGGCGCCGGCGGCGGCATCGAGCGCAGCGTCGACACGATCCACCGGCGTGACTCGGCCGGATCGATCACGTCGTCGATCTCGAAGTGCGACGCGGTGTTGAGCGCCTTCCCGCGTTCGTAGGACGCCTCGACCATCTGCCGGAACGTGCGCTCGCGCTCGTCCGGGTCTTCGATCGCCTCGAGCTCCTTGCGGAAGCCGAGCTTCACGGCGCCTTCGAGTCCCATCCCGCCGAACTCGCCCGTCGGCCACGAGACGGCGAACGCCGGCGCCTTGAAGCTTCCCGCCGCCATGGCCTGCGCTCCGAGCCCGTAGGCCTTGCGCAGCACGATCGTCATCGTCGGCACGGTGACGTTCGCGCCGGTGACGAACATCCGCGCCGCATGGCGAACCAGCGCCGTCTTCTCGACCTCCGGCCCGACCATGATGCCGGGTGTGTCGCACAGGAACAGCAGCGGGATGTCGAACGCGTCGCAGAGCTGCATGAAACGCGCGGCCTTGTCCGCGTTCGCCGAATCGATGGCACCGGCGAGATGTTGGGGGTTATTCGCGACGAGTCCGATCGGACGGCCTTCGACTCGGATCAGCGCTGTGATCATGCCGAGCCCGAACCCGCGGCGAAGCTCGAGGACGGACCCCTCGTCCGCGAGAACGGGGATCACGTCGCGCACGTCGTACGCCTTCAACCGGTTCTCGGGGATCGCCTGCCGCAGCAGGCGCTGATCGGCGCACGTCCACTCCTCGACGCTCCCCTGGAAGTACGAGAGGTACCGCTTCGCGACGGCGACCGCTTCGGCTTCGTCCTCGACCAGCACGTCGACGACGCCGTTCGGAACCTGGACGTCCACCGGTCCGACCTCGTCCGGCGTCACGACGCCGAGCCCACCGCCCTCGATCATGGCCGGACCGCCCATGCCGATCGTCGAGTTGCGCGTCGCGATGACGACGTCGCAGCAACCGAGCAGCGCCGCATTGCCGGCGAAGCATCGTCCGGAATTGATCCCCACCAGGGGGACGAGTCCCGACAGCTTCGCGAAGAGGTTGAACGCCATCACGTCGAGCCCCGCGACGCCGCTGCCGTCGGTATCGCCGGGTCGCCCGCCGCCGCCTTCCGTGCAGATAACGAGCGGGAGTCGGTGCTGCGCGGCGAGCTCGAACATGCGGTCCTTCTTGCGGTGGTTCTGCATGCCCTGGGTCCCGGCGAGCACGGTGTAGTCGTAGCTCATCACAACGCAACGCGAAGCGTCGTCGCCGAAGAGGTGTCCGTTGATACGCGCGAGGCCGCAGACCATGCCGTCGCCCGGCGTTCGCGCGATCAGATCGTCAACGCTCCGCCGCCTGCGTTGCGCGGCGATGACCAGTGGTGCGTACTCGACGAAGCTTCCGTCGTCGACGAGGTCCTCGACGTTCTCGCGCGCCGTTCGTTGCGCGGTCTTCCGCCGGCGTTCGACCGCCTCGGGACGAGCGGCATCGAGCGTTCCGGCGTGCCGCTCGAGCACTGCCGCGAGGTCCGCGCGGACCACGTCGAGATCGACCGCTTCGTCCGACTGGGCGGCGTCCTGCATCTGCTCGGACGCCTCGATCACGAAGAGACGCTCGCCTTCGTTCACCGTCGCGCCCTCAGCTACGAGTAGCCGCCGAACGATGCCGCCGGACGGAGCAACGATGTCGTGCTCCATCTTCATCGACTCGATGACGACGACGGCGCGTCCGCCGGCGACGTTCTCGCCTTCGCTCGCGACCACGCGAACGACCGTTCCCTGCATCGGCGAGACGACGGACAGACGGGGCACGCGATTGACGATATCGTCCAAAGGGTCATGCCCACCCGTACCGCCACGCGGAAGCCGCGCGCCCCGCGCAAGGCCAAACCGCCGAAAGACGAACCGAAGGACTACGTCCTCCGCGTGGAGCGGCTCGTCAAGGTCTATCCGGGGCCGGGCAACTCGCCGGACATCAGAGCCATCGACGGCATCGACCTGAACGTCGAGCGCGGCGAGATCTTCGGCCTCCTCGGTCCGAACGGAGCGGGCAAGACGACAACCGTGGGCGTGTGCACGACCCGCGTCTACCCGACGAGCGGGCACGTCCAGGTGGACGGCGTCGACGTCCGGAAGGACCCGGCGCGCGTCAAGCTCGGGATCGGGGTCGTCACGCAGTTCAACACCCTCGACCGGCTCTGCACGGCGTGGGAGAACCTCTACTTCCACTGCCGGTACTTCGAGATGTCGCATCGCGAAGCGAAACAGCGAGCGGACGAGCTCCTTCAGCAGTTCCGCCTGAGCGAGCGCAGGAAGTCGTTTCCGGATGAACTGTCGGGCGGCATGGCGCAGCGCCTGCAGGTCGCGCGATCGATCGCGCATCGTCCGAGCGTGCTGTTCCTGGACGAACCAACGGCCGGACTCGACCCCCAGAGTCGTATCGCGCTCTGGGAGATCGTCTCGGAGATGCGCGAGCACGGCATCACGGTCGTGCTCACGACGCACTACATGGAAGAAGCCGACCAGCTCTGCGACCGCGTCGCGATCATCGACCACGGCAAGATCCTCGTCTGCGACCAGCCGGCGAACCTCAAGAAGACCCTCGGCGCCGAAACCGTCGTGCATCTGCATCTGGAAAAGCCGCCGGACGGACTCGCCGGGAAGCTCAAGCGCCTCTCGGGCGTGGTGTCCGTCGATGCGTCGAGCGACGGATTACGTGTGCTGACGAAGGGAGGCGGCATCGTCCTGCCGAAACTCGTCAACGCCGCCAACAAGTACGGCCTGACCGACGTCTCCGTCGCCGAGCCGACGCTCGAGACCGTTTTCATCAGCCTGACGGGGAGAGAGCTTCGTGAGTAGCGCGACCGTCGCGATCCAGCAACGCTCTCGAACGAGCGTCTACGCGCACGCATTCGGCGGGATGATCCTGCGCGACGCACGCGTCATCGTCCGAGAGATCTTCCCGTTCCTCACGCGGACGATCATGAACCCGTTCTTGTTCACGTTCGTCTTCACCTACGTCTTCCCGAAGATCGGACAAGGCTTCAACATCCCGCAGGCTTCGTCCGGCCCCCAGATCTCGTTCGCCACGATCCTCGTTCCCGGTCTCGTCGCCGTCGCGATGGTCTTCCAAGGGATCTCCGCCGTCGCGCTTCCGCTCGTCAACGAGTTCGGACGAACCCGTGAGATCGAAGATCGCGTGATGGCGCCGGTGCCCGTTGCGTTCGTCGGCATCGAGAAGATCGTTTTCGGCGCGATCCAAGCGGTGCTTGCCGCCGTGATCGTCTTCCCGTTCGTGATCATCATCCCCTCGACGCCGGTGTCGATCCACGTGAGCAACTGGCCGCTGCTCGTCGGGATGATCCTCCTCGCGAGTCTCGTGTCCGGCGCACTCGGTCTCGTGATCGGAACCACGTTCAAACCGCAACAGATCCCGTTGATCTTCTCGATCATCGTCATCCCTGTGACGTTCCTCGGCTGCGTCTACTACCCGTGGGCGCGTCTCGCGTCGATCAAGTGGCTGCAGATCTTCGTCCTGATCAACCCCCTCGTGTACATGAGCGAAGGGCTGCGGTCCGCGCTCACGCCCGAGCTGCAGCACATGCCGCTCCTCGCTTTCACGCTCGCCCTGGTCGGCGCGCTGGCGATCCTGTCCTACGCCGGGCTCCGCGCGTTCGTGAAGCGCGTCGTCAACTGACGTCCGCCGCCGGGGTCTTCACGAGGGCGGCAGCCGTCGTCTCCGGATGCGCCGCGAGGTATCGCTCGCACATCTCGTAGCCGATGCGGTATCCCGCCCAATGCGGGAACCCGGCCTTCCCGAAGAACCACTGCTCGTGCAGATCCGGGGTATCGGCGACGCTTCCCTGCGCCTCGAGTCTCGCTCGCACGACGGCTTCGTCCGCGGCCGAGAGCGGCTGCACCCACGGGATCGGCGGTGCGTCCGGATATGCCTCGCGCATGAATGCATCGGCCGCTCCTTCGCTCACGACGGCTTCCCTGATCGTCGCACCGTAGCCGGCTCCGTCGAGGATCCGCGCCGAGTGGTGCAGCTCGTGCGCGAGCGTCAGCGGTAGCCACGTTCCGAGCAGCACCGTCAGTCCGAGCGGAGCGCGCTGATCCATGGAGATCTGCACGCGCCCCGAGTAGGGATCGGTGTACCCGCCGATGCCGACATCAGGTATCACACCGTAGGTGCCGGCTTCGACCTCGACCGGCGCGGGCGTCCCGTGCAGCAGTCCTTCGATGTGCGTCACAGCCGTGCGGACGACGCGCGTCACGTCGACGTGCGCCTGTCTCCCCCAGAGCTCGACCGTCGGATCGAGATCGACCGCGAACCCGAGCACGTGTATATGAACGGCCGCGGGCACTTTGACCGGATGTGTCCCGGCCGCGGCACCGAGCGGGTTCTGCCTGAAGGGAGAGTTCGCCGCACCGCACGATACGCAGAGGACGGCGGCGAGAACCGCTACCGATAAGCGCGCGCCTGGATGCCGTAGAGCTCCGCGTATAGACCGGCCCTCCCCATGAGCTCGTCGTGCGAACCGTATTCGACGACGCGTGCCCCGTCCAACACGACGATCAGATCGGCCATCCGCACGGTCGAGAACCGATGGGACACGAGGATCGTGATACGTCCATCCTCCCGCGCGTCACGGGATGCGTCGGCGAAGCGTTCGAAGAGCGAGTGTTCGGTGTCGGCGTCGAGTGCGGCCGTCGGCTCGTCGAGTACCAGCACCAGCGGGCGGTCCCGCATGAAGCCGCGAGACAGCGCGAGCTTCTGCCACTGCCCGAAGGACAGCTCGACGCCGTTCGTCCACGTCGGACCGAGTTGCGTCCCGAGGCCGGACGGGAGCTTCTCGATCACGTCGCCGGCTCCGGCGCGTCCGATCGCGCGTTCCAGCGCGAGGATGTCGTCCGCGCGCGCGAGCTCGCCGAGGCCGACGGTTCGTCCGGCCGAGAACTCGAAGCGCATGAAGTCTTGGAACGCGCCGGCGAGCCGGTCGCGCCACTCGTCCACCTTCATGCGTCCGAGTTCCGTTCCGTCGACGAGGATCGCACCCGACGTCGGTTCGTAGAACCGGCACAACAGCTTCACGAGCGTCGTCTTGCCCGCGCCGTTCTCCCCGACGATCGCGATGACCGAACCGGCGGGGAGTTCGAGATCGACGTCCCGCAAGACCTCTTGTTCGGTCCCCGGGTAGCGGAACGACACGTGGTCGAGCTTGATGCCGTGCGTGAGCCGACTGGGCGGATCGAGCTCGGATCCGACGCTGCGCGCTGCGGCGTAGTTCTCGAGCCACGCGAGACGCTGCGCAGCTTCGATGCACCACCGGAGGAAGTCGGTCTGCGACGCCGTCTCACCGAGGAACGCGGAAAGTTGCCCGCCGGCGGCGACAACGAGAAGCACGTCACCGGGGCTCGCGTGTAACACCGAGGCCGTGAACACGACGGCGCCGACATACGCGCCGCCGAAGATCGTCCACGCCAGCGAATGCCACGCCGCGCTCACCTTGCGCGTGCCGGCGACGCGCCCGTACCAGTCGTCCCACGCTTCGCGCCGCCACGACACGAGCCGGGGGCCGATGCGCCAGACACGGATCTCCTTGCCGGCGCCCGCCTGCGTACCGAGATCGAAGAAGTGCCGCGCGAGCCGGCGCCGCGGAGCCGCGCGCTCCTCGTTCCGACGTTCGACTCCCGCGCGCCAGGACGAGAAGACGATCGTCGGAGCAGCGAAGAGCCCGAGGACGAACAGGACGGGGCTCACGCTCATCAGTAACCCGATCGTGATGAGCACACGCGCGACCGCACCGACGGCGCTCATCAACGAGCCGTACAGATGGTTCAGCAAGAACGCGTGGTCCTTGAGGATCTGCAGACGGTCGAGGTATTCCGGACGTTCGTGGTGCTCGATGGACGCAACACTCCCCTGCAGTTCCACGACATGCGCTTCGATCGCGATCGTCGCGCGCTCCTGGAACAAGCGCTGCACGCGTTGTCCGACGATGCGGAGCAGCCACGCGGCGATCGTCGACGCGGCGAGGCCGATCATCGCGGCGGCGATCGCGCCGCCGTGTCCGGTCTTCACGCCGTCGGCGAGCAGCTTGAGCCAGAGCGCCGTGAGGGCAGCCGGGACCCACGCGCCCGTCACGAGCAGGAACGACACGATGAGCAGGCGCGGCTCGGCGCGGTACGCGAACGCGAGCGCCCGCCAGAGCGACGGGAGCACATCGGGGATGTCATCTCCACCGAGGGACTTGCGGCGCCGGTGCGGGACGCTCACACCTCGACCTCTTCTTCGTAGAACCGCGACGCTTGCAGCTCGAACATCGCCTTGTACCGGCCCCCGGGCGACATCAACTCGTCGTGGGAGCCGAGCTCGACAACGCGCCCGAGGTCGAGCACGCAGATCAGATCCGCGTGCCGCACCGTCGAGAACCGGTGCGAGATCAGGATCGTCGTCCGGCCACGTGTCGCCTCGAGGATGCGGTCGAAGATCTCGGCTTCGCCGCGAACGTCGAGCTGCGCCGTCGGTTCGTCGAGCAGGATGACGCCGGCACCGAGCTGCACCGCGCAGAGCGCGCGAGCGAGGGCGACGCGCTGCCACTGACCGCCGGAGAGGTCCGTCCCGCCGTCGTACGCGCGCGACAAGATCGTGTCGAGCGACGCGATGTCGTCGGCGCCGGCGCGACGGAGCGCGTCGTGAACCACGGCGTCCGGTGCTCCGTCCGGCGCGACGTTGTCGCGGAGCGGCAGCTCGAAACGCACGTAGTCCTGGAAGACCGCGGCGATCCGGGCGCGCCACGAACCGAGCTCGATCTCGCGGAGATCGACGCCGTCGACGCGGACGGCTCCGTCCGTCGGGTCGTAGAGATGGCAGAGCAACTTCGCGAGTGTCGTCTTCCCTGCGCCGTTCGGACCCACGATCGCGAGTGACGCGCCGGCCGGGATCGTCAGATCGAATCCCTCGAGGACTTTCATCCCCGTCGTTGGATACGTGAAGCTCACCTGGTCGAAGCGGATCTCGCGTTCGGGCGCGCGATCCGCACTGCCCTCACCGCTCCGGACGGAGCCACTCGCACGCATCTGCTCCGCGAGCTCGAGCACCATCGGGATCGGACGAGCCGAACCGCGGAACCACCAGTCGAACTCGCCGAACGCAAGCAGCGCGACGCCGATCGACGCTTGCGCGAACCGGACGAGCGCGGGCAGACCGATCGAGTGATGCACGGCGTCGCGCGCGAGCGATCCGAAGACGACCGCATTGCCGGCGATGACGAGCGTGAGACTCCATCGCAGCGGCCGTCGCCGCAGGCGGCTCTCCTGGAACAGGATGTCGGCCAAGCCGCGGCGCAGGTCCGTGAACCGCTCGACGGCCCAGCCGGCGAGCCCGAAGAGTCTGATCTCCTTCGCCGCCGGTGCGTCCACCGTCATGCGATACGCGTACTCGACGTGCCGACGCTGGTTCACGACGTCGTCGGCCTCGAAGATCTGCCACATCGCGCTCTCCTTCAGGAGAAGGTGTGTTGATCCCCACGCGAGTCCGAGCGCGAGTCCCGCCCACCAGTGATAGGTCATCACGAGGACTGCCTGTGCGATCGCCGCCGCGATGTCGGTGAACCCGTTGGCGATGTATGGAAGTGCCGCTTCGAGCGGCGGCGCGACGAGACCTTGGTCGAACTCGCGGGCGCGGGCCAGATCGTCCGCGAGGTCGGGACGCTCGAGATGCGCGAGGCCGTCGGGCGAAACGGACGACTCCATCAACCGGTCGTGCAGCCATGCGCCGCACTTCGCGCCGAGCAAGCTCCCAACCGTGCCGTGCACCGGCGCGAGGGAATTCATCCCGACGAAGACGACACCGATCAATGAGAGCGGAAGGACGAGCGACTGATGCGTTTGCACGGCACCCACGAGCAGGCCCATCGCCACGGCAAAGATCGCCGGGAGGACGCCGCGCAGGACGATCAACCCCCACCAAAGTGTCGCGAGCAAGCGATGGGCCTTGCCGAAGACGCCGAGGAACCGTCCCTCGGCCGACTCCTTGAAGCGCCGGATCACGATTTCTCGCGACGGCGCTGCGTCCGTTCCATGTCCCGCTTCGCCTCGCGCTCGGCGATCTCGCGGCGCCGGTCGTAGGACTTCTTCCCGCGGGCGAGTCCGAGCTCGATCTTCGCGAGGCCGCGCGTGAAGTACACCCGGAGCGGGATGAGCGTCATCCCTTTGCGCTGCGTCTCGTTCTTCAGATGCTCGATCTCTTTGCGATGCAGCAGCAACTTCCGCTCGCGCGTCGGCGGGACCTCGACGTGCGTCGACGCGCCCGAATAGGGCGAGATGTGCATCCCGAGGATGTACACGCCGTCCTCACGGACGACCGCGTAGGCCTCGCGGATCTGGCCCCGTCCTTCGCGCAGCGCCTTCACTTCGCTGCCCTGCAGGACCATGCCGGCCTCGAAGGTCTCGTCGACCGAGTAGTCGTGGCGCGCGCGACGGTTGTCGACGACGACCTTCTGCGCCTCGCGGGTGCTCATCGCGCTTCGAGCTGCGCGACGAGACGCTTCGGAGCGACGAGGCGGTAGCTCTCCTCGATGAGTTCCGCGATCTCATCCCAGTCGGGCTCGGTGTCGAGCCAGGCGCCCACCCAGCCCTTCGTGCCGGTGTACTGCGGGACGAAGAATCGCTCCGGGTCCGACGACACGAGCGCTTGTTGCGCGCCGTGCGCTCCCTTGAATGTGATGCGAGGACGTACCGTCTGTCCCGTCCCGCAGAAGATCTTGTCGCGCACGCGGTAGGCGGCCGCCGTGTGACCCCCGAACGGCTTGTTCACCGCTTCGGGCAGCGCCATGCAGATGCGATCGATCTTCTTGTAGGCGTCGGACTTCCTCATCGCGATCCCCTTGTGTACTTCGGCTCGTAGAGCATGACACGCGTGCCGCCGGGCATATCGAAGAACGTGCGGCGTCCCCACACCTCGTCGTCGATACCGTTCGCGAAGCGAACGCCGTGCGATCTGAGCTCGCCGATCGTCGCTTCGATGTCGTCGCAGGAGAACGAGATGTCGTGCGCGACGCTCGTCGACTCGGCTGCGGCGACTTCGGCGTCCGGCACGTCGAAGACCAGGAACCCGCCGCCGATGTCTGTGTACGGCAGGCGCAGAACGTCCCGCAGGAAGGCGCGTATCTCGTGTGCGGCGGGTGAAGCGAAGCTCGCGTGGATCCCCGTGATGGTCATGGGGCCAGCCTGGCACGTAATGTTGCCATCTGCTGGCATCATTTACCGGTAGCCTTTCGAGATGCGCGCGGACCGGCTGCTCGCGATCCTGCTGCTCCTGCAGCGACGGGGCCTCGTCACCGTCGCCGAGCTCGCCCGCCGCCTCGAGGTCTCCAAGCGGACGGTGCACCGCGATCTCGAAGCGCTCGGCTCCGCCGGGATCCCGGTGTTCACGCAGCCCGGACGCGGCGGAGGCGTCGGGATGCTCGAGAGCTACCGGACGGACCTCACAGGGCTCTCGCTCGGCGAAGCGGAGCTCCTCCCCCTCCTCGGCCTCGGCGACGCGCTCACGGCGATGGGGCTGCGCTCCTCACTCGCGCGCACGGAGACGAAGATCCTCGCGGCACTGCCGCAAGCCCAGCGCGAGCGGGCCGAGGAGATGCGCCGGAAGATCCACGTGGACCTCGGCGCGTGGTGGCACGGCACCGAAGCGGTCGAGGAGATGACGACGCTCACGCAGGCGGTGTTCACGTCGCGCCGCGTTCGGCTGCGGTATGCCCGGCCGGGGCGCGATCGTCCCGTGGAGCGCACGCTCGATCCGCTCGGCCTCGTCCTCAAAGCGGGTGTGTGGTATCTCGTTGCGTCCGCCGGCGGCTCCGAACCGCGTACGTATCGCGCGTCGCGGATCGTCGAAGCATCCGTGTCGGACGAACCATTCGCACCGCCGGATGACTTCGATCTCGCGTCGTTCTGGGCGGCGCGGTCGACGGAGTTCCAGCAGACGGGGACGTCGTTCACGTGCACGGTGCGCGCGTCGCCCGACGCGACGCGTGCGCTCCGGGGCGACACCGAAGCGCCGGACGAACCGTGGACACGTTTCCGGTTCACCGTCGGATCGAGGGAGCACGCGATCCGCCGGATCCTCTCGTTCGGTGCGGGTGTGGTCGTCGAAGAACCGGACGACCTCCGCCGCGAGCTCGCCGATATCGCATCGAAGGTCGTCGAGTCGTACATCTGAGCGACCTCGGTACGATGAGGGCGTGCGCCACGCGGACGCCATCGAAGAGCTCCGGCGACGGGTGCTCGACGGGCCGGGACGAAGCGATCCGGGGCTGCGTCGCGCTGCCTTCACGGGCGAGGCACTCCCGCCCGAACTCACGACATACCTGACGAAGGTGGCCGAGCACGCGTACAAGGTGACGGATTCGGACGTCGCGGCTCTCGAAGACGCGGGCTACACCGAGGATCAGATCTTCGAGATCACCGTGGCGGCGGCCGTCGGCGCCGGCTACCGGCGGTTCGATTCGGCCCGCAAGGCGATGTCGTGAGGCTGCGCGTGCTCGACGACGGCCACCGGTTCGTGCCGAAACTCCTCTTCCGCGTGATGGCGCTCGCGTCGCGGCGGCCGGTTCCCGACGTCATCAAGCTCCAGCTGTACCGTCCCGATTTCCTCGGCGAACGCTTCTGCGCGCTGACGCAAGGTGCGATGCGAGGTGCGTCCGAGTGGTCGGTCGGGCAACGCGAACTCTTCGCCGCGTACACGTCGCGGCTCAATCAGTGCCCGTTCTGAACGGGGCAACACGGCGCGGTCGCGTCGGATCAGCTGGGCCGCGAGACGGTCGAAGCCGTATTCGCCGACGTCGACAGCGCGCCGGTCGACGACAAGACGAAGGCCGCTCTCCGCCTGATCCGGACGCTCGCTCACGACGAGGTCACGCGTTCCGACATCGACGCCGTGCGCGCCGCCGGCGTTTCGGACGAAGCGATCGAGGACGTTGTCGCCGTCGCGTCGACGTTCCACATCATCGACCGGCTCGCGGACGCGTTCGGGTTCGAACGGGCCGACGAAGCGGGTTACGCGGCCGCGGCGAAAGTGCTCTTACGCCAGGGCTACGCGTTCCCGCAGCTGGTCTGGCGACTGAGCTAGGCCTCGAGGAAGCGGCGCATCGCGACGGCCGCGCCGGCGGCGCCGACCACGATCCCGACGACGATGAGGACGATCCACTGTCCGATCGCGACGCCGTGCAGCGCCACGGTCGGAACGAGCGCGATATGGCTCACGAACGAACGCGCAAGCGTCTTCCCTCCGGCCAGGAGCAAGATCGCGATCACCGCCCCCGCTACACCGGCGGCGACACCCTCGAGCATGAACGGCAATCGGACGAACCAATTCGTCGCACCGACGAGCTTCATGATCTCTATCTCACGTCTTCGGGCATAGATCGCCAATTGCGTGGCGTTCGAGATGAGTAAGACGGCCGCCCCCATGAGCACGATCACCATGAGAACGGAGAACGCACGTAAGAAGCTCGAGATCTGAACGATCTTCTTGACCGTCGCGTGCTCATCGACTATCTGGTCGATCGCGGGATTCTTCCCGAGGTTCGACTTGATGAGATCGATCCGCTTCGGATCCGTGAGCTGCACGTCGTACGACGCCGGCAGCACGCTCGCGTCGATGTTCTCGTACAGGGCCGGTTGGTCCTTGTACATGTTCTTGAATTCCTTGTACGCCTCTTCCTTGCTGATGTAGCTGACTCGCTTCACGACGCTGAGACCTTCGAGCGTCGAACGGACGTCCTGGCGCTGCGATGTCGTGATGCCGTCCTTCAGGAACACCTGCACCTCGACGGCGCTCTCGAGCTGACGAGTGAACGACGACACGACGTCGCCCAGCGTCAAGACCCCGCCGAGGAGAAGGAGCGAAACGGCGGCCGTCAGCGCCGCGGCCACCGTCATGAGCTTGTTACGACGAAGGTTCGTCGTCGCTTCGCGAACGAAATAGCCGACCTTGATCGCCATCAGCTAATCACGTGGTCCGTAGACACCGCGGTCCTGATCACGAACCACGTGACCGCCTTCGAGCTCGATGACGCGCCGCCGCATCGCGTCGACGATCGTGTGATCGTGCGTCGTCATGAGAACGGTCGTCCCCGTGCGGTTGATGCGATCGAGCAGGCGCACGATCTCGAGCGACGTCGCCGGGTCGAGATTCCCCGTGGGCTCGTCCGCGATAAGGATCTGCGGACGATTCACGAACGCCCGCGCGATACACACGCGTTGCTGTTCGCCACCGGAAAGTTCGTGCGGCATGCGGTCGATCTTGTCCTGCAATCCGACG
This sequence comes from Actinomycetes bacterium, assembly GCA_025934435.1. Taxonomy (GTDB): domain Bacteria; phylum Actinomycetota; class JAICYB01; order JAICYB01; family JAICYB01; genus JAICYB01. The sequence goes on along the minus strand of JAICYB010000008.1, from coordinate 51,562 downwards.
AGCTCGAGCGTCTGCAGCACGAGCGGACGGACCCGGGGCTCGGAATGCCCGATGACCTCGAGGGCGAACGAGACGTTCTCGTATGCCGTCTTGTTCTCGAGCAGCTTGTAGTCCTGGAACACCACGCCGAGCGCGCGGCGGAGATACGGGACGCGCCACTTCGGGAGGCGGTTCAGTGGACGGCCGGCCACGTAGACCTCGCCCTCGGTCGGTATCTCGTCCTTCGTGAGGATCTTCGTGAAGGTCGACTTGCCCGAGCCGGACGCACCCACCAGGAAGACGAATTCGCCCTTCGCGATGTCCACGTTGACATCGACCAGGGCTTTCACGTCGCCCCTATAGATCTTCGAGACGTGTTCGGTTTTGATCATGGATGCGTTTCGCGGGAACGGTCGCCCGCGAGGCCGAGCCGAGACTAACCCAGCCCCGGGGGCCGGGCAACGACTTTCGCGTTACAGGACCAGATGCCGCGGGGTCGGCTGCGGAGCGAGCGTCGGCATCGGTTCCGGCGTCGCCGGCACCGGGACGGGTTGCGCGGACGGGAACGGTTCGATCACGGGTGCCTGTTCGATCGGCTCGGCCGTCGGCGCGATGACCTGCCGAGTCTCCGTCGTGAATGGACGAGGATCGGGCTCGATCGTCGGCGGCTTCCCTGCCAGAAATGCGTCGAGCAGGTTCTTCACGAGCAACTGCATCCGCGGTTCGGCCGGCGCTTGGTCGTCACACCCCGCGAAGACGCACATGAAACGGCTCGTACCGGCGTCGAAGACACCGGCCCCCGACGCGAAGCGCGAGAACGTCGTGTCTTGGACCGACGTCGCGCCGCCGCATCTCACCGGAGTACGGAACAAGACCCACAATCGCTTCGGATGGGTCTCGTCCGGGAAGACGCGGTCGTACTCATCGCCGACGATGCCCTTGATCGAGTCGCCGATCTGGAGATTCGTCCCTTTGAAGAGCCAAGGGAGCGGGTCGTACACGAGCGCGTCGCCGTGCGCGGGGACGCACTCGTACATCGCGCCGAGCACCGAATCCTCGGGCTGGTCGAGCGGCCAATCACGCCACTGCACCGTCGTCTCCGACCGGTCCATGTCGAAGATCGGATCGCTCGTTGAACGGTAGTTGACCTCGTGACGGTCACGTCCGAGCGGCGAGTGTTCGAACCGGATGTGACGGTAGATCGCGTTCGCGCCGAAGAAGGCGAGGTTCGTCCCGGCATTGATCGCCTCTTCGACGTGCGCACGCATCGCGGTCGACCAGTACTCGTCGTGACCGAGCGACAGAAACGCCTTGCGTCCGGCGAGGAGCAGAGGATCTTCGTGCGTGTCGATATCCGTCGCGTAGCCGACGTCGTACCCGTTGCGTTCGAGCCATTCGACCAGGGGCAGTTCGAGTCCGAGGAAGTCCGCGGCGCCGACGCCGTACCCGTACGGACGATCGAACGACACGACCTTCGATCGCAGCGCGGTGGTCTGACCGCCGTTGAACGATTCGCCGTAATACAGGGAGTGGCCACCGTAGATGTTGTAGGCCTGCCAGGTCGTTACCGACGACTGGAACACGATCGGTGCACGCTCGCGGCCTTCGCGGACGACGAACGGGATGTAGGAGCCCCGTCCCTCCGTGTTGCTCACTTTCGCGAGATAAGCACCGGTCGTCCAGTCGTTGCCGACGGTGAGCGTGAGGGACGGCGTCCAGTTGTCCTCGACCATCCGCGTCACCGGGTCGACCGTAGGTTCCGGTTGCTTCACGCCGCTGAGGCCGTGGCGTGAGTAGATCAGGCGGGCTCCATCGCCGTCGTACCAGCCCATCCGGTAGACGTCGACGTTGTACGCCGGGTAGTTGCTCGTGATGTAGAGCGTGATGTGCCCGTGAGGCTGGACGCTCGTGCGCGACGCGTACCCCTGGAGCTGCCCGCCGGTGATGTCCTTGTCGGCGATCTTCCACGACTCCGTGCCGGGTTTCCGGTTCTCGGCCGCGATCGGGTTGCCCGTCACGGGCACCGGACGCGGCGCGTCGGTACGCACGCGCGGCGCGAGCAGACCTTCGACGACACCCACTCCGGCGAGCGTGAGGATCACGGCGAGCGCGACGACGCGCGCGATGCCGGATGCCCTCATCCGCCGCCGTGCCACCCCGCCCCCTCTCGTCTTGCCGACGAGATGTTAAACGGAACCTTCGGCGATCAGTGCGACTTCAGCGGCCGACTCGAGGAAGGACGCAGCTTGGATCGCGATCTGGCGCGCCGAGATCCCGAAGCGTTCGTAGAGCTCCGCCGGATCACCGGACTCACCGAACCCATGGATGCCGAGACGCAGCACGGGGGCCGGGTGACGTTCCGCGAGCGCCTCGCACACCGCGCCGCCGAGGCCCCCGTTCACCGAGTGATCCTCGATGGTGACGATGCGACGGGTTCGTCCGGCGATGTCGGCGAGAAGATCGCCGTCGATCGGATGGATCGTGTGGATGTTCACGACGGCCGTGGAAACGCCTTGTCCTTCGAGCAGATCCGCCGCTTGCAGTGCTTCGGTGACGGTCGCGCCGGTGGCAACGAGCGCGATCTCCGTTCCTTCACGCAGGACGCGGCCCTTCCCGAACTCGAAGTGATAGTCGTCCCCGAACAATTCCGGGAGCTTCTGGCGAGTGAGGCGGAGATACGCGGGTCCGACGTGGTCGACCAGGTAGTCGACGGCGCCTTGTGTTTCGATGCCCGTGGCCGGCTGGATCACCGCCATGTTCGGGATCGTCCGCATGAGGGCGATGTCCTCGAGCCCCATCTGCGAATGACCGTCCGAGCCGATGCCGACGCCCACGTGCGTCCCGACGACGCGGACGTTCGAACGGTTGTAGCCCACCGACATCCGGATCTGATCGAAACGCCCGGTGATGAAACACGCGAAGGACGCGACGAAGGGGATGTGTCCGGACATCGCGAGACCGGACGCGACGCCGATCATGTTCGCCTCGGCGATGCCGCACTGGAAGTAACGGTCGGGATGCGCCTTGCCGAAGTCGGCCGTCATGACGCTTCCCGCGACGTCGCCGTCAAGCGCGACGATCCGTTGGTTCGTCTCCCCGAGTCGGACGAGCGCTTCGCCGAAGGCCGTTCTCGTTGCGATGTCGCCACTCATGACAGGTACTCCTTGATCCATTCGTCGGCCTGCTCGGGTGAAGGCGCTTTCCCGTGCCAGTGTTCGGAGTTCTCCATCTCGGGAACGCCCTTGCCTTTGATCGTGTGCGCGACGATCACCGTCGGCTTACCCTTCGTCGCCGCTGCTTCGTCCAGGGCGTCGAGCACCGCTTGGATGTCGTGTCCGTCGACCTCGATCATGTGCCAGCCGAATGCTTCCCACTTCGGGATGATCGGGTTGAGCGTCGGCAGGATGTGTTCGACGGATCCCGTCTGCTGGATGCGGTTGTTGTCGACGATCGCGCACAGGTTGTCGGTGTCGTACTTCGGTGCGAACATCGCCGCTTCCCAGACCTGACCCTCTTCGGTCTCGCCATCTCCGAGCATGCAGTAGGTGCGCCAGTTCGCTCCGTCCGCCTTCGCGCCGAGGGCGAGGCCGATCGCGATCGAGATGCCCTGCCCGAGCGAACCCGTCGCCGCCTCGACGAACGGGAGCCGCGTGGGGTCGGGATGCCCTTGGAGCCTGCTTCCCGTTTCACGCAGCGTGTAGATCTCGTCTTCAGGGATCGCGCCCGCTATCGCGTACGCCGCATAGAGGACGGGAACCCCGTGCCCCTTCGACAGGACGAACCTGTCACGGTCTTCCCAACCGGCGTTGGCCGGATCCCAGCGCAGCCGCGAGAAATGAAGTGCGGCGATGATGTCGGCCGAGGACATCGCCGTGGACGGGTGTCCGGCCGGCTCGGGCTTCACGCGCGACGTCATCAGCAAGCTGAGGACGCGGATCCGCCGGGCGATGTCGGCCAGCTCTTCGACGTCGTTCGTCTGGGTGAGGGTTGCTGGCATCTATCTGGGTTCCTTCCCGGTCGCGGACGTCGCCAACCTACCCGCTCGGGGTGACCCGGGTTGGCTCGCGGCCGGAGCCCCCCGTCTTCGACTGGTGGAGGCGCGCCGGAACGGAAGGACGGAGGTAAGCGCGGGCTGGGTCGTGGCAACCTGCTGGAGCCGAGCTAGACGATCCGCGCGCCTTCGAGGTCCCAGCCGACGTCGAGGACGGACCACCCGGCGAGATCCGCGAGCAGCCGCCGCGGTGCGTCGTCCTCGCCGCGAACGAAGAGACAGACGATCGACGGACCGGCCCCCGAGACGGCGGCGGGAACACCCGCGTCGCGCAGCTCCTCGATCGCCGCAGCCGTCTCCGGCATCAGCGGCGCACGGTACGGCTGATGCAGCAGATCCGCCGTGCACTCGTGCAAGAGCTCCGTCGTCGGTGGTGTGGTCCCGCTGAGGAGCGCGACGAGTCCGGACGACCGCGCGATGTTCTTCACCGCATCGAGACGGTCGACGTGATCCGGCAACGCGCGTCGCGCATCGGAGGTCGAAAGCGACACCCTCGGCAACAAGATCACGGGCACGATGGACGGATCCGGTTCGAAGCGCAGCACGTCGACGCCGTCGAACTCGGGAAGGACGAGCGTCACGCCGCCGAAGAGCGCCGGCGCGAGATTGTCCGCGTGACCTTCAAGCGGCGTCCCGAGACGCAGCAACTCGAACGGATCGGGAACCTTGTCCGCCAGCGCGCAACCGAGCAGCAAACCCGCCGCGATCGCCGAAGCCGACGAACCGAGGCCGCACCCCATGGGGATGTCGCTCGACATCTCGAGCGCGACCGACGGCGTTTCGCCGAACACGCGCGCAGCTGCGGACAGGACGAGGGATGCGTCCGGCGCGTCGTGTGCGGGACCCAGACCGCCGTGACGGTACGTCCACGATGGCTCACCTTCGGCGTACCGAAGCTCCAGGCCGATCCCGAGCGCGCCCCCGACGCAGTCGAACCCCGGACCGAGGTTCGACGTCGAGGCCGGAACCTTGATCAGCATCTACCAGCCGAGCAAGTGTGCGACGGTTTCGGTGTCCGCGGGAACGCGCTTCGTCGACGGCGCTTCGGCCAGCGCGCGGTCGGGGTCCTTCAATCCGTGCCCGGTGAGGATCAGCACGACGGTCTTACCGCCTTCGAGCTCCTCGGCTTCGACGAGCTTGAAGAGTCCCGCGAGCGATGCCGCCGACGCCGGCTCGCAGAACAACCCCTCTTCTTCCGCAAGTACGTGGTACGCCTCCAGGATGTCGGCGTCCGACACGGCGAGGAATGCGCCGCCGGACTCCGACGTCGCTTTCACGGCGCCTTCCCACGACGCGGGGTTGCCGATGCGGATCGCCGACGCCAGTGTGGACGGATCGGCGACAGGCTCACCGCGAACGAGCGGCGACGCACCTTCAGCTTGCACTCCGTACATGACCGGACGATCCGGCCCGGATTCCGTATAGCCCTTCCACTGCGCGGTGATGTTCCCGGCGTTGCCGACGGGCATGACGTGGTAGTCGGGAGCGCGTCCGAGTGACTCGACGATCTCGAAGGCGCACGTCTTCTGTCCCTCGATGCGGTACGGATTCACGGAGTTCACGAGCGCCACGGGGTACCCGCCGTTCAACTCGCGCGCGACGGTCAGAGAACCGTCGAAGTTCGTTTCGAGCTCGAGCACTTCGGCGCCGTGCACGAGCGCTTGCGCGAGCTTGCCCATCGTGATGCCCCCTGCGGGAACAAGGACGATGCACCGGAGCCCCGCCCGCGCGGCGTACGCCGCCGCGGAGGCCGAGGTGTTCCCTGTCGACGCGCAACAGACGGCGGTCGCGCCTTCCTCCATCGCCTTCGCGATCGCGACGCACATACCGCGGTCCTTGAACGAGCCGGTCGGGTTCGCGCCTTCGTACTTCAGCCAGACGTCGAGGCCGAGCCGACCGGACAATGCGTCGGCGTGGATGAGAGGCGTCCCGCCTTCTTGCAACGTCACGATCGGCGTGGCGTCCGTCACCGGCAAGCGGTCACGGTATTCCTCGATCACTCCTCGCCAGAGGGGCACAGGCTTACTCTTCTTCGCCTTCGACGCGAAGAACGGAGACGACCTTCGTGACCGAGTCGAGCACGCCGAGATCGTCGACGGTCGCCTGCAGATTCGCTTCCTTGCCGCGGTGCGTGACGATCACGAGCTGGGCTTCGTCCCCGAAACCTTCCTGCCATACGGAGCGGATGGAGATCTCGTGGGAGCCGAACGTGGACGCGACCTCGGCGAGTACCCCGGGCTTATCGGCAACGGACAGCAGCATGTAGTACTGCGACTCCATCTCGTCGATCGGGAGCACGCGCTTGTCGAAGTAACACGTACAGCCGAGATGGCGACCGCCGGTGATGAGATTGCGGGACGCGGCGACGATGTCGCCGACGACGGCCGAGCCCGTCGGGTCGCTTCCCGCCCCCCTGCCGTAGAACATCAGATTCCCGACGGACGCACCTTCGACGAACACCGCATTGAACGAATCACGCACCGACGACAACGGATGCGCGTTCGGAAGCATCGCGGGATGCACGCGCACAGCGATCTCACCATCGATCTCTTCCGCGATCGCGACGAGCTTCACGGTGTAGCCCAGACGCTGCGCGAATTCGATGTCGCGGTGCGTCACCTGCGAGATGCCTTCGCGGTAGACCTGCCCGGCGACGACACGGGAGCGGAACGCGATCGACGCGAGGATCGCGGCTTTCGCCGCGGCGTCGAAGCCCTCGATGTCCGCCGTCGGGTCTTCCTCGGCGTAGCCGAGCGCTTCCGCTTCGGCGAGCGCTTCGGAGAACGACATCCCGCTCTCGGACATGCGCGTCAAGATGAAGTTCGTCGTCCCGTTGACGATGCCGATGATCTGCTTGATACCTTCGCCGGCGAGGGATTCCTTCAGCGGACGGATCAACGGGATCCCGCCGCATACCGCGGCTTCGAACAACAGGTCCGTCCCCTTCTCGTCGGCCTTGATGAACAGCTCCTGGCCGAGCGTCGAGAGGAGCTCCTTGTTCGCGCTGACGACCGGCTTGCCGAGCTCGAGAGCCTTCAGGATGCAGGTACGCGCGGGCTCGATGCCGCCGATGACCTCGACGACGACGTCGATGTCGTCCGCCTCGACGATGTCGTCCACGCTGTGGGTGAACAGGGACGGATCGAGGTCGACGTCTCGCTTCTTCGCGAGGTTTCGCACGGCAACGCGCCGGATCTCGACGGGCACGCCGACGGCACGGGCCACCGCTTCGGCTTCCGCGAGCAGGTGCCGCGCGGCACCGGAGCCGACGATGCCGCACCCGAGCAGACCCACACCTATGGAATCCTTGGCCATGTACTCACTCTAAAGGGGCGCCAGGGATGGCCGCCGCGCTCGCGTCATGAACGGCGACCCGTCGATCGCCGCAGGCTGCGCGGACGCGATTAGTATCGAGCCCTATGACCATGGTGATGCTCCGTGGGCGAGCAGCGCGCTCGCTCGCAGCACTTCCTGCAGCCGCGCCTCGCGGCTGATCTCGTTCGCAACGCAGGCATCTGTAGCGGGGACCTCGTCGTCGAGATCGGCGCCGGCAACGGCGTGATCACGCGCGCCCTCAGGCAGCGGACCCGAAATGTCATCGCGGTCGAACGTGACCCGAAGCTCGCGCGGAAGCTCGGCGTACCGCCGATCGACGTGCTCGACTACCGCTGGCCGCAGCGGCGCTTCCGCGTCGTCGCGAATCTGCCGTTCGCCTACACGACGCCGATCCTCCAGCACCTGCTGGACGACCCACACGTCGGCCTCTTGCGGGCCGACGTCATCGTCGCGTGGGGCTTCGCGGTGAAGCGATGCTCGCAGCGTCCGAGCACGCTGCTGACGATGTCGTGGGCACCGTGGTTCGAGCTGACGATCACCCGGAAGATCGGCGCGTCGAGTTTCCGCCCGGTGCCGTCGACGGATGCGGCCGTGGTCACGATCACGCGACGTCCCGACCCGCTGCTGCGTCCGGACGAAGCACCGCGCTTCCACAACTTCCTCCGCCGCCGCTGGAGCGACAGCGACCTCGACGTCTACGACTGGACGCGACGCTTCTCGAGCAGGTCCAAAGCGAAGGCGTAGACGAACGCGATCTCGCGTATCGCCTCGTACCGTCCGGATGGACCCATGTGTCCGGCGCCGAGATTCGTTCGCAGCAGCAACACGTTGTCGTCGGTCTTCTTCGCACGGAGCCGAGCGACCCACTTCGCCGGCTCCCAGTAGCTGACGCGGGGGTCGTTCAGACCACCGAGCGCCAGGATGTTCGGGTACGACTTCGCCTCGACGTTGTCGTAGGGCGAGTAGCTCTTCATGTAGCTGTAGACCTCTTCGCTCTCGATGGGGTTGCCCCACTCCTCCCATTCGCCTTGGGTGAGCGGGAGCGAAGGGTCGAGGATCGTGTTCAGCGCATCGACGAACGGCACGTCGGCGATCACGGCGAAGAACAGGTCGGGCCGCATGTTCGTCACCGCGCCCACGAGCAGCCCGCCCGCGCTGCCGCCGTGGATGACGATCCTGTCCGGGGACGTGTACTTCTCGGAGATCAGGTGCTCGGCGCACGCGATGAAGTCCGTGAACGTATTGCGCTTGTGCAGCAATCTTCCTTCTTCGTGCCATCGTTTGCCGAGCTCACCGCCGCCGCGTATGTGTGCGATCGCGTAGACCAGTCCGCGGTCGAGCAAGGCGAGACGCGCAGGACTGAACGACACCGGAAGGCTTGCTCCGTACGACCCGTACCCGTAGAGCCAGCACGCCGCGGTGCCGTCGCGCTTCGTCCCCTTCCGGTAGACGAGCGAGATCGGGACACGAGTGCCGTCCGGCGCGGTGGCCCAGATCCGGTCGCTCTCGTATGTCGCGGCGTCGAATCCGCCCGGAACCTCCTGCTGCTTGATCAACGTGCGTTGGCGCGTGCCGACGTCGTAGTCGTACGTCGACACCGGCGTCGTGAGGGAGGTGTAACCGAAGCGGAACCGTGAGGTCTCGTACTCCGCGTTCACGCTCGGGAAGGCCGTGTAGACCGGGTCGGGCATCTCCATGACGTGCTCCTCGCCGGTCGTGACGGACGAGACCACCATGCGAGGGAGCGCGTCCGCACGCTCGTAGCGCACGAGGAAGTCCTTGAACGCAAGGACGGCTTCGAGCTTGACGTCCTCACGATGCGGGACGAGTTCTCGCCAGTTCGCGCGGGACGGATCACTCACCGGCGCCTCGACCAACCGGAAGTTCCGGCCCGTGTCATTCGTCCAGACCAGGAAACGGTCCTCATGGTTCGCCGCGTAGTACTCGACGTCCTGGCGGCGCGGCTCGATCACTTGGAATTCGCGTGTCGGTTCGTCCGCCGGCGCGAACCACTCCTCCGAGGTCACAGCGCTTTCCATCGTGAACGTGATGAAGCGCCTCGACTGCGTCTTCGAAACTCCCAACCCGAACCGCTCGTCCGACTCCTCGTGCACGAGCACGTCTTCCGACTGCGGCGTTCCGAGACGGTGGAACCACAGCCGGTACGGACGCATCTGTTCGTCGTGGGTCGTGTAGTAGAGGCTGGTCCCGTCATTCGTCCACGCCGAGGAGTAGTACGTGCCGGTGAGCTCATCGGGGAGCAGCTCACCCGTCGCGAGGTCTTTGAAGCGCACGGTGTAGGACTCACCGCCCGTCGTGTCCTCGGAGAAGGCGAGCAGCGCATGGTCGTCGCGCAAATCGAACATCCCGAGCGAGTAGAAGCTCTGTCCTTCGCCCCGCTCGTTCCCGTCGAGAAGGATCTCCTCGACGCCGTCGCGGCTCCGGCAGTGGATGCCGTACTGCTTCCCTTGCTCCGTCCGCGTGTAGTACTCATACGGCCCCCAGCGCCACGGCGCGGACGTGTCCGTCTCCTTGATGTGGCTCAGGATCTCGTCGTACAACTCCTGCTCGAGCTCCTTCGACGTCAGAGAGTCGGTGTACGCGTTCTCCGCTTCGAGGTATTCGCGCACGCGCGTTTCGTCCTTGCTCCGGAGCCAGAAGTACTCGTCCGGACGCGTGTCGCCGTGGAACGTCGAGCTGTAGTCCTCCGTCGCTGCGATGGGCGGCTTCATCCGTCGAGCCTCAGCAGGTCCTCGTACTTCTCACGCCGCGCGAGCACCCGCGTTTCACCACCGAACACGGCGACGACCGCGGGCTTCGGCTGCTTGTTGTAGTTCGACGACATCGCGTACGCATACGCGCCCGTGCCGGCGCACGCGATGATCTCGCCCGGCTCGACTTCGGGGAGCAACGCATCATGCGCGAGAAGGTCTCCCGTCTCGCAGAGCTTCCCGGCGATCGTGCACGGACGGTCATGTGGTTCGTCCGGACGAAGCGCCGAGAGGAACGTGTACCGGGCCTGATAGAGCGCCGGCCGGATGTTGTCGGACATCCCGCCGTCGACGGACACATATCGCCGCGCGTTCGGCAGGTCCTTGATCGTTCCGACGGTGTACAGCGTGAGCGTGGACGGACCGACGATCGATCGCCCGGGTTCGACCTTCACCTGCGGCGCGGGAGTGTTGACGGCCTCGGCCTCCGAAGCCACGGCTTCATGCACGACCTTCGCCAGATCCTCGATCGAACCCGCCTCGTCCGTCGGGAGATAGGCGATGCCGAGTCCGCCGCCGAGCGTGAGCGACGGGATCTCAAGTGCCGTTGTTCGCCGCGCTTGGGCAAGGAACTGGACCATCTTGCGCGCGGCCTCATCGAAGGGACGAAGATCGAGGATCTGCGAACCGATGTGCGAATGGAGGCCGACCAGTTCGAAGCTCTCCGTGCGCGCAACGAGATCGATCGCGCGAAGGGCCGTCTCGCCGATGGTGAAACCGAACTTCGTGTCCTCGACGCCGGTGACGAGGTAGTCGTGCGTGTGGGCTTCGACGCCGGGCGTGATGCGAAGCACGATCCGCGCGACCTTGTCGAGCTCCGCCGTCAGCTCGCGCAGCAAGTCGAGTTCGTGGAACGAATCGACGACGATCGAACCGACACCCGCGTCGAGCGCCTCGATGAGCTCCTGGCGTGATTTGTTGTTGCCGTGGACGGCGATGCGCTCCGCTGGAAAGCCCGACGTCAGCGCGACGTAGAGCTCGCCGCCGGCGAGACATTCCATGTTGACGCCCTCTTCGGCGACGATCTGCGCGAATCCCTTGGTGAGGAACACCTTCGAGGCATAGAACACGTTGGCCGGACCGAAGGCGTCGCGGTAACGGCGCAGGCGGTCACGCACCTCCACGAGATCCATCACGAACAACGGCGTGCCGAAGTCGTGCGCGAGCTGGATCATGTCGTACTCGCCGATCTCCAGCGCACCCGTCTTGCCGACGCGCGCGGTCTGCGGCAGGACCTTGCTGAACTCACTCCAGCTCATCACGGTCCATCCTCTCAGGCGCTTCCACGCCGAGTAAGCCGAGCGCGTTCGCGAGCACCTGCTTGGTCGCGCGGGAGAGTGCGAGACGGGCGGTCGTGAGCTTGTCGTCCTCCGTCACGACGCGGCAGTCGGTGTAGAAGCGGTGGAAGTGGCGTGCGAGCTCCTCCGCATACTTCGCGACGCGATACGGAGCCCGCTGCCGCATCGCGACGTGCACGACGTCCTCGAAGTTCTGGATCGCCCGCATGAGCTCGATCTCGGCCTCTTCACGCAGCTCGTCCCAGACGATGTCGCCTTCGACGACGCCTTGCTCCGCGGCGTGGCGAAGTATCGACGCGATGCGGGCGTGCCCGTACTGCACGTAATAGACGGGATTCTCGAGCGTGCGCTTCTTGATGTCTTCGACGTCGAACTTGAGCGTCGTGTCCGACGACGTGCTGACGAGCGTGTACCGTGCGGCGTCGACGCCGACCTCGTCGACGAACCCGTCGAGTGACTCGAACGTTCCGGCGCGCTTGCCCATCGAGACCTCGACGCCGTCGCGCATCATGTGCACCCACTGGTAGATCAGCACCTCGATCCGTTCCGGATCGACCCCGAGCACCTGCATCCCGGCCTTGAGCGACGGCCCCTGGCCGTGGTGGTCCGCCCCGAGCACGACGATCATCTGATCCGACCGTGACGCCTTGTCGAGGTGGTACGCGAAGTCCGGTACGAGATAGGTCGGTTGCTTCGCGCCGAACGAACGGACGAGCACGCGGTCACGTGAGTCGCCGAGCTCTGTAGCCTTCAGCCACTTCGCTCCGTCCTTCTCGTACACGTAGCCGGCCGCCTCGAGCTGATCGATGACGGCCGCGACCTTCCCTTGCTCGTAGAGATCGCGCTCGTTGAACCAGACGTCCATGACGACCCGGAACTGCTCGAGCGAAGCGCGGATGCGATCCTTGACGAGCGGGACGGCCCGCTCTCGCATGATCTCGCCGAGCTCCTCGAGTTGCGTCTCCTTGTAACGATCGCCGTCCTCGGCGAGGATCTGCTGCGCGTAATCCTTGATGTATTCGCCCTTGTAGCCGTCTTCTGGGATCTCCGTCGGCTTGCCCAGCAGTTCGAGGTAGCGCGCGGCGACGGACAGACCGAAGTTCGTCATCTGTCCGCCGGTGTCGTTGAAGTAGTACTCGCGCGTGACGTCGAAGCCGTGGAAGACGAGAAGTCGCGCGACACAGTCGCCGAGGGCGGCGTTGCGCGCGGATCCGAGATGGAGCGGGCCCGTCGGGTTGATCGAGACGAATTCGACGTTGACGCGGGTTCCTTCGCCTTCGGACGAAGCACCGAAACGGTCCGTCAACTCGAGCACGCGCGAGACGGTGTCGTGCAACCAGATGTTCGACAGGTGGAAGTTGATGAACCCGGCGCCGGCGATCTCGACCTTCTGGACCCAGTCGCGCTGCGGCATGTGCTTCACGATCGCGTCCGCGATCTCGCGCGGCTTGCGTCCTTCCACTTTGGCGAGGGTCATGGCGACGTTGGTCGTCCAGTCGCCGTGTTCGCGACGCTGCGGTTGTTCGACGGTGACGAGCGGCGGCTCCGCCGTCTTCAGGTCGCCCGCGTCATGCGCGTGCGCGACAGCTTCCCGGACGAGTGCCCGGAGGTCCCGCTCGATCACTTGCTCAGCAGATCCGCGACGGCGTCGAGCAGCTCTTGGGGGTCGAAGGGCTTGGTGATGTACCTGTCGGCGCCCATCTCGATCGCCGCTTTGATGTCCGCTCGTTGCGCCTTCGCGCTGACGACGACGAACGGGATCGTCTTCGTCTTCGGACTCGCGCGGAGCTGACGGAGCACGGTGAGCCCGTCGGTGCCGGGCATCATCACGTCGCAGACGACGGCATCCGGCATCTGATCCCAGGCGACCTCGAGGGCCTCTTCGCCGTTGCAGGCGGAGAGGACGTCATAGCCCTCCAGCTCGAAGTTGACCCGAAGGAGGGTCAGGACCTGCGGGTCATCGTCGACGACGAGCACTCGAGCCATGCCTACAGCGTAAAGGTTGTGGCCTTCCCGCCGGTAAAGTAGGGGTTTCGCGCCCGTAGCTCAGCGGATAGAGCACTGGGTTCCGGACCCAGGTGTCGCAGGTTCGAGTCCTGCCGGGCGCGCGAACGGCTGCGGCGAGCTCGCCTACATCAGACCGGGGATAACGGCCTCGAGCAGGCTCGGCCCCGGCGTGTTCAGCGCGCGTTCCAGTTCGGTCGTGAACGACTCGGCATCGTCCGGACGAACCGCCGGGATCCCGAGGCCTTTCGCCAGCGACACGAAATCGATGTCCGGGCGCGAGATGTCGAGCATCTCCTTCGCCTTCGCTCCCCCGCTCGTCGCGCCGACGCGTCCGAGTTCCATGTTCAGCACGGCGTAGGAACGGTTCGCGAACACGATCATCGTCACGTCCAATCCTTCGCGCGCCATCGTCCAGAGGGACTGAAGCGTGTACATGGCTGATCCGTCCGCCTCGATGGAAACGACGCGACGGTCGGGACACGCGATCGCCGCGCCCACCGCGACGGGCAACCCTTGTCCGATCGCACCGCCGGTCAGGCACAGCCAGTCGTGTGGAGGCGCACCTTCGGTCGCGCGTGCTGCCCAAAGACCCGACGTATTTCCCTCGTCGGACACGATGGCGCCTTCGGGAAGAACCGCACCGAGCGCTTCGCACACCGTCTGCGCGCTGAGCTCCCCCGTCGGGCGGCCGGGGCGAGCCGCGTCCGCAACCGCTCCGCCCCCGGACGCACCCACGGCCTCGCACAACGCTTGCAACGCACGGGTCGCGTCCTCGCTCGGATCGGCGAGGACGTGCACCTCGCATCCGTCCGGCACGAGATAGCTCGGCTTCTCCGGATACGCGAAGAAGGACACCGGCGCTTTCGCGTCGACCAGCACGAGGTGCGCGAGGCCGTCGAGTTGCGTCATCGCGAACTCAGCCAGGTACGCGATGCGATCGACCGCGGGAAGCCCGGCGCCGCGCTCGATGCGCGACGGGAACGTCTCGCACAGAACCTTGCACCCCGTCGCCGCCGACAACCGCGCGATGAGATCGAGCGCATCGCGCCGGCACGCCGAACCGCCGATGAGGATCCCCGTCGGCTCGCCCGAGCGCAGCGCCTTCGCCGCGAGCTCGACGTTCTCACTCGACGCTTCCCGCCGCGGCGGACGCTTCGCTCCGTCGGCCGGCGCGGCGCCCTCCGTCCAGGAGACGTCGGCGGGAAGGATGAGCGTCGCAACCTGACCGGGCGGACCGTACGCCGCCCGCACGGTCTCGACCGCGTCCTCGCCGACATGCGCCGGTTCCTTGCACCACCGGACGAACCCCGGCGAAACGTTGCGCGCGATCGATTCGATGTCCGATTCGAGCTGTGCGTCGTACTGCTTGTGGTAGGTCGCGTGGTCCCCGACGATGTTCACGATCGGCGTCTTCGCCTTGCGCGCGTTGTGGAGGTTCGCCACGCCGTTGCCGAGACCCGGTCCGAGATGCAGCAGCGTCGCGGCGGGTTTGTCCGCCATGCGCGCGTAGCCATCAGCGGCGCCGGTGACGACGCCTTCGAACAGTCCAAGCACGCCGCGCATCTCCGGGACATCGTCGAGCGCGGCTACGAAGTGCATCTCGGACGTCCCCGGATTCATGAAGCAAACATCGACACCCGAATTGACCAAGGTTCTGATAAGCGCTTGTCCGCCGTTCAAAAGATCACTCCCGGATTCAAGATCCCCGCGGGATCGAACGCTTCCTTGATGCGGCGCATGAGCTCGAGTTTCGCGGGATCTTCGAGCTCGAGGAAATACTTCCGTTTCGCGGTCCCGATCCCGTGCTCGCCGGACACCGCTCCACCGATCTCGGCCCCCGTGGCGAAGATCTCACGAAGCACCTGCGTCCGCACTTCCTCGTCGCTTTGGAAGATCGAAAGATGGACGTTGCCGTCGCCGACGTGCCCGCATCCGCTGATCCAGGTTCCGGTGCGCGCGCCGATCGCGGAGACCTTCGCCATATAGGTCCCGATCTTGGCGCGCGGCACGACCATGTCGACGATGTCGTCCGCGCCGGACGCCTTCGCCACCCAGAACGCGCGCTCGCGCGCGGCGATCAGCTCGGCGCCGGCGTGCGCCGGCAGCACGTAGACGTCGAGTGCGCCCAGCTCACTGACGAGAACCGCCGCCGTCTCGACGTCTTCATCGAGGCGGTCGGTATGCGCGTTCTCGAGGACGATCACGAGGTACGCGAGAGCTTCGTCCTTGATCTGCTGCGGGATGCCGAGATCGAGGCTCGCGGCGTTCGTGATGCCGGCCATCGAAACGAGGTCGAGGTATTCGAGCATCAGGGGCTCGATGCCGCTGCGCACGATCGTCGGTACGGCGTCCGTGATCTCGTCCAGCGTCTTGAACGGCGCGAGCAGCGTCGCCGCGTGGGCCGGTCGCGGGTAGAGCTTCAGCGTCGCTTCGGTGACGATCGCGAGCGTTCCTTCGGAACCGATGACGAGCTGCGTGAGGTCGTAGCCGGACGACGACTTCACGAACCGTCCGCCCGTGCGGATCACATCGCCCGTCCCGGTCACCGCTTCGAGGCCGAGGACCTGATGGCGCGTGACGCCGTACTTGATCGCCCGAAGACCGCCGGCGTTCGTCGCAACGTTGCCGCCGAGCGACGCGGAGCTCTCCCCGGGGAACACGGGATAGACGAGACCGTGTTCGGCGGTCGCCGCATCGAGCTGCTCCAGTGTGACGCCGGGCTGGACGATCGCAACGTGATTCTCGAGGTCGAGCTCGAGGATCGCATCCATCCGGTCGAACGTGATGAGGATGCCGTCCTCACGCGGCACGCACGCGCCGGACATCCCCGTTCCGGCGCCGCGCGCAGTCACGGGGATCTGCTGCTCCGCCGCGGCCTTGATCACTCGGGCGACCTCGTCGGCGCTGCTCGGCGAAACGACGCACAACGGCCGCTGCGCGAGTCCCGTCAGCGCTTCGTCGTGTGTGTAGTCGTCGTTGATCGCCTCGCCGACGAGGACGTGTGCCGCTCCGACGATGTCGGCGAGGACCTCGGCGATGTCTCCCACGTCCCAAGGGTATGCGGGACGGCTACTGCGCCGCGAAGCGAACGAAGGAATGGTCCTTCGCCTTCGTCACGACGAAGTGCGCGTTGCGTAGCGACGGCGCGATGTTCTGGCGCAGGTTGACGCCGTTGATCGAGTCCCACGTCGCGGCCGCGAGCTCTTTCACACGCGTTTCGTTCAGATCGCCGAACTGCGCGTAGAACGACGCCGGATCCTTCTTCGCCCGCTCCGTCAGCCGGACGAACCGCTCGATGTACCACTCCTTCACCGTGTCTTCGTCCGCATGGACGTAGATCGCGGCATCGAGCAAACGCACGACCGGCGCTTGTAACGCGACGACCCCTTCGAGGATCACGAGATCCGAACCTTCGATCACGACCTTCTCGTCGGGCATCACGTCGTAGAGGGAGTGCGAGTACACCGGGATCTCGACGCGCCGTTCGCGCGCTTTCACCGCTTGGACGAACCGCGTCAGCGCGGTGAGATCGAAGCTCTCGGGAAAGCCTTTGAGGAACGTCAGGCCCCGGTCGGCGAGCGTCTCGTTCGTGAGAAGGAAACAGTCGGTCGCGACGATCCGGACACGTCGTCCGCGGTCGACCATCGCACTGGCGACCTCCTCGGCGATCGTCGACTTGCCGACGGCCACCGGGCCCCCGACCCCGACGACGTGCGGCGGCCGGCGGTCGGCCAACCTCGCCGCCACCGCGTCCGCGAGCTGATCGAGAACGTCACTCACGATTTACAGAACCGAAATGCGCCCTTGCCTGCCGGAAAACCGCCGAGAGACATAGTGACGAAAGCCCACCGAGGAGGGAAGCCATGTTGTACACGATGCGATTCTCGCTGGTGGATCGTCCGGGAGCGCTCGGATCGGTCGCGACGTCGCTCAGCCACGTTCCCGCCAGCATCGTCACACTGCGCGTCGTCGAGCACGACGGCGAATACGCGGTGGACGAAGCCGTCCTCGAAGCGGAAGGCGCATCACCGGAGGAACTCCGGGCTGCCGCGCAGGCGATCCCGGGCGTCGCCGTCGAATGCGTGCGCCGCGTCGCGAGCGAGCCGGACCCGCTGGGGGCGCTGCTCCTGGCCGATCAGCTCTCGCGCCGGGTCGGCGATCCACTCGAGGTGCTGACGAACCGGATACCGGAGGCCTTGCCCGCGGCGTGGGCGATCGCATTCGAGCTCGTGAA
This sequence comes from Actinomycetes bacterium, assembly GCA_025934435.1. Lineage (GTDB taxonomy): Bacteria > Actinomycetota > JAICYB01 > JAICYB01 > JAICYB01 > JAICYB01. The sequence continues at coordinate 33,886 of JAICYB010000008.1, read as the reverse complement.
TGAAGTCGAGGTGATCGCAGCGAGCGAGAACGCACCGGTGCCGGGGATGCTCGACACACCGTGGCTTCCGCTCGAGGCGCCGCGTCGGCTGATCGGCGGCGAATGGCTCCCGCAACAGTGGCGGATGTCGCGGTTCGAGCTCGGCGCGGTACCGCTCGGGTCCCCGACGCGCTGCCTGATCGCCGGACGTTGGCCCGGTATGAGGTTCCGTCCGACCGAGCTGCGCCAGATGGAGATCCTCGCCGGCCTCGCGCTGCGCGGCCTCGAAATGCCTGTCGCCTAGACCACGTGTCCGCTCGGGTCGTAGACGGTCACCGTCGCGACCCCGCAATTGGACGTGCTGTCGACGGAGTCGATGAAGGCGTGGATCGCCGCGTTTTGGCAGTTGATCGAGTCCGCTGCCCCGTCCACGCTCACGATGGTTCCACCCGTGTCGGCCAGCGTGTCGCCCGGCGTCCCGTCGTCATCGACGATCAAGTCGTTGCCGCCGCCGCCGACGATCGAGTCGGCCCCCGGACCACCGAGCAGAAATTCGGTCGCCGCAGACCCGGTGATCGTGTCGGTGCCCGCACCGCCCAATGCGAACCCGTCGTGTCCGTTCAACGCCATCGAGTCGGGCCCTGAACCACCGATCAGATCGAAGTTCGCCAGCGTAGTCCTGATAACCGTGTTGCATCCCTTGACCACATCGGCCGCATCGGCGAATACGACGTCGAAGCTGCCCCGGCCACACTTGATCTGATCCTTGGCGCCGTCGGCCGAGAAGATTTCGGCAACCATCGCCGAGCTCTTGATCACGTCGCCGCGCTGACCGTCGTCGTCGAAGATGAAAAGCAAGTTGCTTCCTCGGCTCGCTTTCACGACGTCTTTGCCGGGACCCGGGAAGACGTACGTGAATCCGATACCGGTTGGGTTGACCGTGATGTGGTCCTTCCCTGCGCGCGCGAAGACCACGTCGGAACCGCCGAACCCGAGGATCTTGTCCTTCCCCGCGGTTCCGACGAGCGTGTCGTTGCCGGTCGTACCGCGTAGGGTCGCCGCCGACGCCGCCGGACCGAGAGCCAGCACACTCGTTGCGAGGAAAAGCACGAAGCCTGCCCACCCCAGCCTGCGCATCCAGCACCCCCGCCTCGACACCAGAGGCGGTGATGGTAACGCGCTAGGGAACCGTCCATTTCGTTTGCGGTGTGGAGTCGAAGCTCACGAACTGCGGCTTCTCGCCGCCTTCGACCTGGTACACGATCGGCCCGCTGACACACTGGGTCGGGTTGATCGTGCCTTTCGTGCGGAACTCACCGGGCTGGGCCTGACTGTCGAACGCCACTCGGTTCCCGTTGCGTAACTCGAGCGCGAACAGCGCGGCGAGGTCTTCCGCCGACTCTTGGACCTGCGGTCCGGCGCAGAAGGACACGTTCACCGTCTCGTAGACCTGTCCTGGACCGTTCGGGATCGAGCGGGTCGCGTACAGATGCCAGCCCACGACCGTGACGCGGCTCCCCGTTCGAGTGACGACGGTTCGTCCCATCTGGACGGTACCGCCCGCACTCACCGGCGGAAGCGTCGGCGTCGGCTTCGCCGTCGGGGGCGCCGTGGGGGACGGCGTAGCGGCCTGGTACGGCGACTTGCACGCGACGAAGGTCGCCAAGAGGATCCCCACCCAAAACAGCTTCACGATACGTATGAACGACGCAGCCGGCCGAGAGGTTCTACGACACCGTGACGGTGCCGGTCATCTGTTGTGGGTGAACGTCGCAATGGAAGTAGTACGTCCCGGGCTTGAGCTTGCCGACCTTATAGGTCGAGGTCGTTCCCGGCTGGGTGATGTCCCCGCGGAAGAGCACCGTCTGTAGGGCCGTCGCGCTCGGGAAGATCGCGATGTTGTGCGGCTGGTTGTCCTGGTTCGAGAACGCGATGTCGGTCCCGTTCGCGGACAGCTTCAGGGTCTTCGTGTCGAAGGCGACGTTCTTCGCGCTCACGGTGACCTTCGGCGTGTTCGCGGCCTCTTCCTTCGAATACACCGGCCCGCGCTGGTACGCCGCAACACCGGCGCCGATCGACACGATCGCGAACAGGGCCAGCGCGGTCGCGATCGCAGCCGTGCTGACACGTCGCGCCGAAGCAAGCGCCGTCGCGCCGACGAGGATCACGAGCGCCTGACCGAGCGCGACGCCGACGGCGACCATGTGCCCCGTCGCGAGGAGCACACGCGAGAACGAGAAGACGATGACCTCAGTGAAGAGGATCGCTGCCAGCGGGATGACGACGGGCAGGATCGCCCGTTCACGAAGTTCGGTGTTCATCTGGAAGAAGCCTCCAACTTCTCGAGCTTGCCCCACTCGAGGACGTCCACCTTCTCACGTTCCTCGACGTTCGCCCAACGGAAAAAATACACAGCGATGAAGCCCCAGAGGATAGCCGTCCCGAGCAGCTTCATCTCAAGTCCCGAGATCAACTGATCGTTGAGCGCCGACATGCCGAACAGCCGGTCCGGCGCGTGGAGGTATGCCTTGTACAAGACGGTGTGCCCAAAGGTCAGGAAGGACGCCGGCACCGTCGGCAAGAGGGACTGTGCGAACAGATACATCATCCGCGGCGGGTAGCTCAGCTTCGGCAACTCGATGAGCGGCGTCATGACGGGTGACCACATGATGAAGGACGCCGCGACCAGCACCGCATGCATCCCGAAGTGAAACCCTTCGTTGTGAGTGGTCATGTTCATGACATTCGGGATGTGCGTGACGGCGATCACCGTGTTGAAGATCACGAGGGCGATGATCGGTCTGGTGAGGACCCGCGCGGCCTTGATACCTGCCGGCTTCAGCACGTATCGCACCATCCACGCCGGCATCCCCCCGAGGATCAACGGCGGGAACACAAGCGAGAGCAGCAGGTGCTCGAACATGTGCACCGAGAACAAGTAATGCTCGGCGACATCATGCATGGGCCAGTCGGCGGCGATCTCGAGCACCACGAGCGCCATCACGAACGACGTCACCTGGCGGCGCGTGACGGGACGCTCGACGGCGTGGACCGCCAGCGGACCGATGCGCTTGACCATCCACCAGTAGCAGAAGGCCAGGATCGCGACGAGCAGCCAGACCTCAGGGTGCGGATGCCAGCTCGGCATCAGTGGTGTACCAGGTGCCCCATGAAGTGGAAGAAGTTGTGGAAGCTCGAGTGCTGGAGTCCCAGTGTCGAGAACGCAACCATGTACACGAGCAACGCGAGGATGATCCCCGACATGAACAGCCGCCGGAAGATCGGGCTGTCGAAACGAAGGTGCATGAACCACAGCCCGACGAGCGAGAACTTGATGACCATCATCACGAGCAGCAGCGTGCTGAAGACCGGACGCGGGATCGCCGTGATGTAGTACATCGCGACCTCGGCCGCCGTAACGACGGCGAGGATCAGCGCGATCTTGACGTACTCACCCGGACCGGGATGCGCGTGTTCGTCCGGCGCGTGAACGACCGGCTCAGCGTGCTCGGTGGTCATCAGTGCTTCGGAACCGGCATGAGGTAGACGACGGTGAAGATGACCACCCAGACGATGTCCACGAAGTGCCAGTAAAGACCGATGAGTTCCACGTACAAGCTGTTCTTCGGACCTATCTTCCCCGCCAGGGACAACCCGACGAGCGAGAGCAGCATGATGATCCCGAGCGTGACGTGTGTCCCGTGGAATCCGGTCAGCAGGAAGAACGCGCTCGACGCCGGGTTCGCCGACAGCGAGAGTCCCTCGTGGACGAACGACGTGAACTCGTAGACCTGGCCCCCGATGAACGTCATGCCGAGCAGCGCGGTCGCCGTCAGCCAGATGCGCATCTTGCGCTCTTCGTTGCGCTGGATCGCTGCGAGCGCGAGCACCATCGTGAGCGAGCTCATCAGCAGGACGAAGCTCGACACCGACGTGTACGGGATGTCGTAGACGTTGTGCGGCTTGATGCCGACGCCCTTCGACCGGTACAGGAGGTAGCCGGAGATCAGCGCGCCGAAGAGCAGGCACTCCGAACCGAGGAACGCCCACATCGCGAGCTTCCGGTTGTCGAGCCCGGTCGACGTCGCGTGCGCGCCATGCTCTTCGACAGCCACAGCTTCGGTCGTCATTCGATCTCGCTTGCTCCGCGCCGGCGCGCTCCGCAGTCGTTCATTCCACCGGCTCCATCGCCCACCCGTAGATGCCGACGAGCAGCACCACGGCTCCGACCGCGCCGAACACCCACTGGATGATCACGCCGTAACCGAACAACGGTAGCGCGGCGGCCGCAACGAGCGGCCAGTACGACGGACGAGGCATATGTGGCTCGGCGTGCTCGTCGTGCGCCGTCGCCTCCTCAGATGCTCCGGCGAGCGCGGGCACGAGATTGCCTTGTTCGTCCTCCGTGTACTTCTTGTGCCACCAATCGTCACGTTCGTGGACGACGGGGATCTCGAGGTAGTTGTAGTGCGGCGTCGGGTTCGGGATCGACCACTCGATCGTCCGCGCGTCCCACGGGTCGTCACCGCATGGCTGTTCCTTGAGATGCGTCCACACGATGTTGATCAGGAATATGAGGATCGAGAACGCGATGATGAACGCGCCGATCGTCGAGACCATGTTCCAGAAGTCGAAGCCCTCGTGGGCCGGGTACCGGTAGTAGCGACGCGCCATGCCCTGGAGTCCGAGGATGTGGAACGGCGCGAACGTCACGTTGAAGCCGATCAGCATGATCCAGAAGTGCGACTTACCGAGCTTCTCGTTCAGCAGCTTCCCGGTGACCTTGGGGTACCAGTAGTAGATACCGGACATCAGTCCGAAGATCGCGCCGCCGAAGAGCACGTAATGGAAGTGCGCGACGATGTAATAGGTGTCCGTCTGCTGGTAGTCGGACGGAACGATCGAGTGCGTAACGCCGGACAGACCACCGATCGTGAACATCGTGATGAAGCCGATCGAGAACAACATCGGCGTCGAGAATCTGAGCTTCCCGCCCCACATCGTCCCTAACCAGTTGAAGATCTTCACCCCCGTCGGGACGGCGATGAACATCGTCGAGATCGCGAACGCCGAGTTCGCGATCGGACCGAGACCGACGGCGAACATGTGGTGCGCCCACACGCCCCAGCCCATGAAGCCGATCGCCACTCCCGAGAACGCGACGAACGTGTACCCGAACAGCGGCTTCCGCGAGAACGTCGGCAAGACCTCGGACACGATGCCCATCGCGGGCAGGATGAGGATGTAGACCTCGGGATGCCCGAATAACCAGAACATGTGCTGCCACAGCACGGGGTCACCGCCCTGCGCCGGGTTGAAGAAGTTCGTCCCGAACGCCGTGTCGAACAGCAGCTCGAAGAGCGCCACCGCGATGACCGGCATCGCGAACAGCAGCAGGAAGTTCACGACGAGCGACATCCAGACGAACATCGGCATCTTGAAGAAGCTCATGCCGGGTGCGCGCATGTTGATGATCGTCGTCACGAAGTTCACGGACGCCACGAGGGACGCAACACCCGTGATCTGCAACCCGAGTGCGTAGAAGAGCGTCCCGATCGTGGTCGGCAGGCCCATCGTCGACAGCGGCGCGTAGCAGAACCATCCGCACTGCGGGGCGCCGCCGAGGAAGAAGGACGAGTAGATGAAGAGCCCGCCGAACAGGAACGTCCAGTAGCTGAAGGCGTTGAGCCGCGGGAACGCGACGTCGCGCGCTCCGATCATGAGCGGGATCAGATAGTTGAAGAACGCCGCTCCGAGCGGCATCACGACGAGGAAGATCATCGTGATGCCGTGCATCGTGAAGATCTGGTTGTACTGCTCGGCCGACAGGACGTGACCGTTCGGATGCGCGAGCTGGAGGCGGATGAGCAGGGCCTCGCTGCCGCCGATGAGGAAGAACATCAGCGACGTGCAGCCGTACAGGATGCCGATCCGCTTGTGGTCGACGGTCGTCAGCCAGCTGACGATGCCCTTCTGGGTCTCCGTCGGACGACGGAACGGGCCGTCGTATGCCGGCGTCGTGATGTCTTCGGTGATGGTCGCCATCAGTGAAGCCCCTCGAGGAACGCGATCAGTGCCTGAATATCACCCTTGGAGAGTCCCATAGTGGCAACTCCCGCGGGCATCTTCGAGCCCGGCTTCTCCGCGGGTGCGTCCGTCAGCCACTTCCGGAGATTGCGCGTGTTGAAGTCGAAGATGCCGCCGGCGAACGTCTCGCGCGACGCCACGTGCGTCAGGTCCGGTCCGACGTTCCCGGCCGCCGCCGTGCCGCGGATCGTGTGGCAGCCGACGCATTGCTGCGCGAGGAACGTCTTCATGCCTTTCTGCCCGAGGGCCGAAGTCGGCATATGCAAGTTCTGCGCCTGACCGGCCGCCCACTTCGCGAAGTCCGACGGGGTCTGGGCGATGACGCGGAGGCGCATGTTCGCGTGCGAGAGACCGCAGAACTCGACACACGTGCCGAGGTACGTCCCCGGGTGCGGCGCTTCGATATTGAGGTGGTTCGTCCGAGAGGGGACGACGTCCTGCTTCCCGGCGAGCGCGGGGACCCAGTAGCTGTGGATCACGTCCGCGGAGTTCAGGGCCAGCCGGATCGGGCGTCCAACCGGGATGTGGAGCTCGTTCGCATTCGTGAACTGCTTGGTGATGCCTTTCTGCTTCGGGTAGGTGTACTTCCACCACCACTGCTGCGCCTGCACCTGGATCTGCATGGCGCCCTTCGGCGCGCGCGCGAGGCTGAAGATCGTGGTGACGGTCGGGAACGTGAGGGTCGCGAGGAGGATCGCGGGGACGATCGTCCAGGTGATCTCGAGGCGCGTGTTCCCGTGGGTCTGCTTCGGTGCGCTGTCGTCGCCCTTGCGGCGCCGGAAGCGGAAGATCGCGAAGACGATCGCGCCTTCGACGAGGACGAACACCACGACGGCCAGGATGAACACGACGTTCCAGAGGCCGTACTCGGTCCGCGCGATCGGGCCTTCGGGATGGAGCGTGCTGAGCGGCGCTTGCTTCGCGCAGCCGACGGCGAGAAGGCCGAGGCAGGCGAGGGCCGCCACCAACCGAGCCCGGGGTTTCATCGGCAAGTAGCGTGCTGCGGGCCGAGCTTGTGCGTCAACTCACTTAGTCGAACGTCCCCGGTCGCGCAGCAAACGGATCAGTTCGGGGGCGTCCCGGATGGCGGCACCGCCCGTGTCGTTGTTGAAGTAGATCCACGTTTCCGCGGCGTCCAAGGACGCGATCCGGTCGGCCCACCGCCGGAGCTTCGAGCGCGGGTAGTCCGGGCGCGCACGCATCCCTTTATGGAAGCGGACGTAGCACCACCCACCGGTCACGACCTCCGGCACGCGCGCGCCGGGCGAGTCGGCATAGACGAAGGCCGCGCCGGCGCCGTCGAGGATGGCGTAGACGTCGTCGCGCTCCCACGAGCGGTCGCGGAACTCGAACGCCGCCTTCATCTTCTTCGGAAGGAGCGGGACGAAATCGGCGAGGAGCTGCGGATCGGCCGCGAAGCGCGGCGGGAGCTGGAACAGGACGGGGCCGAGCTTCGGGCCGAGCTGCCGGCAGCGCGCCCAGAGCATGTCGATCGACTCCTTACAGTCGCGGAGGCGACGTATGTGCGTGATGTAGCGACTCGCCTTGACCGTCACGCAGAACCCGGGAGCCGACTGCTCGCGCCAGCGAGTGAACGTCGAAGCGTCCGGCAGGCGGTAGAAGGTGTTGTTCACCTCCACGGTGGAGAACCGCTCCGAGAAGAACGCGAGCCAGGCCGACTTCGGCAGGTCGCGCGGATAGAAGCGTCCTTTCCACGAGTCGTACTGCCAGCCGGACGTCCCTACGTGGATCACGATTACAGTTGAGTTCTATGGCTCTCGAAGGATTGAACGTCACCCATCTGGCCGACGCGGCGCCGTCCGATCAGATCGCGCGGCTCCCGTACGTCGTGCGCGTGTTCCTCGAGAACGTGCTGCGCCACCAGGGCGCCGGGGCGACCGACGCGCATGTGCGTCTCCTCCTCGACTGGAACTCGGCCTCTCACGATGAGTTCCCCTTCTTCCCGGCGCGCGTAATCCTCCAGGACTTCACGGGCGTCCCCTGTGTGGTCGACCTCGCGGCGCTGCGCTCGGCCGTCGCGCGCCTCGGCGGTGACGTGAAGTCGGTCAATCCGAAGATCCCGGTCGATCTCGTCATCGACCATTCGGTGATCGTCGATTCCTACGGGACGGCCGACTCGTTCGCACGCAACGTCGAGCTCGAGTACGAGCGCAATCGCGAGCGCTACGCGCTGCTGCGCTGGGCACAGACGGCGTTTGACCGCTTCCGGGTCGTTCCGCCGGGGGCGGGCATCGTCCATCAGGTGAATCTCGAATACATCGCGAGCGTCGTCTTCCGCGACGGCGACAACGTCTACCCCGACACACTCCTCGGCACGGACTCGCATACGACGATGATCGGGGGCCTCGGTGTGCTCGGCTGGGGCGTCGGCGGCATCGAAGCGGAAGCGGCGATGCTCGGCGAACCGATCTCGATGCTGGCGCCGATCGTCGTCGGCGTTCGCCTCGACGGACGCATGCCCGAAGGCTGCACCGCCACCGACTTCGTGCTCGCGGTGACGGAGATGCTCCGTCAGCACGGCGTCGTCGCGAAGTTCGTCGAGTTCTACGGACCGGGTCTGCACACGCTGACCGTCGCCGACCGCGCGACGATCTCCAACATGTCGCCGGAGTACGGCGCGACCGAGGGCATCTTCCCGATCGACGAGCAGACGATCACGTATCTCCGCGCGAGCGGACGCGACGACGCGCACGTCGAGCTCGTCGAGGCCTACGCGCGCGAGCAAGGCCTCTTCCATGAGCCGGACGCCCCCGATCCCGTCTACAGCGAGCTGCTGACGTTCGACCTCGGATCGCTCGAACCGTCGCTCGCGGGACCGCGCCGTCCGCAGGATCGTGTGTCGCTCGGCGCCCTCGGCGAACGGTTCCGGACGGAGCTCCCGAAGTTCAAGCCCGCCGGCCCGGAGGTCTCGTCGATCCGTCGACGCGCCGACGAGGTCGACATCGCGTCGGTCGACGTGCAGATGAACGGTTCGTCCGATGAGCTCTCGGACGGGTCCGTCGTGATCGCCGCCATCACGAGCTGCACGAACACGTCCAACCCCAGCGTGATGGTCGGCGCGGGACTGCTCGCGCGCAACGCCGTCGCGAAGGGACTCGGCGTCGGACCGCTCGTGAAGACGAGCATGGCTCCGGGCTCCCCGGTCGTCATCGACTACCTGACGAACGCCGGCCTCATCGAACCGCTCGAGAAGCTCGGCTTCTACCTCGTCGGGTTCGGATGCACCACGTGTATCGGCAACTCCGGTCCGCTCGCCGATCCGATCGCGAACGCGATCGAGAACGACAATCTGACATGCGCGGCGGTGCTGTCCGGGAACAGGAACTTCGAAGGTCGCATCCATCCGCACGTGAAGATGCAGTTCCTCGCATCGCCGCCGCTCGTCGTCGCGTACGCGCTCGCCGGAACGGTGAACACCGATCTGTCGTCCGAGCCGCTCGGCACGGGAAGCGACGGGCAACCGGTCTACCTGCGCGACATCTGGCCGACCTCCGACGAGATCGCCTCGACGATCGCGTCGTCGATGAACGCCGGTGAATACCGCAAGCGTTACGCCGAGATCTTCACGGGCGACGAACGCTGGCATGCGCTCGATGTCCCGTCCGGCGATCTCTACGAGTGGGATGCGAACTCGACGTACATCGCGGAGCCACCGTTCGTCGCCGACACGACGCAGGACAGGCCGCCGATCCCCGACATCGTCGATGCGCGCGTACTCGCGCTCGTCGGTGACTCGGTGACGACCGACCACATCTCCCCGGCCGGCGTCATCCCGGCGAATTCGCCGGCCGGCGAGTGGCTGGCCGAACGCGGCGTCGACAAGGCCCATCTGCACTCCTACGGCGCGCGTCGCGGCAACCACGAGGTGATGGTGCGGGGCACGTTCGCGAACATCCGGCTGCGCAACGAGATCGCCGAAGGCAAAGAAGGTGGTTGGACGAAGCACTTCCCGAGCGGCGACATCGTGACGATCTTCGAAGCGTCCGAGCGCTACCGCGCGGAAGGGACGCCGCTCGTCGTACTCGCCGGGGCCGAGTACGGGACGGGTTCGTCCCGCGACTGGGCGGCGAAGGGAACCTTGCTGCTCGGCGTGAAGGCCGCACTTGCCGCGTCGTACGAACGCATCCATCGCGCGAACCTGGTCCAGATGGGCGTGCTCCCGCTGCAGCTTCCCGACACACCGCAGAACCTCGGCCTCAAAGGTGACGAAGTGATCGAGATCCGCGGCGTGGACGACGTGACGCCGGGAGGGACGATCGATGTGATTTTCCGGCGCGACTCGGAGGAACGGAAGATCGAGTGCCGCGTGCGCGTCGACACGCAGGCCGAGCTCCGATACTTGCACGAAGGCGGCATCCTGCCGTCGGTTGTCAGGGAGAAGACCAGAGCGTGAACGATCTCGACATCACCATCCGCGGCGAAGGCAAGGACAAGACACTGCACCTCGAAGGCACCTGCGATCTCGCGTCCGCTCCGCTATTGCGCGAGACGCTCGTCGAGCTTCGTCCGCCTGAGGTTCTGAACGTGACGGTCGACGTCGCCGGGCTCGAGTTCATCGACTCGACCGGTCTCGGCCTCCTGCTCGGCACGCTTCGTCGCTTGCGCGAAGCCGGCGGGACGATGCAGATCTCGGGGGCGCAAGGGGCGGTGCTCCGCGTGCTCGAGATCACCGATCTCGACAAGGTCATCCCACTCGTCGCGGGATAGGCTGTCAGGGCGATGCAGGCGATCTGGCGCGGCGCCATCAACTTCGGACTGATCTCGATCCCCGTCCGCCTGTTCTCGGCGACGGAAGAGAAGAGTCTCCGCTTCAACCTCTTACACAAAGAAGACGGCGGGCGCATCCGCAACAACCGCACATGCACGGTCTGCGGCACCACCGATCTCGGCAAGGACGATCTCGTGCGCGCGTTCGAGTACGAGAAGGGCGCGTACGTCCAGTTGTCAGACGAAGAGCTCGCCAACGTTCAGACCGAGACGTCGCACACCGTCGAAGTCGTGCACTTCACCGCGAGCGAGCAGATCGACCCGATCTATTACCAGCGCTCGTACTACCTCGCTCCCGACGAGCTCGGCATCAAGGCGTACGCGCTGCTTCGCAAGGCGCTCGCCAAGTCGGATCGCGTTGCCGTCGCGAAGGTCGCGATCCGCGACAAAGAGCGGCTCGGCACACTCCGCGTCCGGGGCAACACGCTCGTGCTCGAGACGTTGTACTGGCCGGACGAGATCCGCGAAGCGCGCTTCGCGGAGGTCGAGCGCGACGTCGAGACGAGCGAATCCGATTACAAGATGGCGTCGATGCTCATCGACTCGCTCACGGAGGACTTCGATCCGTCGCAGTACCGCGACACCTATCGCGACGCGCTGATGGCAGCCGTGAACGAGAAGATCGAGGGCCGTGAGGTCATGGCACCGGAGGCGCCGGAGGAGATGCCGCAGGTCGTCGACCTCACGGAAGCACTGAAGCGATCGCTCGAAGAAGTGAAGGCGCGAAAGGCGTCCGGCGAATAGCCGTTCAGTGAACGATCTTCGATAACAGGGCGAAGAGCGACGTCCCGATCGCCGTCCACGCCCCCATGATGGTGATCATCCGCCACGTCAGCTTGTCGGTCTGCTCGGCGAGCCGAGCGTCGAGTGTTTGCTCGAGATAGGTGTTCGTCACGAGCTCGTCGGGCCCCGGCGGTAACGCCGCGACGAGCAGGCGTGCCGGTTCCTCGTCGAGCTTGTCCTTCAGCAGGTCGTAAAGCGCGAGCCGCGCTACATCCATTGCCTTCATCGTACGCCTCCGAACAGGGAAGTCCGGGGGAAGGTCGGCGAAGCATAGACTCGCGAACTGAGATGCACGCGCTCCTCATCGAGAACCCGAAGGCAGGACGCGTCGCGCCCGATTCCCTCCGCGTCGTCGAACGCGCCCTCGAAGCAACCTTCGAGCTCGAACTCGCGCAGACCACGTCGCGCGGACACGCCGCCGCGCTCGCGCGCGAGGCCGTGACGGCCGGCGCGAAAACGGTCATCGCCTACGGCGGTGACGGCACCGTCAACGAAGTGATCAACGGACTCCTCGGCTCCGACGACTCGACGGACGTCACCCTCGCGGTGCTGCCGGGTGGACGCACGAACGTTCTCGCAAGAAACCTCGGCTACCCGAACGACCTCGTCGAAGCAGCGGCGCGCCTGATCCACGTCGTCGAGCGCGGCGAGCCACAACGTCGAACGATCGGACGGATCACCGGCACGGGACCGACCGACCATGTCGATCGCACCTTCGCCTTCGCCGCGGGCCTCGTCCTCGACGGCGAGATCGTGAAACGCGTCGAACAGATGAAGCGGCGTCGCAAACGGAACGACGGCGCCTTCATCTACTTCGGGCTCCAAACCTTCTTCGCGATGCGAAGAGGTCACGTGCCGCAGCTCCGCATCGACACGCCGGACGGACCACAGAACGCGTACTGGGCGTGCATCGCCGCCGACGATCCGTACACCTATCTCCGCACGCGCGGCATCCGCGTAGCACCCGACGCCGGAGCGAACACGGGACTCGACCTCGTCGCCGCGAAACAGATCGGTCTTTACCGGACGGTGCGCTGGGTGCAGCAATCCCTCGGCTCAGGACGCCACCTCAGCCACACGAAAGCGCTCCATCTGTCTGGACAAGACTCGATACACCTCGTTGCGCAGCGTCCTGTTCCGCTCCAAACCGACGGCGAATACCTCGGAAACGTGTCCGAGATCACCGCGAAAGCCCTCCCCTTCGGCCTCCCCGTGTGGGCTTAGCTGCGGAACTACAAGAGTGTAAGTTTCCGCAGGTCAGACCCCTTGTGCACTCGGTCACGAGCGGGCATACTTACAGCCCCGCTGTCACATAGGGCGCGCGTAATCACGGACCGCGACGAGCCGAGGAGGAACAGTTTGACTGACTGGCGCGAATTCGCTCGCTGCAAAGAGATGGATCCGGATCTGTTCTTCCCCGTAGGAACCACGGGCCCTGCTCTGCTCCAGATCGACGCAGCGAAAGCGGTCTGTCATTCGTGCAACGTCAAGGAAGACTGCCTCGGCTACGCGCTCGACTCGAACCAGGAATACGGGATCTGGGGCGCGACGACTGAAGAAGAGCGTCGCTACATGCGCCGCGAGCTAACTGCGCGTATCACTCGCTAGTTCGACGCGGTCGACGAGAGCGCGCAACGCGGTACCGTCCAACACCTCGACGCGCTTCAGCTCGTCCGCGACCGCTCGCAGCGCCGCTTCGTGCTCGGTGAGGATCCGCTTCGCGCGGTCATAGGCCTCGGACACCAGACGCGTCACCTCTTCGTCGGCTTTGCGCGCGAGCTCCTCGGACGTCGTCTTCTGCTGATCCCACGGGAACTTCTGGTCGAGGAACTGCGACCCGTCCTGCGTGACGGCGATCGGACCGACCTTCGGTGACATCCCGAACTGCTCGACCATACGTCGGGCGATGTCTGTTGCCTTCTGAAGGTCGTCGGACGAACCCGTCGAGACGGTCTCGAAGATGATCTCCTCCGCCGCTCGTCCCCCGAGCAACACCGCCAGCCGGTCTTGGAGCTCCGGCTCCGTCAGCAGGTAACGGTCCTCCATGGGTACGGAGATCGTCATCCCGAGTGCCGCCGCACCGCGCGGAACGATCGAGACCTTGTGCACCGGGTCGGCGTGGTCCACGAAGACGCCGACGAGCGCGTGTCCGGATTCGTGATGGGCGACGCGATCCTTCTCGAGCGGCGACAGCACCCGGGAGCGACGCTCGAGCCCGGCGAGGACGCGTTCGATCGCCTCTTGGAGATCGCGCTGTTCGACCGAATCCTCACCGCGCCTCGCGGCGAGCAGCGCGGCTTCATTGACGATGTTCTCGAGCTCGGCCCCGGCGGCGCCCGGCGTCTGTGCGGCGATCGCGCGGAGGTCGACATCCGTCGCGAGCTTCACCTTGCGCGCGTGCACCTGCAGGATCGCGATCCGTCCATTGAGGTCCGGACGATCCACTACCACCATGCGGTCGAAACGGCCCGGTCGCATCAGCGCCTGGTCGAGCACTTCCGGACGGTTCGTCGCCGCCATGATGATCACGCCGACCTTCGGGTCGAAGCCGTCCATCTCGGCGAGGAGCTGGTTCAGCGTCTGCTCGCGCTCGTCGTGTCCGCCGAAGGTGACCGCACCGCCGCGGGATTTCCCGATCGTGTCCAGCTCGTCGATGAAGATGATGCACGGGGCGTGGGTCTTCGCCTGCTCGAACAGCTCACGCACGCGGGACGCCCCGACGCCGACGAACATCTCGACGAACTCCGAGCCCGACATATAGAAGAAGGGCACATCCGCCTCACCGGCGACCGCGCGCGCGAGGAGCGTCTTGCCCGTTCCCGGAGGACCGACGAGGAGCACACCCTTGGGGATCCGTCCGCCCAGGCGTTGGTATTTCCTGGCGTTCTTCAGGAAATCGACGACCTCACGTAGCTCCGCGACGGCTTCGTCCACACCGGCGACGTCGGAGAAGTCGGTGCGCATCTCCTTGCGGTTGTAGACCCGCGCTTTGGAACGTCCGAACTGGAGCGCTTGCCCGGGCCCCATCCTTCGGAAGAGCAGGAAGTAGAGACCGAACAGCAGACCGATCGGCAGGATCCATTGGAAGAAGACGGCGACGAGTGGGTTGTCCGCCTGCGCGACGATCTTCACGTGGTGCTTGCGGAGATCGGGGACGAGCTGATCGTCCGGGAACGGCAGCTGGGTCGTCGTGAAGGCGACGGTCTTCTTCCCTTTCAGGTAGTGACCGTCGATCTTCGAGCTCGTGATCGTGATGTCTTTGACGTGTCCTTGCGCGACGAGATCGCGGAAGCGGCTGTATGCGATGTTGTCGACCTGCGGACGAGTCGCCGCCTGGAAGATGTAGAGGACGGCCACGAGCGCCGCCGCGTAGACCGCGAGCAGTCGCCAGCGCGGACGTTGCCGCGTCGGCCCGCTACGTTGTGGACGTCGCTGCACCAGAAGGCCAGCATAGGGTAGCTTCGCAGCCAAGAACGCCAGCCACCTCGAAGCGAAGCAGAGAGGCGAGAGGACCCTTGGACATCAAGATCACCTGCAGGAACTGCGAGCGGACCTTCCCGCTCGTCATGGCCATCGATCCCGAGAACCGTCCCGGACACTGCCCGTTCTGCGGTGAAGTTCTGGCGTTCCAGTACGTCGGCACGTTCGTCGAAACGGCAGAGCGCGTGCTCTCCTACGGCGCGGAATTCGCTCGCCAACTCACGCTCCTCGGCGAGCTCGCCGGTGGCTTCTCGATCGACAAAGCGTCGGTCGACGGCCCCGTCGAAGATGCGCTTGCGGCGCAGGACAAGCTCATCACGGAGCCGTTCCAGTCGCGTTGGCCGCCTCGTCCGGCCGAGCCCGTGTCCTAAGTGCTGCTCGTCCTCGCCGACAAGGACCCCTACGACCTCGGCGCGCTGCGTTCCGGTCTTTCGTCACCCGACCGCGAGATCGTCGAAGTATCGGACGGACCGAACGTTGTCACGCTCGCCCACGCACGCTCCCCCGACGTCGTCGTCGTCGCCGCGAGCATCGGTCAGATGGGCGGCTTCGCGGTGTCCTACGAACTCAAGACGATGGCGGACGAAGGCGTGATCAAGGATCCGAAGGTGATCGTCCTCTTGGAACGCTCCGCCGATTCGTGGCTGGCCGGATGGTCACGCTGCGACGCGTGGCGCGTGAAACCGGTCGACCCGACCGAGATCGACGAGATCATCATCGACCTCGTGGGAGCTCCGTCCGCTTAGACGACGCGCCTGATGTGGTACCAGAAGCCGCCGACGGCAACGACCACGAGCGTCACGAAGATCCCGCCCCCGCCGAAGCCGAGTTGCACGGAGATCAGGTAGGCGACGACGACGCCGAGCAGGAACGCGATGATCGCCTGCGGGTTCATGCGGCGGCGGCGGAAATCGAACTCGTGCACGTCTTCGAGCCTAACGGGCCGGGTAGCCGGGTAGTGGGACGTCGATCTCGACGCGCGTCCCGCCGTTGCGATGCATCTCGATGTCGCCCTTGAGCTCGTCGGTCACGAGCCGGTGGACGATCTGGAGGCCGAGCCCACTGCCGTCCCAGGCGAATTCCGGCGCGATACCGACGCCGTTGTCCTCGACCTCGATGTGCAGCGCCGACTCGCGCCGCTCGAGCGCAACCGTGATCGTGCCGCCTTCACCGTCGAACGCGTGTTCGGCGGCGTTCTGCACGAGCTCGGTCAGCACGAGCGAGAGCGGCGTGGCGACGGCGGCGGGCAGCTCGCGGATCTCGCCGCGGACGTCGGTCTTGATGTCGCGCTCGACGAGACCGAGCGCGTCCTCGAGCATCCGCAGCACGCCGCGGATGACCTCGTCGAAATCGACGAGATCGCTCGACGCCTGCGACAGCGTTTCGTGCACGAACGCGATGGTGCGGATGCGCGTGACGGACTCGTCCAACGCGATCTTCGCTTCGTCCGAATCGAGACGTCTCGCCTGCAGTCGCAGCAGTGAGGCGATCGTTTGCAAGTTGTTCTTCACGCGGTGGTGGATCTCGCGGATGACGGCGTCCTTGTAGAGGAGCATGCGGTCGCGTCGACGGAGCTCCGTGACGTCCTGCACGAGGACGAGGCCCCCTTCGTTGTGTCCCTTCAGCCGGAAGGGAACGACACGACGACTGATCACTTCCCCGCCGATCTCGACCTCCGCCTCCGACGGCTTGCCCGCATCGATGGACGACCAGAGCGCGGGGCCGCCGGTGATCTCCTGCAACTGCATGCCGACGAGTTCCTTGTAGACGTTGAGACGGCGTCCGGCGGCGACCGCGTTCGGCGATGCGAACGTGATCACGCCGGTCGACGCGACGACCATCAGACCTTCACCCACTCGCGGCGGCTCCCCTCCTTCGACGCCGGCGTAGGGGAAGGCGCCTTCCGAGATCATCTTGAAGAGGACGTCCGCGCAGGTTTGGTACGCCTCCTCGAGATCGCTGACGCGACGTCCGCCGAACGGCATGCCTTCGCGCACAACGACGGCGGGAACACGGTCGCCGACGCGAACCGGAACGGCCGCGCGGTGCACGCCGCGCGAGTCGACGCGTCCTTTCTGTGCCTTCGCGGTGCGGAGCGCCCGGAGGGCTTCGGGCGCGAACTCGGCGAGCAGAGCGGTGCCGACGTGGTCGTCCGGGTAGAGCGTCTGCGCCGTCAGCGGACGGATCTGTCCGAGGGTGAGGAGGTTCTCGTCGGGGTCGTCCTTCAGCGGCGCGAGCAGGAGGAGGTCGGCGAACGCGAGGTCGGCGAGCATCTGCCACACGGCCATGAGCCGGTGGAAGTGCTCGACCTCGCGCGGGTTGATGTCGCCGGCGCGGGCGCAGAGTTCCTCGAGCAGCGTCGCCATGACTCCATCATGACGCCCGCTAGCGGACTACGACGCTTTGCGGTTGATCAGCGCGGCCGCTTGCTGGCGGTAGCCGTCCGTGTCGTTGACGGACGCTGCCCCTTGGAGCTGCTTGTCCAGGCACTTCGGACACAGATCGACGAGGTGGTAGGTGTTCGTGTCCTCTTCGATGAGCGCCTCTTTGGCCTGCTCGATCGGGAGCCGTGTGCCGCACTCGTCGCAATCGATCGTGACTTGTCTCATATCCCGCGGGTACCCCGCGGCTCACGAGGAGAAACCGGCGGCCCGTTTCAGCTCTTCGAGCGTGCAATCCGCGGGCGATTTGTCGTCGCGCAAACCCTTGAAGGCGGGCTGGCGCAGTTTGTAGTCGCCGGTCAGCTCGCGGAACTCGACGATCGCGACGAGCTCCGGACGAAGCCAGTGCACGTCGCGGAACTCACTCGTGACGCGCCAGTGGGGTTCGTCCGTCGCGAGCTTCGCGTATTGCTCTTGCAGTTCGGCCAGCGTGCGTTGCGTGTACCCGGTGCCAACACCGCCGGTGTAGCGCAACGTCGCGCCGTCGTAGACGGCGCTCACCACCGTGCCGCCGTGACGCCAGCCGGCGACGACGACGTCCGCGTCGTAGGTCGTCTTTACCTTGAGCCAGGCCTTGCTGCGCTTCCCCGGTTCGTAACGGGAATCGAGCTTCTTCGCGACGATCCCTTCGAGCCGCTGCTGCTTTGCGGCAGCGAACAGACTCGTGCCGTCACCGATCACGACCGGCGAAAGCTGGACCGTCTTCGACTTCTTGACGGTCTTCTCGAGGATCCTCCGGCGTTCGCTGTACTTCGTGTTCACGAGGCTCTTGCCATCGACGGCGAGGATGTCGAAGACCATGTACGCGACGGGCACCGTCTTTCGCAGTCGCTCGATCTCGCCGGCCGCCCGGACGTGCATCCGCATCTGCAGCTTCTGGAACGACGGCCGCCCGTCGTCGAACGCACAGATCTCACCGTCGAGGATCCCGGTCGTCGCGTTGACCTTGAGGTTCGAGAGCTCCGGATACGCGACGGTGACATCGTTGCCGTTACGCGAGATGAGCCTGGTCTCGCCGGCACTGATCACGGCCGCGGCGCGGATGCCGTCCCACTTCGGTTCGAACCCCCACGCGTCGTCGTCGAAGGGCTCATTCGTGAGCGTGGCCAGCATGGGGGCCGGAACCTTAACCACGTCGCACCCTGCGTCGGACGCGGCCCTCGGAGATGTCGTCGCGTGACGCTTTCACGCCGAGCTTGTCGAGTGCTTCGTCCAGCGACTGCGGCTTCGTGAGCACGCCTTCGAAAGAATCATCGCTGCGTTCGAACACGGTCTCCATCGTGAAGTCGCGCGGGTCGACGTCGAAGAGCTCGTCCCACGCAACGGGAGTCGATACGGTCGCGCCGGGCTGCGGACGAACCGAATACGCCGAGGAGAGACTCGCCGCGCGGCGATTCATCTTGTGATCGATGAAGATCTTTCCCGTGCGCTTCGCGATCCCCCACTCCATCGTCGCGCGGTCCGGATCGGCTTTGACGATCGCGAGACCGATCTTCTCGGCGAGGGCGCGTGTCTGCGAGTACGAGTGCTTGTCCGCCACGGGAACGTAGATCTGGAGTCCGGTCGCGCCAGACGTCTTCACGTATCCGGTCAGGCCGACGACGTCGAATGCGGCGCGGACGTGATGTGCGACGGCGACCGTGTCCTCGAACGTGGCGGGTTCCATCGGATCGAGGTCGACGACCATGTAGTCGGGAAGGTCGTAGCGCTCGCAGCGTGAGTGCAGCGGATGCATCTCGATGCAGCCGAGGTTCGCGACGAAGAGGAGGTCCGCGAGCTTGTTCACCATCACGGTTTCGTCGATCTCCGTGTCCTCGGGTTCGATGGCGCAAAGCTCGACCCACGGCGGCGTGTAGTCGGGTGCGTCCTTCTGGAAGAAGGCGCGTCCGTTGACACCGTTCGCGTAGCGCTTGAGCGTCAGCGGCCGGTCGCGGAGGTACGGAAGGATCCTGTCCGCGATGTTGAAGTAGTACGTGAGGAGGTCGCCTTTCGTGATCTGCTCGTCCGGCCAGAAGACCTTGTCGAGGTTGGTGACGCGAACGTCGAGGCCGTCCGCGCGGACGATGCCGCCGTCGACGGGCAACTCGCGGGGAAATCTCATCTTCGTCTGACGTACCCCGACTTCACGACGGGACGCGTCAGCGACGCAACCGCCGCGCCGATCGCCGCGCCGGCGAAGCCGGTGATCGCGTCGTCGATGTCGAACGTGCGCCCGACCACATACGCGCCTTGGAGCAGCTCGAGTCCGAGCGCGAAACCGAGACCGAGGCCCAGCGTGATCAGGATCCCACCCGGGCGGTCGATGGCGAACGGCAGCAGGAGCCCGAACGGGATGTACAGCAGGACGTTTGCGAGGAAGTCGAGATCGCCGACCTGCTGCTGCACCTTGCTCTGCGAGGTGACGAAGCCGAGCGTCCCGTGGAACGGGATGCGGTTGCCGGTTTGGAGTCCGTGATGCGTCGCGTCGAAGTGCAGCGGCCAGAGCGTGATGATGACGATGCCGACAAGGTAGAAGAACGTCAGGAATCTGACGACGCGGAGCGCGCGCTTGCGAACCGCCGGCCGCCGGCTCCGCGTCGCTGCCATCGCGAGGATCCCGGCGACCGCGGGCAACACCCACACGATCGCGATGGGTTTCGAGAGGACGCTCTCATCGAGCACACGGTCATCCTGCCAGCGGCGGGCCCGGAGGTGGCTCATGCCACGTCGAGATGAACGCCTCGGCGACGGCGCACGCGCCTTCGTACGGCCCGCGCGGGTCTGCGGACGCCTCCGACATCAAAGACGCGATCTTTTCCTCGACGATCTTGAAGACGTCGGCGGCAGTCTGGGCGTCCGAGCTGTAGCCGATCGTCGCGCCGGCGTTGCAGACGAAATCCGGGAGGTAGCGGATGCGCCGGCCCTTGAGCGTGTCGACGGCACCCGCGCAGTACGGGACGTTCGCCGCCGGCGCGATCCACGGTGTCGTGAGCGTCTCGGCGAGTTGCTTGGTGATGACGCCTGTTCGTGCGCCGGGAACGAGGACATCCGCTCGGGTTTCGAAGAGCACTCTCGGATCCTCGCTGTACGCGTAACCAGCGCGCCGGACGAACGCGTCGCCGTGTTCTTTGCGAAGGCCGATCAGCAGTTCGACATCGAGACCACTCTCGTTTCGGACGACGCCGTCGAGCGTCGACACGGCTATGACGGTCGCGCCTCGTCTGATGGCTTCTCTGGCCACTCCCCCGCCGACCTTGCCGAAGCCTTCGATGGCGAAGGTTCGTCCGTCGAGGGTGCCGGCAGCCGTCTCGGCCGCGACGACGAGGCCGAACCCGGTGAGGAGATCCTCGATCTCCGGCTCGCGCGCCATGATGCCCGCGTTCTCGGGGTTGCGGAGCGGAGCGAAGTCGCGCTCCGACGTGCCGAGGTCGGGCCCGGTGAGGAACTTCGCGGATCCAACGAGCGGACGGATCTCTTCGCAATACGCACGTAAGAGTTCGTCGTGCCGGTCGGGAGTCCCGCGGATCGCACCCTTCGCGCCGCCGGTGCGCCGTCCGATCGCGCCGAACTTATATGTCATGGCCCTCGCGAGGAGTTCGGCCTCGCGTTCTGTGACATCGGGGGCGTAACGCGTTCCGCCGGCGTTGACCGGGGAATCGTCGAAGTCGAACGCGATGAATGCGTCGAGCGTGTTGAGACGAGTGACGGGCACAGCCCGAGGTTACTCAGGGAGAGACGGAGGAGAGCCCGGCGACGGCCTGCTCGGCTCGTTCGAGCTCTTGGAGGCCGAGCTTGCAGCCACACTCTTCGAAGATCCTGCGCGCGTCAGCGAAGTTCTGCTCCCGACCGTCCGGTTCAAACTCGCCAAGCGCGACCAGACACCGCGCCTCATCGAGTCGCATCCCGAACCTGCGTGCAGACTCGAGCGCTGCATGAAGCGGAAAGCGTCCTTCTGGCTTGTCGAGCCGCAGCAGAACTTCGGCACAACTACGCTGCACAACCACCGCAGAGCACGATTCACACGCGGGCAGACGCTTCAACGCTTGAGCAACGAAATCCTCCGCCTCCTCACACAATCCGAGCCTGCTGGCGATCGCAGCACGCGTCACGTCGAGCGCAGCGGTTTCACCGTCACGACCCGAGTGGGGCTCCGTCCGATAGGTACGAACTAACTCGCGTGCCGCGACCCACTTCCCGGCGCTAGCCAGGCATTCGGCTTCGACCATGACGCGAGCATCCCGGACCCAGGGTGGCGCATTGATTTCGAGCGTCTTCAACTCATTAAGCAGCCCCGTGGTGAGGCTTTCCCGCCCAAGCTCAGATTCGATTCCAACCAGACTCGAAATGAGCATCGCGCGCCATGACGGCTCATCGGTTAAGCCGAGCGCATCGACCGCGACGCGTCGACCAATCTCCAGCTCTCCGAGATGGAGAGCGCAACCGACCACGTTCACGGCCGTCTCGAGCACCCCGACGACAGACCCGACTTCTCGATATGCCTTCAACACCGCTAACAGCGTGTCGAAGGATTCGCGCACGCGACCGAGGAAGCGAAGAGCTACGCCGACACGGCGGCTTGCAATTAGCTTCGCTGGGAGCCGGTCCATCTCCTCAGCAATCAGTTGAGCTTCCTCCAATTTCTCGTAGGCAAGTGAAAAATCTCCAGCATGCGCAGCAAGTCCTCCGGCGAGCGAGGCCACCTCGAATCTCATCTCCGCAGTGTCGGCGGCCAATCGCGCGAGCGCGTCTGTCGCCGTGCGAGCGACGTCGAGGTCCTGTTGGCCCAAGGCGATCCAACCGCGCAAGACAAGCGCAGGTCCGATGATTTCTGGTGCCTCGGCCACAATCAGGAGCTCCGACAGGCTCTTCTGAGCTTCGTCCGCTCGGTCGACCTCGCTGAGACGAGTTGCTTTTGCGAGGCTAAGTCGTTCCCGGACACGTTCCGGAATGCCGCTGAGACTGTGCGCTTCGTCAATCAGCGAAATGGCTTCGTCCGCTTTCCCCAAGACGCCGAGCGCATCACACGCCTTGAGGACGACCCGCGCGAACGCGTCGAGGTCTCCGTTGTCACGCAGCACTTGGAGTGCACGTTCGAAGGACGTCAACGCATCCGACGTTCGGTAAACAAGCGTCAATCGGTCACCGATTGACTCAAGACAGCCCGCCGCTCGCACGGACTGGTCTGCCTCGATCAAGTGCCGCGCTAGCTCCGGCCCATCACGTTCGATGTCGTAGTCCTGGCCAGCTTCGATCGCAGCGGCGGCTGAGGCGTGCAGGGCTGTCAGCCGTTCAGGCGTTAACGTTGCCAGTGCCGCATCTCGCAATAGCCCGTGGCGAAACGTGTATCGACGCGGCGTGCGCTGGAACTCGCGAAGGACGTCGCCGCGGAGGAGTTCTGAGATTGAATCGGAACATGCCCCGATCATCCGCTCAAGCGCGCTCTCGTCGAATGTGCGGCCTAGGATCGCGCCCGCCTGCAGGGCTCGTCGACTCGAAGATGAGAAGGAGTCGATCCGGGCGAGAAGAAAGGACTCGAGTGCGTGAGGCACGTCGTCAGGTAAGGCTTCGTCAGTGACCGACGCGATGAGCTGCTCGATGTAGAGCGGGTTACCTTCCGCGCGCTGGATCACCGCCTCGACTGCAGATTGCGAGAGCGCGGGCGTCGCCTGTAGAGAAGCGATAAGGGCTCTGCTCGCGTCGTCGTCCAAAGGCCGAAGCTGTACGTCCTGACAACGCGGCGCATGGTTGGCGAGCGCGCCGATACGAGTGCGCCAGCCTGGAGACGACGAAACGGGGCGGATCGCTAGTACCAGCCAGACCGGCAATCGCTCGAGTTCCTCGACGACGGCGTCGACCAGCTCGGTCGTCGCTTCCGTCGCGTCGTGGAGGTTGTCGAAAACGAGAACCACCGGCGACCGTGCTGAGAGGACGTCGACCCACTCGACGAACGCGTCACGGAGGCTCTTCTGAAGCACCTCGATCGTGAGGCCGTCCAGGCGTCGCATCAGCCGGTCGTCGAGTTCGATGCCGAGTAGCCGCGCGAGTTGCGGAGCGCACGCATCGAACCTTTGCCCCAGGAGGTCATGCACAACGGTGCGGAAACGCGCCCGGAGGTGGATCCCGTTCACGGATCGGTCGACTTCGAGGAACGCGCGCAGGATCTGCTCGATCGGGTCGTAAGGAAAGCGCGCGTCGAGGCCATCGCAGTTCGCCTCGAGCCAGAGGACCTGTTCCGCGACGTGGTCGCGCATCTCGGCGAGCAATCGCGTCTTTCCGATCCCGCCATCTCCGACGATCGTCAGTATCTGACCCCGGCCGGCCTCTAACTCTTCGACGGGCGCCAGGGCGTCCGCCAATTCGCGGTTCCGACCGATAAGACTGTGTTGCACGATACGTCTCGCGCGTTCGACAACACCGTTGAGCTCGTACGCGTGTACCGGCTCCGTCCGTCCCTTCACGAGAAGTGGACCGAGGTCTGTTAGAACGAATCGCTCGGTCAACGCGTTGAGCAGCGTTGCGCCGACGACGACGCCCCCAGGCTTCGCCGCTGCTTGAAGTCTCGCGGCGACGTTTACCGCATCGCCGAGCGCTATCACCGTCGGCTCCTGTCCGCCGACCGGTCCAGCGGCGACGCGCCCGCCGTTCAATCCGATCCGGACGTTGAGGTCCTCCACGCCCCACGCTTCCCGCACTTCCTGCGCGAAGGCCGCGACGACCTCGCGGATCTCGAGCGCGGCGCGGGCTGCACGTACGCTGTCGTCTTCTCGCGCGCCTTCGAGCCCGAAAAAGGCAGCGATCCCATCGCCCATCTGGCCGGTCACGACACCGCCGAGAGCCTCGATGGCTTCGCACATGCGACTGACACACTCGCCCACCACAGCCTTCACTTCGGCGACGCTAAGTTTCTCGCCGAGCCCCGTCGATCCGACGACGTCGGCGAAGAGAGCCGTGACGGGGCGAACTTCATCGACGTGGGCAGCGCGATTCGGAGACACCGAACCGTGCCCTGTATCCGCCGCGCCGCCGTTCAACCCTTCCCCCCGGAAGTTCGAAACGATTTACGCCTGCTCTACGGGGATTCTCGACCGCTCGCGAGAAAACATGAATCGGCCGCGGTGCGTTTGAGCAGCAGAGTCAAGGACAGAGGGCAGATGTTACGGAAGTGACACTCGAGCGAGACCCGCCAGCGATGCAACGGTCTGATCGAGCGTACGCCGCGCGGCTGCGTACCGGTCGAACTCTCGCTTCGTCAGCGCGAGGACGCCGAAGACCGCGACGAGGGCCGGCCATCCCGTCTCGTTGTAGGCAAGGGCCATCAAGCCATAGGCAGAGATCAAGACGCCGACCAGCACCAGCCACACGCGGCCGTCCTCGGTCGACCGCACCGCACGGAGGTGGCGCACGCGGTCCGAGACGAGAGCGAAGATAAGGACACCGACCGCCCCGGCGAGGACGAACTGAAGTGACATCGAAGACGCCGGCAACAAGGTCTCGACCGCGGCGCGCACTCCGAACACCGCCAACGTCGACGCGGCGAGAGCGGCGAGGCGTCGCAGGCCAGCACCCGCGGTGCGCTCGCGCCACCCGAGGAGAAGTACGCCAACGATGCCCGCGGCAGCGACCGCCATCAGCGTGATCACGAGTGAGTCGACACCGACCACGAGGAAGACGGGAGCGAAGGCAGGCGCGAGCGAGACATCGCCGACTTGCAGCTCGATACGAAGGTTCAACGCGATCAGGTAGCAGACGACCGCAACCACAAGCGCGAAGGTGTGCGACATGCCGCTACGCCTCCTCCGCGAGAAGGGACACGGCGGCAACGTCCGTCCGGTTCGGCTTCGCGAAGACGATCCCGGACTCGATAACTCTGATCAGCGCGTTGCAAACCCCGGCGTCAAGCTGTGACCCTGACACGCGGCGCAATTCGGCGACGGCCTCCGGCACGCTCATCGCTGCGCGGTACACGCGAGCGCTCGTCATGGCTTCGAAGCAGTCAGCAACACTCAGGATGCGTACATTCCGTGCTATCTGCTCGCCGCGGAGGCCGAACGGATACCCGCTCCCGTCGATCCGCTCATGGTGAAGAAGCACTTCATCGGCGAGGTGTGCAAGCAGATCGATCCGGCGAACAGCTTCTGCGCCAACTGTTACGTGGCGCTTGACGTGTTCGAACTCAAGCGGAGTTAGCGCACCGGGCTTCGTCAGTACGGAGGACGGCACGACGACCTTGCCGACGTCGTGCAGAAGTGCCGCGAGGTAACGGTCTGAGAGTTCTCGGTCGGGTGTCCCGAGCTCCCGATGAATGGCGACCGTGATCTCCGCGACGCGCTCGGAGTGATTGCGTGTGTACGGGTCCTTCTGCTCGACCGCGCGAACGAACTCGCGGATCGCTTGATCCTGTGCGTCATCGAGCTCGACTTTCGACTTGCGAACGAAGCGCAGCGCAACCAGCGGCATGAACAAGAACGCGGCCGCAATGGGCCCAACGGTCTTGTAAAGCGTTGCCACGAGCAGCGCGCAGACGCCGAACGTGAGCGAGTGCGGGATCGTCCATGCCATCCGCCGAAGGGAGACGCGAAGCGGCATCCGCCGGTCGAGCGTGACGGCTCCAGCCACCAGGACCGTGTTCAAGACCTCGGCGATCAGCGCCGCGGCAAGTGCGGCGACGAATAGTCCGCCCGCGCCGACGGAGTGATGCACGACGCTGAACACCGCTGCCGCGGCGCCGAACGAGGCCGTCTCTTGCGCGGCGTTGAAAACCACGCGGAGTGGGTCGAGGTGTCGCCACTCCGACACCGCCAGGGATGGTATGAGGGCGACGACGACGACGGTTGAAGGTCGCGTCGCGTAGACGGCCGTCAAGAGAACGATGAAGCCCGGGGAGAGCGTTACCGAGCGCCCTGCTCTTCCCGGCCGGAGCCCCGCGATCGGAACCTCGATCGATGTGGCCAACCCCACGATATGCAGGGCGTAAAAGAAAGCTACGTCACGCCAGTTCGGCGCGCCCCAGACGTGGAGGATGCCTCCCCCGACGACAAGCGCCACCGACACGGTTGCAGCCGTGTACAGCCATAGGCGTTTGCGCATCGCTGCTCTTCCGCTCCGCTCAAGGCGGTCGGGAGGAGGACCCCAACCTCTAACTAGAAGCGCCAGCCACCGAAAACAAGTAGCGCACCTGCAACCGCTGCCAACTTCGAACCGACGGCGACGAAACGCCGCCAGAATTCCTTCTTCTTTATCAGGAACAGCTCCCTCAGTGAGTTGTCCCCGCCGGCCCGCTAGATGCGGCGGAGCGGTCCGCTTCGCTGAGGGTTACGTGCTTTGGCTGGCTATAGAGGCCGGGTCCCCAATCCTCCCTGTCCCGCTCGATTCCTTCTTCGCTGAAATCTACGAACGCGACCGAAGGGTCTTACGGGCCCCCGGCGCGCCTGTCCCCCATAAGGGTGGAGAGCCACTATAGGAATGGGTGATAACTCGTGTAAAGCGCTGTTCACTCCTGAGACAGCGCTGAGTTCGTTTCCGCAGGTCAGCGGCACGTCTAAGCTTTCGGCGTGGACACGGAGCCGGGGATCATCGAAGCCGAGCTCACCGCCCTCTCCGAGATCCGCGCCGCGCGCATCGTCACCACCCCGAACGGACGGATCTCCGAGGTCCACATCGTCTCGGAAGGCAGCAAGTCACCGAAGCAGATCGTCCGCGACGTCCAGACGCTCGCGCAGGCACGCTTCGGCGTCGAGATCGACCATCGCGTCATCTCTGTCGTCCGCTTCCCGGACGAACCCGCAAGCGCGCCGAAGTCGCGCTTCACGCTCTCGTCGCTGTCGTGGTCGACGGAAGGGACGAAAGCCACGTGCCGGGTGCGCATCGAGATCGGAGACGAGACCGTGCTCGGTGAATCGTCCGGCCCGGCTTCCTCCGTCGGACGCGCACGGCTCACGGCGGAAGCCGTCACCAAAGCGTTTACCGATGTGGACGTCGGTGACGTGCGCGTCGTCGACGTCGGTCCGCAACGCGTCGCGGTCGCGGTCGTCGTCGTGCTCGTCGGAAACGGCGAAGAGGTGATCGTCACCGGTTCGGCCCCGGTGCGCGGCGACGAGAGCGAAGCGATCGCGCGCGCGATCCTCGACGCCGTCGCACGACATCATTGAACCTCCGCGCGATACCGAACATCTCCGAAGGACGGGACGCCGGGAAGGTCGCCTACATCGCCGGCGCGGACGCACTGCTCGACGTGCACAGCGACCCCGATCACAACCGCTCCGTCCTCACCTATGACGGCGAACCCGAACGAGTACAAGAAGCCGTCGCCGCGATGATCGAACGCGCGGTTTCGACACTCGACATCCGCAACCACGACGGCGTCCATCCGCGCTTCGGCGTCGTCGACGTGCTCCCGTTCGTCGGCGACGACGCGATCAAGGCCGCGACCGGGCTCGTCTGGACAACCGCGGAAGGATGCGGCGTGCCCGTCCACTTCTACGGCGACGCGCACTCCGAGCATCGGACGCTTCCCGAGTTGCGGCGCCGGCTCAAAGAAACGAAACCGCCCGCACATCCGAGCGCCGGCGTCATCTGCATCGGCGTCCGCGGGCCGCTCGTCGCGTTCAACGTCAACATCGATGCCACCCTGGACGAAGCCCGCGCGATCGCGAAACGGATCCGCGGCGATCACATACGAGCCCTCGCCTTCGAACTCCCGAGCCGCGGACTCATGCAGGTCTCGATGAACCTCGTCGCACCGAACGCGCTCGGCCCGAGACAAGCCCTCGAACTCATCGACGCCAACATCGTCGACTGCGAGATCGTCGGGCTCGTCCCCGACGGTGTCGACGTGGAGGGTCTTCCTAGCCGACGACCTTGATCCCGAGCGCATTCGCGACGGCGTGCGCCTGACGCTCGGAGATCGTCGCTCCCTTGAGCGCTGCGAGCCATTTCATGTCATCGAACGGCCCGATCTCGGCCCCCCGTAGATCGGCCCCCTTGAACTTGGCCCCCGCGATGTTCGCGTGCGCGAGGCGACACCGGTCGAAGACCGTGTCGCGGAAGTCGCCGTCGCGTAGATCCGCATCGGAGAAGTCGATCTCCGTGAGCGTCCGCTTGCTGAAGTTCATCTCGCGAAGATCGGCATACATCAACACGGACGACACGAACTCGAAGTCGAATCCGCGCACCTCGGCGAACCGCGCGTTCAACAAGCGACAGTTTTTCCACGACGTCCCGGAAACGTCGACGGACAGGAACGCCGCACCGACGAAGTCGCAGCCTTCGAAGGACACGTCCGACAGATCGCAGTGGGCGAACGTGACGCTGGACCCCGTGCACCGGACGAACCGCTCTTCGGAAAGGTCGTCGTCCTCGAAGCGCTCGTTCGAGAGGTCGCGACCTTCGAACACCTACGCGGCGGACGAAACCGGGATGCGCTCGACGACGAAGTCGACGAGCGCGAGCAGCGCGGCGCGCTCCGGGCACTCCGGCAGGCTCGCCGCGGCCTCCGCCGCATCGGCCGCGTAGCGCTCCGCGACTTCGCGCGCGTACACGAACGAACCCGCCTCGTGCAGCACCTCGAGCAGCTGCGGGACGTCACCGTTCACAAGTTCCGACATCCCGTCGCGCTTCTGCGCGGCGTGGAGGACGGGCAGGGTGTACACACCTTCTTTGAGGTCCGTCCCGACGGGCTTGCCGAGCTTCCTCTCGTCACCGAGAAAGTCGAGCAGGTCGTCCGCGAGCTGGAACGCCATACCGAAGCTCGTCGCGAATCGCTCGCAGGTCTTCGCCGTCTCGATGGACGCACCACCGACGCGAGCACCGAGGTACGCGGAGGCGGCGAACAGTCTCGCCGTCTTACGCTCGATCACCTCGAGGTACTGCTCGGGTGCGCGGTCGAGTTTCCAGGCTGCCTCGATCTCTTTGATCTGTCCCTCGCAAAGGGCAGCGATCGTCACGGCGAGCTCGCGCGGCACTTCGCCGCCGACCTCAGCCGCGAGCATGGACGACTTTGCGAACAGATAGTCGCCGGACAGCACGGCGAGCGTGTTCGTCCAGTTCGCATTCACGGACGGAACACCGTGGCGCGACTCGGCTTCGTCGATGATGTCGTCGTGCTGGAGCGTCGCGACGTGCGTCAGCTCGAGCGCCGCGGCGAGCTTGCGGATGTTCTCCTCGTGGGACGGATCGCCGTCACCGAACGCGGCCGCGAGGAATGTCATCGCGACGCGGATCCGCTTGCCCCCCGCCTTCAGCAGATGCTGGGCAAGGACGGACACGAAGGGAAAGTCGGACGCGACGACATCCAGGAGGTAGCCCTCCGTCGCGTGCAGCTGCCGCTCGACGAGCTTGAGCGGTGCCGGAGTCCCTTCAAGTCCCGCGCTCATGTGGACGCCCAGACTACCGGGTCGGCGTATCGCCTCGGTACACTACGCCGACTTATCCGGATCGGGAGGGCTGGATGCCGCGGAAGAGGAGCAAGATCGACGTCCTGCAGAACGTGTGGCTGTTCTCTGCCTGCACCTCGAAGGAACTCGGGCGGATCGCATCGCTCGTCGACGAGGCGGAAGTGCCGGCGGGGGCCGTCCTCACGAAGGAGGGCGCCACCGGACGCGAGTTCTTCGCCGTTGCCGACGGCAAGGCCACGGCCAAGATCCGCGGCAAGAAGATCGCGGCCTACGGACCGGGTGATTTCTTCGGAGAGATGGCGCTGCTCGACCAGGGTCCTCGTTCCGCGACGATCACGGCCGACTCACCGATGCAGCTCTACGTGCTCGACGCACGGAGCTTCGCGACGCTGATCGACAAGCATCCGGCGGTCGCACGGAAGATCCTGCGCGGACTCGCGGGCCGTCTACGGAAAGCGGAGAAGGCGCCGACCCACTAGTCGGAAAGATCAGCCGGCGGCGGCGGCTGGTTGTCCCCGGAACGATGGGTGCTGGCGCGCGGCCGACGCGATCGCGCGGAGCTTCACGCAGATCGACGCGACCCCCTCGGCCTCGAGGCGGCGAAGCGAGGCGAGCTCGACCTCGAGGCGCGGGACGTCCCCCTGCCGGGCAGCGGACACTGCCCTGCTGAGAAGGTCACCCAGATCGATCATCTCGCCGTTCGTTCCCATATCGTCTCTCCGGGTTAACGCCGAGAGTTCTCGGATGGGTACGCACCGATTCATACACCCGGCGTAGGACAAAGCGCGGTATATCCTTCGAACGTGATCCTCGAAGTCGACCCCAGCACCGTCCGCGATCTCGCGGCCGCACTCAACGCGGCCCGCAAACGCGAGCCGTCCATCGACATCCTCGCCCAGCTCGAACGCAAGGTCCTCCACGCCATCCAGCAGCGGAGCAACTCCCTCGAGCTCGAGAAGGACGAAGCCCAAGCCCTCCGCAACGTCTTGCAGCGCCGGGCCTACGACCAGCGCAACACGCCCGAGGGGACGGACTACATGGATCTCGCCGACCGCATCACCCAGGATCTCGAAGCGGACGAACCACCACTGATCACCACGGAGTCGACGAATGAGTGACACCGAACGCGCTGTTCTCTCACAGGAAGCGCTCGACGCCCTCCAGGCCGAACTCGAAGAGTTGAAGACGGCCGGACGCGAGAAGATGTCGGCGCAGCTCCGCCAGGCCCGGGAGCTCGGCGACGTCACGGACAACGCGGCCTTCGAGACCGCGAAGCAGGACCAGGCCCTCCTCGAAGGACGGATCGCCCGGCTCGAAGACGTCCTCAAGAACGCGGTCGTCCGCGAGGCGAGCACCGACGCGTCGCGCGTGTCGCCGGGAGTGAAGGTGACCGTTCGCGACACGAAGGATCCGTCCTACGAAGACGCCTTCCTCATCGCCGAATCCGAGGAACGCATCACCGGCGCACGCGTGCTCTCTCCTCGCTCGCCGCTGGGCCAGGCTTTGCTCGGCAAGCGCATCGGCGACACGGTGACCTACGAGGCCCCCGGCGGAACGTTCACCTACGAGGTCGTCAACCTCGAAGGCTGACGCTCAGCAGAGGTTCGGTGAGCAGAGGCCGTTCGTGTTCCCAGTCCCGGTGTTGTGCTTCTTCTTGAAGCGGACGTTGGCATCGCCGACACCCGACTCGAGCTCGTAGCCGTAGTTCGAGTTGTTGCTCGACTCGTTCCGCTGCAGGAAGACCTTGCCGCTGTTGTTCTCGATGAAGACGCCGCTGCCGACTCCCCCGACCCCATTGCCATCGGTGTGATTCTTCTTCAGCTGGATCTTGCCTACGTGGCTCGAGTCGATGCGCAGTCCGTTCGCGCCGAACCCGCTGACGCGGTTCTTGATCACCTTCGTCCTGTCGCCGCTCACGAAGAGACCTTCGTTGGCATCGGAGTAGTTCACATCGTGCGTTCGATCGGTGATCGTGTTGCCCTTCACAACCGTCCTGTCTCCGTCGACCCAGACGGCCTGGTCGAGCGCTTTGTTAGCCACGAACGTATTACGCAGGACCTTGGACTTCGGCGACGAGAACAGCTCCAGCACGAAGGACGCGTTGTTCCCGGGGTTGTTCGCGCTGAAGACGTTTCTACTCACGTTCGACTTCGGTGCGCCGGAGATCTCGACGACTGCCTCAGGCGTCCCCGGAGGGTCGATGTTAGAGAACGTGACGCGGCTGATGGTGGTGCGACCGTGGGAATCCACGGCGGCCCTGAAGTTCAATATCTTGCCCGGGCCGAGGATCGTCAGCTTGAACGGCCCGGGGTTTTCGATGGCCGTGCCCGTCCCGTTCTGCATGTTGTGACCGTTGAGCTTGATCGTGGCGTTGCCGTTCAAGATCGCGCCGTCAGGCAGATTGCCGCAGTCCGCGTCGGCGTGGAGCGTGATCGTCCCGTGCACGGTCGAGTTCCCGCACAGTGGGCCCACCGCTTGCGCCGGAGCGGCCACGAACCCCGCTGCCGCAAGCGCTATAGCGATCAGTAGGGATAGACGCTTCGCCCTCATGCGATGACTCCTCTCATCGGGAAAGCTCTGGTTGTTGCCGCCGCCGGGTCGCACGATGCGGGTACGGCAGTTACCGATGCGATGAGAAGCCCCCCGAGATGCCACACCGCGCCCGCATGCTCGAACCTGTCGAGTGTAGCGTCCATAGGCAAAGCGACCCAAGAGGGAGGACTTCATGAAAGCCGCCGTCCTGGAGGCCTACGGTCAGCCGCTGAACGTCACCGACGTCGATCTTCACGACCCGCAAGCGCACGAAGTGAAGGTCGCGATCCGCGCCACCGGTGTGTGCCATTCCGACCTTTCCATCCAGCAGGGCAAGCTCCCGCTCCCCACACCGTGCGTCCTCGGGCACGAGGCCGCCGGTGAGGTGATCGAGGTCGGCGACGGCGTCACGAATGTGAAGGTCGGCGACCGCGTCGTCTGCATGTGGACCCCGATGTGCGGCAACTGCTACATGTGCCGCCGCGGTCAGACGCATCTGTGCGAAGGCGTCCGCGCGATGGGGCTGATGGACGACGGGACATCACGTCTCTCCCTCAACGGACAGCTCGTCTATCACGGGATCAACGCCGCGACCTTCGCCGAGGAAGGCATCTACCGCGACTACGCCGTCGTGAAGATCGGCGATGACATCCCCTTCGAGATCGCCGCCGTTGTCGGGTGCGGCGTCCTCACCGGCGTCGGTGCGGCCATCAACACGGCGAAGGTTCGTCCGGCGGAGTCCGTCGCCGTCGTCGGGTGCGGCGGCGTCGGGATCAACGTGATCCAGGGTGCACGTCTCGTCGGCGCCAACCCGATCATCGCCATCGACACGATGCAGTCGAAGCTCGACATGGCCGAACGCTTCGGCGCGACGCATCTCGTCGACGCGTCGAACAAGGATGCCGTCACCGAAGTCATGGGCCTCACCGGAGGACGAGGCGCGGACGCAGCCTTCGAAGTCGTCGGCAACCCGGTACTCCAACGCAAGGTCTTCGACATGACGCGCCGTGGTGGTCGCGCCGTCTTCGTCGGCGCCGCCGCGCTTACCGACGAAGTCACCTTGCCGTCGTTGATCCTCGCGCTCGGCGAGAAGAACGTGCTCGGCTGCTACTACGGCAGCTGCGACCCGAAGCGGGACATCCCGCTCTTCCTCGACCTCTGGAAGGCCGGCAAGCTCGACCTCGAAGGCCTGATCTCCCAGACGCTCAAGCTCGACGACGTCAACGGCGCGTTCGAGGATATGGAAGCGGGCAAGGTGATCCGGACGGTGCTGACGCCCTAACCTGTCCTCTCTCTGAGATCCGCCGACGCATCAGCGCTTGCGCGGCCACATCTTCTCCTTCCCGATAACCTGCGCCGGCGTCCGACCTTTCGTCCAGCGACCGGTGTGTGCCCTGTCGTTGTTGTAGTAATCGACGTAACGGT
>JAICYB010000085.1 GCA_025934435.1 Actinomycetes bacterium | reverse complement strand
GCGTCGTTCGACGACGACGCGATCGCCTTCGTCACCCCGGACGACCCGCAGTCGATGGCGGATGCGATCGTCGACCTGTACCGCCATCCGGAGCGGCGGCGCGCCATGACGGAGCGCACCGCGGAGCTCTACGCGAGGTACGGCTGGCCGGCCCAGAAGAAGGTCTTCGTGAAGACGTTCGAGGCCGCGTTGTGAACGGGCTGTACGCCGTAGCGAAGCGTGTCGTCGACGTCGTCGGCGCGGCCGCCGGACTCGTCCTGCTCGCGCCGCTCTTCATCGTCTGCGCCGCGGCGATCAAGCTCGACTCGCCCGGTCCGGTCTTCTACCGCGGGACGCGGCTCGGCCGTGGGCGCGTGTCCTTCCGCACGTACAAGTTCCGGTCGATGTACGCCGATGTCGACGACAGCGCGCACGCCGAATATCTCCGTCAGACGCTGACGAGCGAGCCGGACGAAACCGCAACGATGTTCAAGCTCGTCGACGACGATCGCGTCACCCGTGTCGGCCGGATCCTCAGGCGATGGAGCATCGACGAGCTGCCGCAGCTCATCAACGTCCTGCGGGGTGAGATGAGTCTCGTCGGCCCCCGTCCCGAGGTTCCCTACGCCCTCGACGTGTACGAGCCGTGGCAGTACCGGCGCTTCGAGGTGCTTCCCGGTATGACCGGACTCTGGCAGGTCAGCGGTCGCGCGCTGCTTTCGCCGCGGCAGATGCTCGAGCTCGACTGTCGCTACGTCCTCGATCGCTCCTTCCACCTCGATGCATGGATCTTGCTTCGGACGATCCCCGCCGTCGCGAGCCGCGTGGGGTCGGCATGAGCACGACCCGCACGTTCTGGAATGAGCAAGCCGACAGCTACGCGCGCACATGGCAGTCCCCGGGGCGTCATGAGATGGCACGACGGGAGCTCGACTTCCTCACGAGCAACGCACGCACGAGTGCGCAGCGCTCCGTCCTCGACATCGGGATCGGCAGCGGCCGCGTGCTCGCACACCACCTCCAGACGAGCCCGGCCCCCGAAGTGTTCGGCGTCGATCTCGCGATCGATATGGTGGCGCGCTGCCGCAAGCTGTTCACGGACGAACCACGTATCAGCGGACTCGTCGTGGCCGACGTCGCGTCCGGACTTCCTTTCGCTCGTTCGTTCGACGTCATCTCGGCGATCCGGGTGCTCAAGTACTCGGAGCAGTGGCGGAGATCCGTCCACGTGATCGCCGGACTCCTCGCGCCGGACGGCGTGACCGTCTTCTCCATGCCCAACCGGAGCTCGATCAATCGGTTCTCGCGCGACTACGGCGTCCCGTGGCACGCGACGACGGCGAACGAGCTCGTCGAGGTCTGTCGCACATCCGGCCTCGACGTCATCGACATCGCGGGCTTCACGCGATTGCCGTACTCGCTCTACGACAAGGTGACCTCACGCGTCGCGAGCAGAGTGACGATCGGCGCCGAGGACCTCGCGACCAAACTTCTCGGCCGGCGCGCGTTCGCACGCGAGCTCTTCGTCGCCGCGAAGCGGCGCTAGAAGCCTTTCAGCGCGGCTTTCGCGACTTCTTCCGCGTAGCTCGCGTAGTCGCCCGAGTTGTTGCTGTCCCAGTAGTGATGGGCTTCGTACCGGAAGTTGTGCGCCGGATCGTGGATCCACGACTTCGGATGCGTCTTCGCCCAGACCTGCACGCCGGACCAGTTGTACCCCGGCACCATCACGAGCTGCCCGTCGCCGCTTCGACGGATCGCCGTCAGCGCCCGCTGCGACGCCTTCTCCCAGACCTTCGCGGCGGAGCGCCGCTTCGTCGACCGGAGTCCCGTCGGTTCGTTCATCAAGCCGTAGCCGATGACGCCGGGGTAGTTCTTGAAGCTCTTGCTCAGCAATCCCCACGTCCGGGCGAAGGTCTTGATCGGAACCCGACGCGATCCGACGGCGCGACGCACACCCTGCGTGCCGTCGGAGAGGTAGTACGCGCCGTAGTTGTGCATGTCGAGGATGACGCCGAGCCCGGCGGCGTGCGCGCGATCGACGGCGCCTTTGATGCGCGAAACCTCAGCCGGATCGAGACCTCCGGCGAGCGACGGCTGGACGCGCTCCCACCGGAACGGGAGACGCACGATCTTCACGCCGCGAGCCGCGAGGAAATCGAAGGTCGCTTGCGAGTCGTAGTGATACGCCGATCCGTAGGAACCGGGGTTCTTGTTCGAGAAGGACGACGTCGCTTCTGATGTCGGGACGCCTCCGAACTCGCCGCCGTTGTCGTTCACGCCGCGCAGGTAGCTCCCGGACGACGGGTGCTGCTCGAAGACCGACGCTTGCGGGTTCGCCGTGTTGACCGCGTTGTACGGGGAAGCGTTGTCGTCGTAGATCGACAGGCGGTAGCTGCTGCCCCACCACTCGCCGCTGGCCCAACCCGTCACCCACAGACCGGCGGCGTCCGCGTCGGAGAACCAGTCGGAGGCGATCGCGTTCCAGCTCGCGGCGTCCGTGCCGTCCGGCCAGCCCACCTCGCCGATGTAGCCCTGGACGTGGTTCCGTTGCAGCCACGTCGTGAAGCCGGCGAGTTCGCCCCGGACCCGCGCGTCGAGTGGATTCGTGCTCGCGGCAGCCGGAACGTCCGCCGCCGACGTCGCAACGACGCCGATCAAGCAGCAGATGGCCGCTATCAGGAGCCCAGTCCGCATCCCCTACTCCCCCGGTCGCTACCGGATTGTCGACCGGGGAGGGTTCCACCTGAGGTACCAGCGGGGTCTCAACTTCCCGCCGATCCGGCAGGTTGTCGGCCCGAGGCGCCTTGTCCTAGCGTTGGCGCGTGCCGACCCGCGACGAGATCACCGCGAAGCTCAGCAAGGAGCGGACGAAGCTCGTCGACCGGATGCGCGGCCTGGCACCGGAAGAGCTCACGCGTCCGTGCACCGAGAGCGAGGTCGACGGCGCGACCTCGTGGGCGGCGAAGGACCACCTCGCGCACCTCGCGATGATCGAGCGGGCGTTCTTGGCGATGATCCGCCGCACGCTCGACGGAGGGACGAACCCCGTCGGCTTCGACGTCTCCAAGGGTCGGGACGCCGTCATCGCACGCGTCCACCAGGGCAATCAAGAAAACGTCGACGAGCACCGCGACGACGATCTCGACACATTGCTCGCCGAGCTCGAAGCCGCGCGCACCGACACGCGCGCGCTCCTCGATTCGCTGACGGACGAGCAGCTCACCTTGGTCGTCCCCGGGGCTCCGTGGATGGACGGCACGATCGGCGGCGTCATCCTGACGAACGCCTATCACGAAGCACAGCACTGGGCGTGGGTGGAAGTGGGTCTGAAGCAGTAGTGAGGTACACCGAGATCCGCTATGAGCCGGACGGCGATGTCGGCGTGATCACGCTCGATCGCCCCGAAGCCCGCA
This sequence comes from Actinomycetes bacterium, assembly GCA_025934435.1. Lineage (GTDB taxonomy): Bacteria > Actinomycetota > JAICYB01 > JAICYB01 > JAICYB01 > JAICYB01. The sequence continues at coordinate 5,262 of JAICYB010000085.1, read as the reverse complement.
ACGCGCTCACGCATGCGACGTACGCCGAGCTCGAAGACGCCGTCCGTACCACGCAGGCGCGATGCCTCGTCATCACGGGAGCGGACCCGGCGTTCTGCTCCGGCGACGACGTGAAGCAGGTCATGGCCACCGCGCAGCGAAGCGGAGCGGCCGAAAGGCTCAGAGCGCAGCCTGCTCTTACCCCCGCCGCCGATGCGCTGCTCAACACCGACGTCCCGGTCATCGCCGCCGTCAACGGCGCGGCCGTCGGCTGGGGCATGGAACTCGCCGTGATGAGCGACATCCGGATCGCGTCCGACAAAGCGCGCTTCGGCGAGCTCTTCGTGAAGCGCGGCCTCTGCTGCGACGTCCCGGGGATGGGACGCCTCGCGCAGCTCGTCGGCCGCGCGCACGCGTCGGAGCTGCTCTTCACCGGACGGGTCATCGGCGCGGACGAAGCCCTCCGCATCGGCCTCGTCTCTCAGGTCGTCGCGCACGACGAACTGATGCCGTCCGCGATGGCGCTCGCGAGCGAGATCGCGTCGAACCCGCCACTCGCCGTGCAGCGGATGAAGGCCGGCTTACGCAAGGCGCTCGATCCGGATTGGACGGAGCTCGGCGCCTGGGTGAGCGCGTCGCTCGGCGAGCTCTTCGGAACCGAAGACCATAAAGAAGGTGTCGCGTCCTTCCTCGAGAAGCGCGAGCCGCGATTCGTTGGCCGATAGATAGGAGCGGCGTGGACTTCGAGATCCCCCACGCCGCAGCGAAGCGGAGGCGCAATGGACTTTGAGATTCCGAAGGATCTTGCCGCGTACCTGCAAACTCTCGACGACTTCATCGAGCGCGAGATCAAGCCGCTCGAGGAGCAGGACGACAACATCCGGTTCTTCGACCACCGCCGCGAGGACGCCCGCACGGACTGGGAGCGCGGAGGCCTTCCGAACGCGCAGTGGGAAGCACTCCTGTACGAAGCGCGGCGGCGCGCCGACGCCGCGGGTCATTACCGTTACCCGTTCCCGAAGGAATACGGGGGCCAGGACGGGACGAACCTCGGCATGGCGATCATCCGCGAGCACCTCGCGCGCAAGGGTCTCGGCCTCCACTGCGATCTCCAGAACGAGCACGCGATCGTCGGCAACAACGTCGGGCTGCTCCTCATGATCAAGTACGGCTCGGACGAGCAGAAGAAGGAGTGGATCGACGACCTCGCCGAAGGACGGCGGGGATTCGCCTTCGGTATCACGGAGCCGAACCACGGATCCGATGCGACGTGGATGGAGACGAAGGCCGTCCGCAGCGGCGACGAATGGATCATCAACGGCGAGAAGACGTTCAACACAGGGATCCATCGCGCGACCTACGACATGATCATGGCGCGCACGTCGGGGAACGACGGGGACGGCGCCGGCATCACGGCGTTCCTCGTCCCGACGGACTCACCCGGTTTCGAGATCCTCGAATACCTCTGGACGTTCAACATGCCGACCGATCACGCACACATCCGCTTGACGGACGTGCGCGTACCGCACTCCGCGATCTTCGGTGAGGAAGGACGCGGCCTCCAGGTCGTCCAGGAATTCTTCAACGAGAACCGCATCCGGCAGGCGGCATCGAGCCTCGGGGCTGCGCAGTATTGCATCGACCGTTCCGTCGAATACGCGCAAGTGCGCGCGCCGTTCGGTAAGCCGCTCGCGACGAACCAAGGGATCCAGTTCCCGCTCGTCGAGTTGCAGACACAGTGCGAGATGCTGCGCGCGCTGATCCACAAGACCGCGTGGTCGATGGACGAGTACGGAGCATTCTCCGTCTCCGACAAGGTGTCGATGTGCAACTACTGGTCGAACCGTCTCTGCTGCGACGCCGCCGACCGCGCGATCCAGGTGCACGGGGGCATCGGCTACACGAGGCACATGCCCTTCGAGCACATCTACCGCCACCATCGCCGGTACCGGATCACCGAAGGTAGCGAAGAGATCCAGATGCGCCGCATCGCCGGCTACATGTTCGGCTTCATGAAACAGCGAGCCCCGAAGGGCGTCACCGAGTAACGCGCTCCGGAGTAGCGTGATGCCGTGCAGCGACGGGCGGCGGGGGCCGCGTCGGCGATCATCGTCGTGCTCGCACTCCTGGCGCTGCTCGTCCCCAGCCGGCCGGCGAAACACCCAGGGCACAAGGCCTCCCGTTCGGCGGCGGTAGCGGCGGCCGTCGGGAGCGTCGTCCGCGATGTCTCGTCGCACAACCCGGTTCGTTCGGTGCCGGCCCGCCTGCGGGCGATCGCGACCGCGGTAACGCCGCGCCACATCGTCGACAAGCTCCCCTCGGGCCCGGGACGTTGTCCCGACCCGCGGACGTGCGACCTGTACAGCTATCTGACGGCCGGCGCGGCGCCGAGATGGCCGACGGATCACAACGGTCACGGGACGATCCACTATTCGATCAACCCCGCCGGCACGGTGACCGACCTCCGAACGGCGCAGATCGTGTCGGCCATCGGCGCGGCGTTCGCGACGTGGCACGCCGCACTCCCCGGACTCACCTTCGTCTACGACGGCACGACGACGAGAACGCCCCAACCCGGCGACGCATTCAACGACATCGGTTTCACGCAATTCACTCGCTCGGCCGAGCTCGGCAACGCCGTCGTGCGCAACGACGGATCGCGGATCGTCGAGGCGGACATGATGCTCTCGGTACCGCAAGCGACACTGACGCTCGGTGCGCAAACGATCACCGGATGGAGCTGGACGCCGTGCGGTGGACACGACGGCTCGTGCACGACGATCCGTCATTGCGACACGCATGTTCTGACGATCAGGAAGTGCTACGACGACCTGCAGAACGTCGTCACGCACGAGATAGGCCACTGGTTGTGGCTCGGTGATCTTCACGACCCGAACGCGAAGGACGCAACGATGTACTACGCAACCGATCTCGGTTCGGCGAAGGATCCGATGGATCAACGCGAGAAGGCAACGCTCTCGCTCGGCGATGTCGTCGGCGCGCGGAAGCTCTACCCGTGCGGTTGTCCTCTGCCGACGCTCTACGCACCGTAGGACGAACCGCTACTCTCGTCCGGTGAGTGGGAGGGGGATTCCGCCGACGGGTGACGTCGCGCTCGTCTTCACCGATATCGAGGGTTCCACGAAGCTCCTCCACGAGCTCGGTGACGACTTCCTGAGCGTTCTCGGAGAGCACAACGCGCGGGTGCGCGCCACGATGACGTCGCGCGGCGGAACGGAGATCAAGAACGAAGGCGACGGATTCCTGTTCGCGTTCGCCGATCCGAAGTCGGCGCTCATCGCGTGCGCCGAGACGCAGGTCGTGCTGCAGGACGGCGGTTGGCCGCACGATCGCGCCGTTCGCGTCCGGATGGGCGCCCATCTCGGTCCGGTCACGGTGTTCGAGCGGGATTACGTCGGGCTGACCGTGCATGAAACACACCGGATCTGCACGGCGGCTACGGGCGGGCAAGTCGTCGCGACGGAAGCCGTTGTCCACGCGGCGGGTGACCTGCCGCCGTCGTGCACGATCACACCGCTCGGCTCCTACCGCCTTCGTGACTTCCCGGAGCCGCGCCGGCTCCACCAGCTCACCATCGAGGGTCTGCCGGACGAGTTCCCGACGCTTCGCGCCCTCGCCGCACAGCGCACGGTAGCCGTGCCCGAGACCTCAACGGCGCTCGTGGGCCGCGCTCGCGAAGTGGTCGAGCTCGATCGTCTGCTGCGCGGTCGCGACCGCCTCGTGACCCTGACCGGTCCGGGTGGCGTCGGAAAGACGCGCCTCGCGATCGAAGCCGCGCGGCGCGCGGAGGACCACTTCGACGGAGGCATCTGGTTCGTCGATCTCGCGTCCGTGACGGCGAGCGACGCGGTCGTCGCCGCGATCTTGCGCGAGATCGGCATCGACGACGGCGATCCGACCCGCCTGCCGCCCCTCCTTGCCGGACGCCGTGCGCTCGTCGTCGCCGACAACCTCGAACAGATCGAGGGTGCCGCCGTCCCACTCACGGAATTGATCGATCTCTGCGGGACCCTTGGCGTCCTCGCGACCAGCCGCTCCAGGGTCCGGGCGCGCGGCGAACATGAAGTCCCGGTCCACGGGCTCGATCTCCACGGAGCCGTCGAACTCTTCATGGACGTCGCTCCGCTCGCTCCGCACACCATCCGGGCAACCGACCCCGGCGTGATCGAAGACATCTGCCGGCAGGTCGACGGTATGCCGCTCGCGATCGAGCTGATGGCGCCCGCGCTGGCTGCGCGTACGCCACGCGAGTTGCTGGACGATCTGCGATCGAGTCTCGACGTGATGCAGGGCGACGACGGTTCCTCGATGCGCGCGACGATCGCGTGGTCGTGGGACCTCCTCGACACCGACGAGCGCATCGCCCTCGAGGCGATGTCGGTCACCGGCGGCTCGGTGACGACGGCGCACCTCGCGACGCTCGTCGCCGCGGCGGGTTCGCGTCGGGACGCGACGGCCGTCGTCACCTCACTCGCGGAGAAGAGTCTCGTCCTGCAGGAACGGAAGCGTTGGACAACGCGCGCTCGTGTCCTCGAAGTCATCCGCCGATTCGCAGCTGACGAACTCGCGCGCGACCAAGCACTGCGAGCGGCGCTCGAAGCTGCGCACGCGAGCTGGTGCGCGACGCTCGTCTCCGAAGCGGCGCCGCACCTCATGACGGTCGACGCGGCCATGTGGCTCGATGAGCTCGATGCCGAGCGAGACAACATCCGCGTCGGGCTCGAAGGCGCGCACAACGAGCCGCTCCTTGCCGAAGCAACGCACATCGCGGAATGGTGGACGACCCGCGGCCACTGGACCGAAGGCCGCCGCGTGATGGAAGCCGTCCTCGACCGCGGCATCGACGATCCGGAACTCCGCGCGAACCTGCTCGCGATCCACGCGTCGCTGGCGCTGCGCACCGGCGCGATCGACGACGCATGTCGTAGCGCGGACGAAGCCTTCGAGCTCGCGGACTCCTACGACGTCGCGCCCGCGATACGCAGTCGGACGATGAACGTCCTCGGCGAGATCGCGCGCACGAAGGGCGAGCACGACGTCGCCGAGATCCGCTACACAGAGGCGCTCGCGTGCGCACCGGACGACACCACGATCAGTGTTGCGCTCTCGAACCTCGGCGTCCTCGCGTGGCAGCACAACCGGCTCGCGGACGCTCGACGCTGGTGGTCGGACGCGTTCGAGCGGGTCGCACCGCTCTGCGATCGCCGAGCGGTCGCGATCATCGGCGGCGACATGTGATTGTTCGAACTCGACGAAGGCGAG
>JAICYB010000118.1 GCA_025934435.1 Actinomycetes bacterium | reverse complement strand
CGAGGCGGCGCTCGACGTTGCGCGCGAGATGCTCCGTAACGCGAGCGTCAACGGGATGCTCATGCTCGACGGTGCTCCGCTCACCTCCGAACGGATCAAGGCGGAGGTCGAGCGCGTCTTCAGCGAGCACGGCGCGTACGCCGACGAGTTCATTGTGGCGCACGGCGCGCAGACCGCGATCGGTCACGAGGGCGGGCACGGCCCGATCCTCCCGGGCGAGCCGATCACGTTCGACCTCTTCCCGCGCGACCGCGAGAGCGGCGTCTACACCGACATGACGCGCACATACGTCGTCGGCGAGATCGCGGACGAGTTGCGCGAGTGGCACCGGCTGTGCAAGGAGGCGCTCGACCGCGTCGTCGCCGCCGTGAAGCCCGGCGTGAACGGCCGTGCCCTCTTCGATATCACCTGCGACGTGTTCGAGGAGCACGGGTTCCCGACGCAGCGGACGAAGGGCGCGGGCGACGTGCTCGTCGACGGCTTCTTCCACAGCCTGGGCCACGGCGTCGGGCTCGAGGTGCACGAACGGCCGTCCCTCGGCCGTGTCGGCGACGATCTCGTCCCGGGCGATGTGATCGCACTCGAGCCCGGCCTCTACCGCTCGGGCTACGGCGGCGTCCGTCTGGAGGACATCGCGATCGTCACCGACGACGGCATCGACGTCGTCACGCAGTACCCGTACGACCTCGAACCCTGAGCACTGCGCACGACTCGTCTTTGACGAGCTGGGTACGTGTGTGGAAGCATCTCTCATTAGTTACTTCGGCGTGCGATCTTTCGCCGGGGGGCGAAACAATCGACGCCGGGAGGAGGAAGGCAATGGCCACCTTCGTCGCGGACCGGCCGGTCACGCTCGTCGAGACCGTGCCGGCCGCAGACCCCGCACCGCTCGGGCTCGCAGGGTTCGCCCTGACGACGTTTCTCCTGAGCGGGCACAACGCGAGCTGGATCCCGGATGCGATCTGGATCGGGCCCGCGCTCTTCTACGGCGGCACCGTTCAGCTGCTCGCCGGCATGTGGGAGTTCCGCAACCGAAACGTCTTCGGAGCGACGGCGTTCTCGACGTACGGCGGCTTCTGGCTCAGCCTCGGGATCTTCGTCGTCCTCGCCGACGTCTCGAAGACGTTCGCTTCCGCGGTCGCCGGTACGAACCTCACGAACGCGCTCGCGTGGTTCCTGCTCGCGTTCGCGATCTTCAACACGTACATGCTGCTCTGGAGCATGCGCGTGAGCGTTGCCGTGTTCCTCGTGTTCCTGACACTCGAGATCACGGAGATCCTGCTCGTGATCGGCTTCTTCAACCTCTCGCACGGCGGCACCGAGTGGTGGCTGCACGCGGGCGGATGGGTCGGAGTCGTGACCGCCGCGGTCGCGTGGTATACGTCCGCCGCTGGAGTCGTGAACGGGATGGCGCCGGGCGTCGTCCTCCCGGTCGGCGCGGCGCCGATCGGCATGCTCGGTTCCCCGATGCCCCGACGAGCGGAGGCGGCATAAACCGTGGCTACCGAAGCAGGTCAGCAGCACGCGATCGACACGATGCTCCTCGAGGAGCGTCGGTATGAACCGCCGGACGGGTTCGCCGCGCAGGCGAACGCGAAGTCCGACATCTACGACACGCCGTTCGAGGCGTTCTGGGAGCGGGAGGGCCGAGAGCGGCTGACCTGGATCGAGCCGTTCACCGACCTCTACACCTGGGAGCCGCCGTACGCGAAGTGGTTCCTCGGCGGCAAGCTGAACGTCTCGCACAACTGCCTCGACCGGCACGTCGACGACGGGCGTGGCGACAAGATCGCGTACTACTGGGAGGGCGAGCCGGAGAACGAACGGCGGGAGATCACGTATGCGCAGCTGCGCGACGATGTCGCGCAGTTCGCGAACGGGCTGAAGAAGCTCGGCGTGAAGAAGGGCACGCCGGTCGCGATCTACATGGGGATGGTGCCCGAGCTACCGATCGCGATGCTCGCCTGCACGCGTCTCGGCGCCCCGCACACGGTCGTCTTCGGCGGGTTCTCCGCCGACTCGCTGTCGGGTCGCATGGTCGACATGAAGTGCGAGCTGCTGATCACGCAGGACGAGGCGTGGCGGCGCGGGACGACCGTCGCACTGAAGAAGACCGCGGACGATGCGATGGCGGACGCGCCGAACGTCGGCACGTGCGTCGTCCTCCGGCGCACCGGCAACGACGTGCCGATGCAGGACGGCCGCGACGTCTGGTACCACGACGTTCGCGGCTCGGACGATCCCGCCT
>JAICYB010000001.1 GCA_025934435.1 Actinomycetes bacterium | reverse complement strand
GACGCGTAGAACGACTGCGCCCTCGTGTTCTGCTCGAGCACACCGAGGTACAAGCCGTGGTCGGGATAACGTTCGCGACACCACGTGACGATCGCGTTGATGAGTTCGGTTCCGATCCCGGCGCGATGACGCTCCGGCGAAACATGCAGATTGTCGAGGTACGAACCGAGCTCGGCGTGGTGCGCACCGGTCACGCACGCGAAGCCGACGATCTCTCCTTCGTCTTCGGCGACGGCGACGTACTGATCGGACGGCAGATCGGCGAGGCGGTCCGTCCAGAAGGTCCGACGGTCTTCCCAGACGGGCCCGTCGAGGAACGCGTCCGAATAGCCGCCGCGATACGCGGTCGTCCAACTGAGCGCATGCAGATGCGCGACGCCCTCGGCGTCATCTGACGTGGCCGCGCGGTACCGGACGGACATGAAGGAGCGGCATCATAGCTTCCTCATGGCGACGTTCGAAGATGTTGCGGCGATCGCGCTCGGGTTGCCCGAGACCTCGGAGGGCGAACGTCACCGCGGGCGGACGTGGGCCGTCCGGGGGAAGGTGTTCGCGTGGGAACGTCCGTTCAGCAAAGCGGACATCAAACGCTTCGGGGACGAACCACCGCCCGACGGTCCCATCCTCGCGACGAGCGTCGATGATCTGCACGAGAAGGAAGCGGTGCTCGCCGCGCACCCGAAGTCGTTCTTCACGATCCCGCACTTCGACGGCTACGCGGCCGTGCTGATCCAGCTGAAGAAGGTGACGAAGCGCGAGCTACGCGGCGCGCTCGTCGACGGTTGGCTCGCGCACGCGCCTGAGAAGCTCGCCGAGGAGTACGTCAGGAAGCATCGGCTGGGATAGCCCGCGGTTTCCTCGGACGAAGCAGGACGAGCGCGTAGACCAGCCCGACCGCGACGAGCAAGGCGACGGTGCGTCCGAGCGCGCCGCCGTTCAGGATCTGGTGCTTCGTCAGGAGCAGACCGGGGAAGTCGGTCAGAGCGTGCAGCGCGATGACGGGCCAGATCGAATTCGTACGGTAGCGTCCGGCGGCGAACATGATCCCGAGGGCGAATGCGACGCCGATCTCCGACAGGGTTCTCGCCGGCGTCGCCCCGGACACGAGCCACGAGCTGTGGAACAACCCGAATACAACGGACGAAACGATCGCCGCGAAGATCACGCCACGCCGCTCGAGCGCACCGAAGAGCAGGCCACGGAACCACGACTCTTCGACGAAGCCAACGGCGCACGCCGTGATGGCCGCCATCACGATGCTCCCGATCTCGTGACGCGCGACGAACGACGAAAGCGCCGAAAGTTGGGACACGACGAAGAACGCCGGCACCCACAGCAACCACAATGCTCGCCACCGGGGTGCGACGAAGCCTGCGCCGCGCCACCAGTTCCACTTCGCCATCAACACGACAAGGACGACAACGAGCGGAAGCTCCTGCACGAAGATCGCCAGCGCGAGGGACAGGTGGATGTGCAATCCGCGTAGGATCGCGACTTCGACCGCGTCGGCGAGGATCGAGACGACGACGGCAACCGTGACGTCGCGACGCTTGCGTCCCTGCGTCGGTTCGACCGCTACGACCGGATGGTCGGTTCCTGACCCGTCGATCCCCTGCTCACCCCTGTCACACCCTCGAAGAGCCGCACGCGGTTGAAGAGATTCGGTCCCGCCGCTTCGAGTCCGCCGTCGACGACGAGCGCATGTCCACTGACGAACGCCGCGTCGTCACTCGCAAGGAAGAGCGCCGCGGCGGCGATGTGCTCGGGCTTTCCGGCGATCGGCAGCGGCTGCATATTCTCGAGTGACGCTTCGACTTCCTTAATGTCTCGTCCGACGGAGATCAACGGCGTCGCGATCCCGCCGGGACAGATCGCGTTGACGCGGATGCGATCAGTCCCCAGCTCGACGGCAGCGCTCATCGTCAGATTCACGACGGCAGCCTTCGCCGCGGAGTACGCCTGCGGCCCGGCGCCGCCCGACAGTCCCGCGATCGACGCGGTGTTGATGATCGAACCGCCCCAACCTTGTTCCTTCATCACACGCGCGCCGTGCTTGATACCGAGGAAGGGCCCGCGCGCGAGCACAGCGAACGTGTACTCCCAATCGTCGAGCTCGAGCTTGTCGATAGAACCGAACGCGCCGCCGACACCTGCGTTGTTGAAGACGACGTCGAGTCGTCCGAACTCTTCGACGGCGAGATCGACCATCGCGGCCACCTGTGCTTCGTCCGCCACGTCGGTTCGGATGTACCGGACGTTCTTCTCGTAGTCGCCCGCGAGTTCGAGCGTCTGATCGGCGGTCTCGTCGTTGAGATCGCCGAACACGACCGACGCACCCTCGTCGAGGAAGCGCAACGTCGTCGCGCGCCCCATCCCGCTGCCGCCGCCGGTGATGACGGCGACCTTGCCGTCGAGCCGCCCCGTCATGTGTCCCCCGTTCCGTGGTTGGTCGGACGTCAGGCTACGCCTTATCGTTGAGCGCGCGTGATCGAAGTGAGCGGGGTGGAGCGGCACCTGGGGAAGACGCTCGTCCTGGACGGGCTGTCGTTCGCCGCCCACGACGGACAGATCACCGGCTTCCTCGGCCCGAATGGCGCCGGAAAGACGACGACGATCCGCGTGCTGTCGACGCTGCTTCGTCCGGAGAAGGGATCCGTCCGCATCGCGGGGTTCGACAGCGTAGAGCAGGCGGACGACGTCCGCCGTCACATCGGCGTCGTCACCGAAGAAGCCGGCCTGCTCGACCGCCTCACCGCGCGCGAGCAGCTGACGTTCTGGGCCGAAGCGCAGGAAGTTGAGAACATCGGCAAGCGGCTGCAGGAGATCGTCGAACTGCTTGCGCTCGGCGAGTTCATGGACGAGCGGGCCGGACGACTTTCGAAAGGCACGCGGCAGAAGCTCGCGATCGCGCGCGCGCTCATCCACGATCCGCCCGTGCTGTTGCTGGACGAACCCACAGCGAATCTCGATGTCGTCGCGACGAACGCGGTGCTCGCACTGCTGAGTCGTCCGGAGGTGCGCCACGGAAAGACCGTCCTGTTCGCGACGCATCGCCTCGAGGAAGCCGCGGCCTACACCGATCGCATCGTCGCCATCGCGAAAGGCAAGGCCGTGGTGGACGGAACACCGGACGAGATCGCTGCCAAAGCCGGTACCGCAAGTTTCGCGGAGGGCTTCCTCCGCATCGTCGGGCAGGCCGAGATGGAGAAAGCGCCCGCGTGAAGATGTCACGGCTCATCACCAAGCAGGAACTGCTCGATCTTTTCAGGAACCGTCAGGTGTGGGTGTCCCTCCTCCTCCAGCCGATCGTGTTCATCGCGTGCATCGGATTCTTCGGCTGGCTCGGACAGCAGCAGAACCAAGCTTTCCGCGCGAAAGAAGTGTCGCTCGCGATCGAAGGACGTCGAACCGACACGCGCGCATTCGACTCGATCTTCCGTACCAACCATTTCCGGATCCGTCCGACGAATGACGTCTATGACGCCATCACGAAAGGCCGCGGCGAAGCCGACGTGAGCATGAGCGTCCCTCGTGACGCCGGCGCGATCATGGGGCGCGAGCTCACCGTTCCCGTACGGCTCTACTACCGCAAAGGGGACAACAAGTCCGAGGTCGCGCTCGGGCGCGCGACAACGGTCCTCGAATCGTTCGCCGCCGTCCAGATACGGAAGCGTCTCGAGACACGCGGTCTCGCCAGGGAGCTCACGCCGCCGGTTGCGATCAGGACGACGGATGCGACGTCAACGTCGCGCGGGGTGCGGCTCACCCTGGGAAGCCTCCTGCCGGTGCTCGTACTGCTCCAATCGACGTCGCTACTGACGACCGCGTCGCAGATGGTCGCAGGGCGCAAGGACAAGCGGACGCTCGAACCGCTCCTCCTGTTGCCGGCTCGCCGGATCGAGATCCTGGCGGGCGCTGGGATCGCAGCCTTCCTGGTGGGACTGATCCCGGTCGCGGCATTCATCGTCCCCGTCGTCGCCGCGATGCTGCTTCCGTTCGGGTTCGTCCACGGGATCTCGTCCGTTGCTGCTGTGGTACTCGGTCTCGGTATCGTGGGACCACTACTCGCGGCGCTCATGGTCGCCTTCGGCCTGCTCATCGGGACGCTGAGCCGCGGCTCGGAAAGCGGCGGCGCACTTGGGAATTTCGGCTTCCTCCCGTTCTTCGCGATCGGGATGCTCTTCGTGCTCGTCGGGAGCCCACCGTCTTCACTCCCGATGTACGCGATCCCGGCGTACGGCGCCGGGCTCCTTATGCGTACGGTGGTCGGCCGAGGCTTCGCGCTGGCGCTCTTCGGCGTCGTTGCGATCTCCACGGTGGTGTGCGTCGCCGTCATGTTGCGACTCGCGTCGTCGTACCTCGAGACGGAGCGAGCCGTTCTGCGGCCTTCGGGCTGACATCGCTACGCTGTGCCGTCTATGGATCCGAGAACTCCCGTCCTCGTCGGCGTCGGACAGGTCACGAATCGCCGCGATCGCATCAACGATGCGCTCACGCTGATGGACGAAGCCGTCCAGCGCGCGAACGTTGACGCCGGTGGACGCGCGCTCGAGCGCGTCGGTTCGGTGCAGGTGCTGCAGACCATGTCGCGACGGCACAAAGCCGTCGCGTCCGAGCTCGCCGATCACCAGAAGCTCGGCGATGTCGAGCGTCTCGTAACGACCGTCGGCGGCTCGACACCGGGCTGGCTCGTGTGCGAAGCATGCGACCGCATCACGCGTGGCGAGATGGACGGCGTGCTGATCGCAGGTGTCGAGACGCTCGACTCGGCGCGCCGGGCCAAGAAGGAAGGCATCGAATATCCGACGGGCGAGATGTCCGGCGAGGACACGACCATCGGCGACGATCGCCCTCCGGTCGTCAACGCGGAACTCCGCGCCGGCGTCGTCGCACCGGCGACGATCTATCCGATGTTCGAGCAAGCGCTCGCGCACCGCGATGGACGAACCCCCGACGCCCAACGCGAGTGGCTCGGTCGACTGATGTCGCCGTTCACCGACGTCGCGGCGTCACATCCCGAGCTCTCGTGGTTCCCGCTGCACCGGGATGCGTCCGTCCTGGCGGGCGTCCGCGACGACAACCGGATGATCGCCGAGCCGTACACGAAGAACCTGAATTCGATCCTGCAGGTGGACATGTCCGCCGCATTGATCCTGCTCTCGGCCGAAGCCGCCGAGGCGGCTGGGGTGCCGCGCGACAAGTGGATCTTCCCGTGGGCCGGTGCGAAGTGCGACGACGTGTACCACGTGGTGGAGCGTCCCGACTTCACGCGCGCCGCGGGGATCGAAGCCGCCGCGAGCGCGATGTTCGCCGCGAGCGGTGTGGGTATCGACGACGTCGCGGCCGTCGATATCTACTCGTGCTTCCCGTCCGCCGTGCAGATGGGCGCGGCGGGAGTCGGCATCGCACTCGACGATCCGCGCGGACTCACGGTCACCGGCGGGCTCCCGTCGTTCGGGGGCCCGGGCAACAACTACGTCACGCATTCGATCGCGACGATGGCGCAGAAGCTCCGCGGAACGGGCGGGCTCGGCGTCTGCACCGGTGTGTCCTGGTACATGTCGAAGCACTCGTGCGTGCTCCTCGGTTCGGAGCCTGCACCGAACGGTTGGCGCTTCGCGGCCACGAAGGACGCGCAGGCGCGCATCGACTCGACGGCGTTGCCGACGGCGAGTGATGCGTCCGGCGAAGCGGTTGTCGACGCCTTCACCGTTGAACACGACCGTGAGCGCGGGCCCGTCCGCGCGCCGATCTACGCGCGTCTTCGCGACGGGCGTCGCGTCGTCGCGGTTCCCGCCGACGCGTCGATCGCCGCCGCGATCTCCGGGCGAAGCATCGTCGGCGAGAAGGTGCGCGTGACGACGGGTGAAGGCGGCACCGTCTACGAGCTATGCGGATAGCGAACTGCTCGGGGTTCTACGGCGACCGGATGTCCGCCGCGAAGGAGATGGTCGAAGGCGGGCCGATCGATGCCCTCACGGGTGACTGGCTCGCCGAGCTCACGATGCTCATCCTCGCCGGACACAAAGCGCGCGACGCGTCCCGGGGGTACGCGCGCTCCTTCATCCGTCAGATGGAACAGACGATGGGCACGTGCCTCGATCGCGGCATCAAGGTCGTTTCGAATGCCGGCGGCCTCAACCCATCGTCGTGCGCCGAAGCCGTGCAGGAAGTCGCCGACCAGCTCGGCCTCCGTCCGAAGATCGCGTACGTCGAAGGCGACGACCTCATGCCGTTCATCGACGACCTGCGTTCGACGCTCGTGAATCTCGACACGGGCGAGCCGCTCGGAGACCGTCAGGTGCTCACCGCGAACGCCTACGTCGGTTGCTGGGGCATCGTCGAAGCGCTTGACGCAGGCGCCGACATCGTCATCACGGGACGAACCACCGACGCCGCCGTCGTCATGGGACCGGCAGCGTGGAAGTACGGCTGGACGCGCACCGATTGGGACCCACTCGCCGGCGCGCTCGTCGCCGGACACATCATCGAATGCGGCACGCAGTGCACGGGCGGGAACTACGCGTTCTTCCAGGAGGTGCCCGGCCTCGAACACCCCGGCTTCCCGATCGCCGATATCGAGTCGGACGGAACATCCGTCATCACCAAACACTCGTCGCATGGAGGTCTCGTCTCGGTCGGCACGGTGACCGCGCAGCTCTTGTACGAGATCGCGGGCCCGCTCTATCTGAACCCCGACGTCTCAGCGCGCTTCGACACCATCCATCTGTCCGACGGAGGAAACGACCGTGTGCGCGTGTCCGGCGTCCGAGGGGTGCCGCCGCCGAAGACGGTCAAAGTCGCGATGAACTTCGCCGGCGGTCTCCGACAGTCGTTCTCATTGAAGCTGACGGGCCTCGACGTCGCGGAGAAGGCAGCTCTCGCCGAGCGGACGATCTGGTCGGCGCTTCCCGGCGGGAGGGACGCCTTCGAAGAGGCGTACGTCGAGCTCGTTCGGAGCGACCACGAAGATCCGGCGACGAACGAACAAGCGGTAGCCGAGCTGCGGTTCGTCCTCAAAGATCACGACGAGACGAAGTTCGGTCGCGCGATCTCGCAGAAGGTCACCGAGATGGCGCTCGCGAGCTACCCCGGCTTCTTCGGCGGGAACTTCGAAGCCCCTCGGCCCTACGGCGTGTATTGGCCGGCCCTGATCGGCTCGGATCTCGTCACGCAGCAAGTCGTCGTCGACGGACGCCGCATCGATGTTCCACCGACGATCGCCGAGCCGATCGAGATCGACGTCGAGCCGGCCGAGATGCCGAGCGTTCCGAACGGTCCGGTGCGACGGGCACCGATCGGACGCGTCGTCGGCGCGCGCTCCGGCGACAAGGGCGGCAACGCGAACCTCGGCGTCTGGACGAGAACGGGCGAAGCCTTCGCGTGGCTCGACGACTTCCTCACCGTCGACAAGCTCCGCGAGCTCATGCCTGAGGCGAAAGATCTCGACGTCGAGCGCTATCCGCTGCCGAACATGCGCGCGATCAACTTCGTGATCGTCGGGTTGCTCGGCGAAGGTGTTGCGTCCTCCGTTCGGCTCGATCCGCAGGCGAAGGCGCTCGGCGAGTATCTTCGCGCGAAGGTCGTCGACGTCCCGGAGGTGTTGCTCTAGTGCCGACGATGGTGGAGATCTGCGCGGACCTTCGCGCCGAGCATCAAGCGCTCGATGACCTCGTTGCGCCACTTTCGGATCGCGAGTGGCTCACGCCGACACCGGCCGAGCCATGGACGATCACCGATCAGATCTCGCACCTCACGTATTTCGACGAGCGGGCGTTGCTCGCAGCGACGGAACCGGAGCGGTTCCGTTCATGGCGTGACGGCGGGCTCGTCGAACTGACGCGAACCGATCGTCCCCCGGCCGACATAGCGATCGGACGCTTCCTCCACTACGACGAACTCCTCGCGATGTGGCGCAGCGGCCGCGCGCAGATGGTCGTCGCGTTCGAAGTGCTCGATCCGAAAGAACGCATCCCGTGGTTCGGTCCCGATATGTCCGCGGCAAGCTTCGCGACCGCGCGGCTCATGGAAACGTGGGCGCACGGTCAGGACGTCGCCGACGCGCTCGGCAAGCAGCGCGAACCGACGGACCGGCTGAAACACATCGTCCACATCGGCGTGCGCGCGCTTCCCTACGCCTACAGCGTGCGGCGCATGGAACAGCCCGACCAGCCGATCCGCGTCGAGGTGACGGCTCCGTCCGGCGAGCTCTGGACGTGGGGGCCGGACGACGCCGCGAACCGCGTGGAAGGGGACGCGCTCGAGCTCGCGCTCGTCGTCACGCAACGACGTCACCGTGCGGACACGAGCCTCGAGGCCACGGGCGACGCCGCCGACGAGTGGCTCTCGATCGCCCAGGCCTTCGCCGGCCCCGCCGGTCCCGGACGCAAGCCCGGTCAGTTCAAGAAGCGATGACGGACGCAACACACCTGCAGGTCGAGCGCGGCATCGCGACGATCACGCTGAACCGTCCGGACAATCGCAACGCTCTGTCGATCGAGCTCTTGAACTCGCTCGGCGACAACCTCACGCAAGCGGTGAGCGACGATGCGATCCGCGTCGTCGTGCTCACGAACGAAGGCAACACGTTCTGCGCCGGCGCGAACCTGCGCGGCGAACCGACGGACGAAGCTCCCCGCTTCGGTCTCGTCGAGATCCTGCAGATGATGCAGGACGCACCGAAACCGATCGTCGGACGGATCGCCGGACACTGCACCGGCGGCGGCAACGGGCTCGCGGCCGCCTGCGACATCTCGATCGCCGCCGAAGATGTGTTCTTCGCGTTCACCGAGGTGCGCATCGGCGTCGCGCCGGCGATCATCTCTGTCGTGTGCTTGCCGAAGCTGCGGCGCTCCGACGCGCTCGAGCTCTTCCTCACCGGCAAACGCGTGATGGCGACGCGCATCGCGGAGATCGGGATGATCAACCTCGCCGTCCCGCGCGAAGAGCTCGACGCGGCCGTCGGTGGCCTGGTCGACGATCTCGTCGCCGGGGGGCCGAACGCGCTCGCCGCGTCGAAGCAGCTCGTCTACAAGATCCCGGCGATGTCGCGCGACGACGCGTTCGCCTGGACCGGCAAGCTCTCGCCCGAACTCTTCGCATCGGACGAAGCCGCCGAAGGGATCAAAGCGTTCCGCGAGAAGTCGAAGCCCGGCTGGGTGCCGTCCTAGCCCTTCCAGTTCGGCGCGCGTTTCTGCGCGAAGGCAAGGGGTCCTTCGACGAAGTCGGGGCTCCGCAACAACTCTCCCATCGCCGGATACTGCCCGTTCTTCGACGCTTCTTCGAGGTTCGCGATCTCGAGGGAGCGCATCACGATCTGCTTCGACGCACGCACCGACGCCGGCGAGCACTCGAGGATCATGTCCGCCCACGCGCGCGATCTGTCCATCAGTTCGGCTTGCGGCGCGATATCGGTGACGAAACCGAGCTGTTTGCCCTCTTCGGCCGAGACGCGTCGTCCGGTGAGGATCATCCCCATCGCCTGCTTCAGGCCGATCTGCCTCGGGAGGCGCTGCAACCCTCCCGCGAGTGCCGCGAGCCCGACGCGCGGTTCGGGAAGCGCGAACGTCGCGTTCTCGGACGCGACGATGATGTCGCAGGCGAGCGCGATCTCGAACCCGCCGCCCATCGCGACCCCGTTCACCGCGGCGATCACGGGCTTGTCGAGATCGAAGCGCGACGTGAGTCCGGCGAATCCGCTCGCCGGCATCCCGCTCATGTCACCGCCGGACGCCTGATGCTTCAGATCGTTCCCCGCCGAGAACGCGCGGTCGCCCGCGCCGGTGATGATGCCGACCCAGAGTTCGGGGTCGGCCGCGAACTCGTCCCACACGGCGCCGAGCTCGGCGTTCGCTTTGGGATGCAGCGCGTTCATGACTTCCGGACGA
Source organism: Actinomycetes bacterium (assembly GCA_025934435.1). Taxonomy (GTDB): domain Bacteria; phylum Actinomycetota; class JAICYB01; order JAICYB01; family JAICYB01; genus JAICYB01. The sequence goes on along the minus strand of JAICYB010000001.1, from coordinate 212,231 downwards.
TTGATCGTGACGGTGAGGACGTGGCCGTCGCGCGAGACCTCCGAGAATTCACCCATCCGTGGAGTCTTGCAGCTGCCCGAACATCTCGTCGAGCGCAGCGTGCGCCGCATCCATGTCGTCCTCATCGAACCCCACGTCGATCACGAGTCGATCGTCGGCATCGAGCTGCTGCACGATGAGGATGTCGACGTGGAAGTCGCCTTCCGCGAGGTAACGGACCTTGAGTAACGCAAGGTCATCGCCTCGAGTCGCGATGATCTCGGGTTCGACGTCCCGGATCGCGCGTGAGAGCGTCTCAGCGTTCGCCATCCTCGCGTCGATGCCCTCGATGTGATCCGTGAGTCCGCGACGGCGATCATCCCAGATGCAGTCGGGGGCGTAGATGCTGCGGAACGCTTCCCAGTCCTGCGCGACGAGCGCGTCTCGCATCCGATGGATGAATCGAACGTGACGGTTTCCTTCCGACCTCGCCGCCCGCTCGTCGAGCTCGGCGAGCGCACCGGTCATATCGCTCGCGTCGAAGAAGATGTCCCGGACGAGTCCGTGTTCGGGGTCGACATCGAGCACGATCAGAGCGTCGACCTCGTAGCCGCCGTAGCCGATCACGCTCTTGATCAGGGCGAGCCGATCGCCGCGAACGGCGATGACATCGAAGCTGACGCGATCCATCGCGCGCGCTGAGAGTTCGGCCGTCTGCGCCGCAGCTTCGTCCTTGTTCAGGATCGTTCGCAGTCCCGAGCGACGATCCTCGAAGACGTAGTCGGGAGCGAGCAGCTTCGCGTGTGCTTCCCACTCGCCCGCGAGCATCAACGCCGCACCGCGGTGCGCCCACCTCGTCGCCGTGTTCTCGATGGACGGCGCCACGCAGAGCGCTTCGTATCGCGCGAGGGCTTCGTCCCGCTCGTCTTCGGCGAATCGTTCGATACGGGCGACGCGACGATCGGACGTGCGAACGACGAGGACGATCGATGGGATCTCGAACTCGACGCCGTCGGCGTTCCAGCCGGTGTCGCTGAGCTCCATCAGGACTCCGCGCTCACTCACGCGGAGATAACGATCGAGGCGCAGCCGCACCGTTGCGAGCTCGGCGAAGGCTTGCGATACCTCGACGACTTTCTCAGCACCCAGCAACTCGCCGTGCGATGCCGGACGACGATCGATGTAGACGATGTCGTCCATGAAGATGCGGCGACACTCCTCCCAGTGACGTGCGTTGTACGCATGGACGAAGCGCTCGACGTCCTCGTACGTCTCGGCGGGGCCGGCCACGTCGTCTTTCGTTGCGATCCGGTCGAGTTCGGCGAAGGCCGCACGCACGTCCGACGGATCGAACAGGCACTCACTCGCGAGGAAACCGTCGTCGTCGATAACGAGGACGTTCAGCATCTCGACGGAATAGAGATCGGGGCGGTCGCCGCCCGCGACGACACGTCCGAGCGCGAAGTTCTCGCCGCGCACCGCGAGCGGCGTCGTTTCGAGACGCGTCACGCCGACCGCACGCGCAGCCTGAAGCGCTTCCACGAACGCCTCGAGCCCGAAAGTCGTATCGCGAAGCCCCGCGCGCCGGGTCTCGCTGACAACGTCCTCGCGGCAGAGCGTTCGGAACGCGTCCCAGTCGTCATCTTCGATCGCCTTACATGTCGCGACCCACGTCCGGACACAGCGGTTGTCGAAAGGGTCCGACGAGAGCGCCGCGAAGCGATCGTCGAGCGCGCCATGCGCGACGTGGAGCTGGTCCAGATCGAAGACGGTCGTCGAGGTCACGAGCCCCTCCTCGTCGATCTCCCAGAGGAAGTAGACCTCCGCGACCCCGAGCTTCCCGCTGAATGTCTCGTGGATCAGAGCGAGGCGATCACCGCGTGTCGCGACAGGCGTCAGTCGAACCCTGTAGTCACCGACCTGAGCGATCCCGAGTGCTCCGGCGACGACGGCGTCTCGTCCGCGCAGCTCAGATTCGAAGGTGGGACGCCGATCGAGGCCCACGGCGTCGACGGCGGTGTTCGCGCGCAAGTACGTCTCGTCCGAGCGTTCCCCCGCCTCGACGTAGGCGCGTGCGACGCTCACGCAGCGGTTATCCACCGGCGAGACTTCGTCGACCGGGAAGGACGGCTCCGCCACATGCGGTGCGCGACGCGTATCGAGGTACGCCGTCGCGCCCTTCCGTTCGTACAACGAGATCGCCGCTTCTCTCGCTCGACGAGCACCGTCGGCGTCGCCGGCGCGGCGACACACCTCGGCCAGCGCCGTACACGCGTCGGCATGGTCGACGAGTGCGTCGGTTCTGCTCGCGATCGAAACGGCCTCTTCGGCGAGTTGCTTGGCGTCGGCGAACTCGTCTCGCCGCGCGAGCAGCTCCGCACGGACGGAACGCCACGCGATCGCATTCTTCAGATCATCGCCACCGAGGTGCTCACTCTCGGCAACGAAGATCGCCGCGTCGTCCTCTTCGCCGACGATCAGCAGCGCGCGCGCGAGAAGCGCGGCCGCTCGCGCCGTGCCGACGTCGTTGCCCATCGCGAAGAAACCGTCGTGCGCCTCGCGAAGATGATCTTCCGCTGCGGACGGATCACCGGCAGCGAGCTCAACGATCCCCGCGAAGAGTTCCGTTTCGAGCAGACCTTGACGCAAGCCGAGCTCTTCGTACTTCGCGCGGACGCGGTCGAGCATCCGGCGGGCCGCGGGCGCGCGACCGCGGAACGCTTCGAGCACGGCTTGGCACCGCTCGGACGTCGCCTCTACGGCCGGCGATCCCGTCGTGATGCGCAAGAGGCGCACGATGTCGAGGCAGCGTCCACCCGCTCGCGACACGGGTGAGGGACCCCAGAGCGCGGCGACGGGAGCGAAGGCGAGCGTCGCCGTCGCGCGACGACGATCACCACACTCGCGCGCGGCGTTCAGCGCTCGGTCGAGCGCGGCCTCACAGTCGCCAACTCGCCCGAGCCCGGCGAGCGCAACGGCTTGGACCGTATACGCCTTGGCGGCGCCGGCCTGATCGCCGAGGGCGGCAAGCTCGGCCCCCGCGGCGGCAACCTGCTCTTCGGTCTCGCGGAGTCTCGACGGATCGGTCATCGTCGCGAGCTCGCCGGAGAAGCACGTGGACCACGCGGCGAGGCGCGGCGAGCTCGCGGCTCCGCGGGTGAGTTCGGCGACGGCCTCCGTCGCGCGGGAGACGTCCCCCGTCGCGAGCAACGCTTCGCATCGAAGCAGCAATGCTTCCGTTCGATCCGGATCGTCCGGCTCGAGCCGTTCGAGCGCACGGCCGGCGAGACCTGCGGCCGAAGGCAAGTCGTCGAGATCGAGGGCCGTCCGTGCGGCTGAGGCCAGAAGCTGTCCGGCACGCCGGCCGAGCTGCCGGAGGTCGGTCTTCGGCGAGCCGAGCTGGATGCGGCATTCGTGCGCCTGCTCGAGGTGGTAGCCGATCAGGTCGTCGTGCTCTCGGAGCAGACCCCCGGTCTTGCGCTCGAGCCACGAGGCGACGCGCTCGTGCAGTTCCGCACGAGATTCCTTCAGCAGCCGCCGGTACGCCGCGTCCCGGATCAATGCGTGATGGAAGCGGTAGACGGGTTCATCGATCCAATACGTTCCGGCGGGCTCGACGAGCTCCTTTCGACGGAGACTCTCGAGGTGCGCGGACAGATCGACCTGCACGACGGCGGGCGCGAGCTCGGCGATCGCGCCCATGTAGAACTCCTTGCCGATCACCGACGCGAGCTCGAGGACGGTGCGCTCGTGCGGTGTCAAGCGATCGACGCGGGCGGCGAGCAGTGAATGGATCGTCGGCGGCACCTGGATCGCTTCCACGTCGATCGTCGCGACCCAACCGTCGCCCGAACGTCGAAGGACGCCGTCATCGACGAGCATCCGGACGAACTCGCGGACGAAGAGCGGGTTGCCTTCCGTCGATGTCGGCAGTCGCCGCAGCAGCTCGTGCGGAACGTCGTTCGTCCCGAGCAAGCTGCACGCGAGCGCTCCCGTGGCCTCCCCGTCGAGCCCTTCGAGAGAGATCGCGTCTTCGGTCATACGCGGACGCATCTCTCGCAATTCCGGACGACCGGTCACCACGAGAAGCACGGGAGCCGAGCGGTTCCATTCCAGGAGGTGTTCGACGAGATCCAGCAGCAACGGTTCGGCCCAGTGCAGGTCGTCGATCACGACCACGAGTGGGAGCACGGACGCCGCGACCTCGACGAGGCGACGGATCGCCCAGAACGTCTCTTCGGTCGAACCTGCTGTGCCCGCACCGAGGATCGCGCCGGCACGTTCGGCGATACGGTGGCGATCTTCCTCAGACTCCGGGATCAGCTCGAGGAGCCGCAACCGCACCTCTTCTGTCGTCGCCGCCTCCGCGATATCGGCGGCCGTCCGGAGCGCATCGGCGACAGGATCGAACGTCGCGCTCCCCGCCGCGTCACATCGTGTCTCGACGACGATCGCGCGGTCGGCGAGAGAGGAGACGAGCTCTCGGGCCAGGCGCGTCTTGCCGAGACCCGGCGAACCGATGATCGTGACGAGTCGCGATGACCGCGCGGCGACGGCTTCATCGAAAGCATCGCGCAACCGTGTGAGCTCGATGCTTCGTCCGACGAACGAAGCTGCTGCCGCTTCCTGGGTGCGCTCGAGCGACACCAGGCGGTACGCGGGAACCGGCTGCGCTTTCCCTTTCAACGAGAGCGGCGCAACCGGTTCGTACGTCGCGCTTCCGCGCGTGAGGCGCCACGTCTCTTCACCGACGAGCACCTCGCCGGGGGCCGCAGCTCCTTCCAGGCGCGACGCCACGTTGACGCAGTCGCCGACGATGTCCTCGTCACCGACGCCGACGACGACCTCGCCGGTATTCACGCCGACCTTGAGGGACAAACCGACGGGAAGATCGAGGGACAACCGCGCGATCGCTTGTTGCATCGCGACGGCCGCGCCCACTGCGCGCATGGCATCGTCCTCGCGGATGTCGGGCACACCGAACGCCGCCATCACACCATCGCCGACGAACTTCGTCACGACGCCCCCGTGCGCCTCGACCTCGTTGCGCATCGACGCGTAGACCGGCGTCATGATCGCGCGGAACGACTCCGGATCCATCCGCTCGCCGAGGGCGGTCGAACCCGTCAGATCGGTGAACAGGACGGTGACGATCTTGCGGGTCGGCGCGCCCGCGGCTGCCGGGATCGTCTGATGCAGCGGCGTCCCGCACGAGTCGCAGAATCTCGCCGACGGCGGGAGCTCGTTACCGCACGACGGGCAGCGCGGAGCGAACGGCGCGCCGCATCCAAGGCAGAAGCGTGCGCCCTCGCGGTTGATCGACCCGCAACTCCCGCACTCCACGGACCCCAGTGTCGCACCGGCGCGCCCGGCCGGTCTGCGTCGTTCTACGGGTTCCGGCGTCCGACGGTCAGTGCCGGCGCACCCTTCGGCGTCGGCAGGGTCTTGACGTCGGCGAGTCCGGCGTCGCGGAGGAGACCTTCGGCTTCCTCGTTGTCGAGGGCCGTCCCCCCGTAGGCGGAAGTCTTGAAGCGGCTGATCGCCTGTTCCTGGAGGTTGCCGACGAACTCCGGCGTCCCGCCGTGACCCATGATCACCCAGCCTCCGGGCACGAGCGCCTTCGCAAAACGCCGTAGTCCGGCCTCGAGAGCAGGACGCGGCACGAACGGAGCGGGCATCCAGCAGATCGTGAAGCGATCGACGTCATCGAGCGTCGCGACGTCCTGGTTACGAAGCTCGATGCGGTCACTCAAACCTGCCTCGCGGACGACCCCCTCCGCGATCTCGAGCACGTGCGGGAAGACGTCGAGTCCGACGATGCGCAGGTTCGGGAAGTTCTCGCAGTACGCGACGGCCATCGACGCCGAGCCGACACCGACATCGAGGAACTCGGGGGCCGGTCCGTCCAGAAGCTCCGCGAGTCCGTCGAGCGCCGGGACGACGAACATCTTCATCATCGGCACGCCTTGCGCGCTCGCACGACCTTGCGCGATCAGCGCTTCGTCGTCCTGCGCGGTCCAATCCTTCGCTCCGGAGATCAGCGAGGCACCTTGCAGGATCGGCGCCGACAGATGCGATGGCAGGTCGAGGGCGTTCGATTCGATCAGTTGCGTGAGCGCCTCGGTGGGCCGTCCATCCTCCATCAGACCGAGTTGCTCGGCGACTCGTTTCGCATCCTCGTTGTCGTCGCGTAGCGCGAGCACGATCGCCGTCAGTTCCCACACGCTGTTGTGCAGCCGCCCGAGCAGCGCGTCGATCTCTTCGGCAGAGAGTGTCATTTCGCGATCAGGGCTCCCAGTATGTCGTCCACTGCAAGGTCCGCGAGCGCCCGGATCTCGTCGTCGGTGCGGTCCTGGATCGGATGTTGGACGAACACACGCATCGGTTCGGCGCCGAGCGCTTCCGATTGCGCGACGGCCGCGTCGATGAATTCGGACGAAGCCACGAACACCGACGGGATCCCCGCCGCTTCGAGAGCCACCGTGTCGTGCACACTGCACGACGTACACGATCCTCAGTCGGCTAACGCTTCGATCACGAGATCGCACTTCGTCTCGATCTCGTGACGCAGGTCCGGCGGAGCCGGCTTGGTGAACGTGGGCTTCTTGAAACGCTCGACCTTCACGCCCTTGCTTTCGAGCGCTGCTTGGACCTCGTCGAGGAACACGTCACCGCGCGGCTTGCTGATGTCGAGCAGCCCGACGGTCTTGCCTTCCAGTGAATCCGGACGCGCCGCGAGCGGTCGGTGCGACGGCTCGCGTTCCGACGTCGGATCGAGAAGCTCAGTCACCGATAGCCCTCGTCACCGTTTGCGATCCCGTCGCGCCCGCCACCCATCCACCGACGATAGCGGAGAAGAGTCCCGCTCCCCCACCGGCGTGCACGATGAGCAGCCCCTCCGGACGGAACTTCGGAAGCGTCGCATCCTTGAAGCCTTCCGGGAGCCCTTCCTCGATGCCGCCCGCGCCTCTGACCAACTCGCTTCCGTGGATGTTGAGGTTCGCGTAGATCTCGTCGCGCAGACGCTGCTTCGTCCATCCGGCATGTCTGAACCGCGACGCGTGCTCGGGCGACACGATCAGCATCGCGTCGAATCCGAGCACGAGCTTCGGATGCGCAACCGTACGGAGGCACGCCGCGAACGACTTCGCGAGCGACTCCGGCGTGCGCGAGATCTGGTCGACGACGCCGCGCGGGCCTTCACCGCAGAACAGCGTGACGGCATCGCCTTCGGCCAGCGGCTCCCACGGCGAGTTGTCCTCGTCCTCGGCGAAACAGAACGAGAGCTTCCCCGGATTGCCGAGCGTCGCTCGATCCACTCCGCCGGGACGACCCCCTCCCACGTTCCTGATCAAGAGCTGGAGCGCGCGCCCGATCGAGGAGTTCGCGCGGTTGCCCTGTCCGAGGACGTTGACACCGGAGTTCATGCCGATGCGTTTCGCGATCGGCCCGTTGACGACGATCACCGGCCCCGAGAAGTACGTCGTCGCGAGCAGACCGTGCATGTTGAACTCGTCCGTGCATGCCGCTTCGACGGCCGCGAGCACGACCGGCAAGTAGGACGATTCACATCCGGCCATGACGGCGTTGATCGCGACCTTCTCCACCGTGCACGGCGCGAGGTCGGGCGGGATCTCGGCGACGATCTCCTGCGCATCGCGCTTCGTGCCGGCAAGCATGCGCGCGACACGCTCCGGCGTCGGAGGCACGACGGGAAGTCCGTCCGACCACCCCCGCGCGATGCACGCTTCGATGTCATCCTCGGCGGAACCGATCGCGACGCGACGCGACTTCAGATGTGTGGTGTCGATGGGCTTCGGAACCTCGAGCGCCCGCGATCCGCAGCCCGGCCGATGCTCCGGCAGGCCTTCGCCGAGGTCTTCGATGCCGGTGATCTTGCGCCAGATGTCGCGGCTCCATCCGACGGTGCGCTCGACGACTTCGCCGTGGGTGAACTTGAGCAGCGTCGGAACGGTCTCGATCTCGTATTCGTAGGAGAACTCGAGTGATTCGTCCTCGTCGACGACGTCGAATCGACTTCCCAGCGCGGGACGCACGAGAGCGCACGTCGGACACTCGCCGTTGACGACGACGACGTATCGCTCGGCGGTCACATCAAGATGAAAACGCAGAAGGCGAGCTAATGTCGAGCACGGGATGAAACCGCCTCCGGTTCACTACGCCGATACGCCCAGCGGCAAGGTGGCGTACCAGGTCGTTGGGGACGGACCGATCGATCTCGTCCTCACGCCGTTCCCCGGCCGCCACAACCTCGACGTCATGTGGGAACACCCGCCGCTCGAGCGTTACCTCCGGAGGCTCGCGACCTTCTCGCGATTGATCCTGCTCAACTTTCTTGGAACGGGGATCTCGGATCCGTTCGATCCTCGTGATCCGCCCACGCCCGAGTCTTGGGCGCACGACATCAGGCACATCCTCGACGAAGTTGGGTCGCCCGAAGCCTCACTGTTCACGCATGAGGTCGGAGGGAGCTCGGCCATGTTCTTCGCCGCGACGTTTCCTGAACGAACGCGGTCGCTCGTGCTGCTGAATTGCTTCGCGACCTTCGCGCGGGACGACGACTACCCATGGGGGCTTCGCCAGGACGCCATGGACCGTTTCCTCGAAGCGTTCGCTCGTCAATGGGGTACCGGTCAGAACCTCGACTTCATGTCGCCGGACCTTGCGAAGGACGAGCGTTTCCGCGACTGGTTCGCGCGTTTCGAACGCTTGACGATGAACCCCGCGATGCTGAAAGCGTCGCTCGACATCAACGCCGGAGACGTCCGCGGGATCCTCCACATGATAAAGGCGCCGGCGCTCGTCATCTCACACACACAAGTCCCGTGGGTCCGACTCGGCCATGGAAAGTTCCTTGCGGATCACATCCCGAACGCGCGATACGCCGAGCGAGAGGGAACGTGGGGGATCTATTGGCATGACGACGTCGAGTGGACGCTCGGCGAGGTGCAGGACTTCCTCACCGGAACGCGCGCGGAGCCGACGCTCGATGACCGCGTCCTCGCGACCGTGCTCTACACCGACGTCGTCGGGTCGACCTCGAAGCTCGCCGAGGTCGGCGACGCGCGCTGGCGCGAGATCCTCGACGCGCACGACTCGGCGGTGAGGGTCGAGATAGACCGTTTCCGCGGACGCCTCGTCAACACCACCGGCGACGGCGTCCTCGCCACCTTCGACGGTCCCGCCCGGGCGATCCGCTGCGCGGTCGCGATGCGCGACGCGGTCAAACCGCTCGGGTTGAACATCCGGGCCGGACTACACACCGGCGAAGTGGAGATGCGCGGCGACGACGTCGCCGGTATCGCCGTGCATATCGGTGCGCGCGTCATGGCCGCGGCCGCACCCGACGAGATCCTCGTTTCGAGCGCGGTCCCACCGCTCGTCGCGGGATCCGGTATCGAGTTCAACGATCGCGGCGAGCGGGAACTCAAAGGTGTTCCCGGAAGCTGGCGGCTCTACGCGGTCTAGCAGGAGAGCGTCGAAGCAACCGATCGCGGCGCGCGTGGACAGCTCTCCTAGCCGTCGCCCTCGACGACGACGAGCGTCGTTCCGCGCTCGACCTGGTCCCCGGCCTTCACTTCCACCTTCTGCACCGTTCCGTCCTCGGGGCTTCCGATCGCGTGCTCCATCTTCATCGCTTCGAGGATGACGAGCGTCTGCCCCTTGCGCACTTCGTCACCGACCGAGACTTCGACGGACACGACCTTCCCCGGCATCGGCGCGACGAGCGAACCGGACACTTCCTCGACGACAGACGACGGGAACGGCGACTTCTCTTCGATCTCGACGTCGCCCCAGGGACCGTGCACCCACCACGTGTCCTTCTCGCGGTCGATCGTGACCGTCGTCGCGATCCCGCCGACCTCGATCGTCCGCTCGTAGTCGTCGGCCTTCCCGCCGAGCCACGCGGGGACGAGACCATCACCGACGTCGACGTGATCGCGCGAGTACGCAACCGTCACTTCGTCGGAGCCGAGGACCAGGATGCGGTTCTGTGCCGGCATCGAACTGTTCCGCCATCCCGACGGGAGCGTTGCCAGTACCCGCGCCTTCGACCGTTGTTCCTCGGAAGACGCGAGTGCGACGGCCGCCAGCGCTGCCGCACGCTCGGACGGCGACAGCCGGCGGACGGGCTCGAGAGCAACCCGCTCGAGGAAATCGGTGGTGGTCCGTCCTTCCAGGAACTCGAAGTCGCGCAGGAGGGACACCAAGAGGTCGCGGTTCGTCTTGACGCCTTGGATCGTCGTCCACTCGAGGGCGCGGGCGAGCATCTCGGCCGCTTCGCTCCGCGTGTTCGCGTGCGCGATCACCTTCGCGAGGAGCGGATCGAACGATGTTCCGACGATCGTTCCTTCCTGCACCCCCGACTCGTAGCGCACGGGCATCTCGCGATCGGGACGCCACGCCGAAAGCGTCCCCGTCGCCGGCAGGAATTCGTTCCACGGATCCTCCGCGTTCAGCCGCACCTCGATCGCATGACCTTCGATCTCGAGGTCGTCCTGCGTGACGTCGATCCGCTCGCCGGCGGCATCGAGGAACTGCTCGCGAACGATGTCGATATCCGTGATCTCCTCCGTCACCGGATGCTCGACCTGGAGACGCGTGTTCATCTCGAGGAAGAAGAACCGCTCGTCGTCCGCGAGCATGAACTCGATCGTGCCGGCGTTGCGGTAATTGATCGCGCGCGCGAGCGACAGCGCGGCCTCACCAAGACGGTCGCGCAACGTGTCGTCGATGACCGATGACGGCGCTTCCTCGACGACCTTCTGATGACGGCGCTGGATCGAACACTCACGTTCGAACAGGTGGACGAGACCCCCGTGTCCGTCGCCGAGCACTTGGATCTCGATGTGGCGCGCACCTTGGAGATACGGCTCGATGAAGACCGTGTCGTCGCCGAACGATCGCAACGCTTCGCGCTTGGCGGCGGCGATCGCGTCGGCAAGATCTTCCTGCCGCGTCACGACGCGCATGCCTTTGCCTCCGCCGCCCGCGGCGGCTTTCACCAATGCAGGCAGACGAACGGACGATTCGTCCATCGGCTCGAGGATCGGAACACCGGCGGTGCGCGCGATGCGTTTCGACTCGAGCTTGTCGCCCATGCGGGCGATCGCGTCCGCGGGCGGACCGACCCAGATGAGTCCGGCCTCGTTCACCGCGCGCGCGAACGAAGCATTCTCGGCGAGGAATCCGTAACCGGGATGCACCGCGTCCGCGCCCGTGCGCCGCGCGGCGTCGATCAGCGCATCGATGTCGAGGTATGCCGCGGCGCCGGCGCCGGGAAGCAGAACGGCTTCGTCCGATCCGTAGACGTGAGGAAGGTCGCGCTCTTCCGCGGTATAGACGGCGACGCTCGAGATCCCCATCTCCGTCGCGGTGCGACGAACACGCACAGCGATCTCGCCGCGGTTCGCGATCAACAGCTTCCGGATCACGGCGTCATGCTGCCACGGCGCCGTCTATGGACGCTTACGGGATCGGTTCGTGCAGCGTCCCGCCGTCCTGGCCGGTGAAGTGGTTGCCGGTGACGGCGTCGTGGATGTCCTCGGTGTGGTCGGGGGTCCACGTGACCTCGTCCGGGCCGACCTGCAGCGATTCCTTGTTGACCATCGTGTAGCAGATGAACGTCTCGGGTCCGACCCCTTGCGGATAGACGCATTCCGCGATGGGCGCGTCGGCCGTGACGGTGACCGTCGCCGGGAGTGCCGATGCGGCCGGCGCCAGCGCCATGACGGCGAACAGCACGAGAGCGATGACCGCGCGGCGCACGTCTAGATGCTACGCGGAAGCCGCGTGGCCGGGAAGGTCGGGAGATCCACCGTGCGCCGGCCAGTGCTCTCGGAGCTGCGCGAACGTGGCGAAACTCGACTGGCACTCCGGACACACATATGTCTCGATCTCGTCCGGATCGAGCGATCCGTGCACCTCACGGGCGTGATCGGCGAGCGACATCTCCGACGGGAACGTGAGTCCGCAGATGCAGACGAACGAACCGGTCGGCATCTCTTGAACGGTCATACAGGCGGAATACCCGCCGGACGACCCGCCAATCACAAGGGCCGCCGAACGGCGGATCCTGCTAGACGCGCTCGAGCAAGATCACCGGGATCTCGCGGATCCCCTGCGTCTTCTGTTCGTACTCCGCGAAGCCCGGCATCAGTTCCTTCTGCTTCGTCCAGACCTTCTCGCGCTCCTCGCCCTGGAGCTCACGCGCGCGGACCTTGTGGCGCTCCGTCCCGACCTCGACTTCGATCTCGGGGTTCGCCATCAGGTTGCGGTACCAGTCCGGATGCGTCGGTGCGCCACCCTTCGACGCGATGATCGCGAAGTCGTCCCCGACCGGTTGGTACACGAGCGGGTTCTCGTATTCTTTGCCCGACTTCCGGCCCTTCGTGTGGATGATGATCATCGGCGCGCCCTCGAATGGACCGCCGACCTTCCCCGCGTTCTCGCGGAACTCCTTGACGATGCCGCTGTTCCAGTCGCTCACGGAAGCCTCCTACATACGGAAGACGCCGAAGTTCGGCGCCCCTTTGATCTCATTGTTATGGCAGGCACTCAGCGCCATCCCCACCGCATGCCTCGTGTCCCTCGGGTCGATCATCGCATCGTCGGCGAGACGTCCCGTCGCGTACAGACCGAGCGACTGCGCTTCGGAGCTTGCTTCGACGGCTTCGCGGATCATCTTGTCCGCCTCTTCGTCGAAGGCTTCTCCGCGGCGTTCCGCTTGTCCTCGTCGGACGATCGACATCACCCCGGCCATCTGTTTCGGGCCCATGACCGCGATCTTCGCCGTCGGCCAGATGAACACGAACCTCGTGTCGTAAGCACGCCCGGACATCCCATAATTCCCGGCGCCGTACGACGCGCCGAGCACGACCGTGATGTGCGGGACCGTCGAGTTCGAAACGGCGTTGATCATCTGCGATCCGTGCTTGATGATGCCGCCGCGCTCGAAGTCCCGTCCGACGATGTAGCCGGTGATGTTCTGGAGGAACAGCAGCGGGACGTCGATCTGATTGCACAGCTGGATGAACTGCGCGGCCTTCTGGGACGACTCACTGAACAGAACGCCGTTGTTCCCGAGGATGCCCACGGGGAAGCCGTGGATCGAGGCCCAGCCGCAGACGATCGTCGGCCCGTAGAGCGGCTTGAACTCTTCGAAGCGTGATCCGTCCACGATGCGAGCGATCACCTCGCGGACGTCGAACGCCGTCCGCAGGTCTTTGCTCACGAGTCCGAGGAGATCGTTCGGATCGAGGATCGGGTCGTCGGCCGGCAAGGACGGACCCGGCCCGAGCTTGCGCCAATTCAGATGACGGACGACGTCACGCGCCATGCGGATCGCTTCGTGCTCGGAGTCCGCGAGGTAATCGGCAAGTCCCGACTCCTGTGCGTGCAGCTCGCCGCCGCCGAGCTCTTCGTCCGTCGAGTCCTCGCCCGTTGCCATCTTGACGAGCGGAGGTCCGCCGAGGAACACCTTGCTCTGTCCGCGGATGAAGATGTTGTAGTCACTCATCCCCGGCTGATACGCGCCGCCGGCCGTCGACGAACCGAACACGATCGAGATCGTCGGGATCCGCATCTGCGAGAGCTGTGTGATGTCGTGGAAGAGACGCCCCGACTCGGCGAAGTGGCCCATGTTGCGCCGCATCGCCGCTTGCGGATCGCCGTCCCCGCCGCCGCCGCGAAGATCGGCCCCCGCGGACTCGACGCCCATGATCAACGGGAGCCGGTTGATGCGGCTGACCTCGAGCGCGCGCTCGATCTTCTTCATCACGACGCCGGTGATCGCACCGCCGAGCACGGTCGGGTCGTTGAACATGAGCGAGCACTCGACGTCGTTCACGACGCCGATGCCGATGAGCATCCCCCCGCCGACGGGATAGTTCGTCATGTAGCCGCCGAGCGGGCCGATCTCGAGGAACGGCGAATCAGGATCGATCAGCAGTCCGACGCGCTCACGAACGGGAAGCTTGCCGCGCGAACGCAATCTCGCGGTGGACGCTTCACCACCGCCGAGCGTGGCTTCGTCCAACAGAGATCGCATCTGCTCGATCGCTTCGAGCATGTCCTTGCGGTTCTGGACGAAGCCCTCCGCGGACGTATCGAGTCGCGAAGTCAGGACGGGCATCGCCTTACGCTACCTATCCGCCGACGTTCACCGCGTCGCGCGGTCTTCGATCTCCCATGCGTGGTCGAGAGCGTGCCACGCGGTCCGGCGCACGGCATACCGGACGGGCCACGGGGGCTTCGTCCGGCGATTCGGCGGGAGCTCTTCACCGCGAACGCGCTTGCGAAGCGTTTCGACGATCGTCTCGCGGAGGTCGGCACCCTTCGGGAGCGTTCCGCCCATGCCCGACAGATAACCGCGATCGCCGCCCGCCACGTGGTCGACCATCTTCGCGACGGTTCGTCCGCCGCCGCGGGGGCCGGTCGAGAGCTTCGACTTCGCGTGCTTCTTCGCGGTCTTGTCGAAGTACAGCCACGACGCTTCGAGGATCGCGAGCAGCTTCTTCAATTGCGCCGGCGTCACGTCGCGTTCGTCGACCTTCGGGACCTCACCCGGCGCGCCGAAGTCCGTGCTCATCGACCCCTTCACGCGCTCGACCACCTTCGCCGTCTTCGGCGGCTTGAACGACTTCACGACTTTCGCGTAGCGCGGGCCGTAGGAAAGGAATCGCTCGATCGCCTCGTCCTCCGTCTTGCCGCTGCGCTCGCAGCCCGGCCAATCGACGGCTCCGCAGAAGACCTGCTTCTTGCCGATCTCGAGGTAGACGTCCATCACGCGAGTCCGTGCCGGCGCTTCAGATCGTCCGTCCAGTCGTCGAACCACTCGATACCCAACGCGGCGTGGTCGGCTCCGTCCCGGAAGAGCCCGTCGCCGTCACCGGGCGTCACCACTTCGATGAACCGGTTCGGCGCGTCGCCGGGGTTCCACATCGCGTGCCGGACGCCTCGCGGCTTCAAGAGGTAAGTCGCCTTTGGAGCCCACCGCTTCTTCATCGCCAACACGCACACCGACTTCCCCCTCGAGGACGTAGATCCAGACGTCGTGACGCGTGTGGACGTGTCCGGGGATCAGGTGACGAGCGGCCATCGACTGCTCGACGAACGAGATCACGCCTCCGGTCGCCTCGTGGGGCACCGCGATCCCGGCTCCGCTCGGTCTGATCTGGATCGGCACGTTTGTGATGGTATCGACGGCGTGATCGTCGACTGTGACATGCGGAAGTGGGGGGACGTCGCGCATTGGCGCTTCCCCGTCGAGCGCCTCGGCACCGACGAGTTCGGGACGTGGCTCGGCGCGCGTCCGCCGACGCCGTACACCGGTCCGCGCGGTGCCGGCGAGTGGACGCACGAGTTCGTACTGTGCGTCCCGGACGACCGGTGGTGGATCGCGACCTTCAACGCGTACACGACCGACCTCGGCGCGCGGATCTACGTCGACATGACGACGGTGCCGGTGTGGCGCTCGGAGTCACATGTGCAAGCGATCGACCTCGATCTCGACGTGATCCGAACGTGGGACGACCAGGTGGTCATCGACGACGAAGACGAGTTCGCCGAGCATCAAGTGAAGTACGGCTATCCGCCGGAGGTCGTTCGCTCCGCGCAGGCATCGTGCGACGAGATCTTCGAGCGGGTGCAGAAGATGGACGAACCATTCGGCGAAGTGGGGACCTCGTGGCTGAAGAGATAGCGTTCGGGTCCGGAAGCGACTCGTTCGCGGCGCGCCGGGGCGACGTCGTCACGCGACGCGTCAAACCCGAGACACCCGCGGTGCAGGCGTACCTGCGTCATCTCGAAGCGGCGGGGTTCGACGCGGCACCTCGCGTGCTCGGTGTCGAAGACGATCGCGAAGTGCTGTCGTTCGTCGAAGGAACCGTCGAACATCCCGGTCCGATGCGCCGCGAAACGGCCGTGCGCGTCGCGCTCGCACTACGCGAACTGCACTCGATCCCCTTCGAGCTCCCCGCCGGCATGCAGTGGCGGAAGGACTACTACGCCGCGAAGATCGGCAACCCGACGGTGATCGGTCACGGGGACGCAACGCCGTGGAACGTGGTGGTTCGTCCGGACGATTCCGTCGTCCTCATCGACTGGGACACGGCCGGCCCGATCGACCCACTCGTCGACTTCGCGCAAGCCGCATGGGTGTGCTCGAACCTCTACAGCGAGGACATCACCGCGGCCGAGGGCCACGCACCGCTCGACGAACGTCTGGGGACGCTCCGCGCGATGGTCGACGCGTACGGCGTGACCGCGCAGCAGCGCGAGGGGTTCGTCCTGTTGATGATCGAGTTCGCCGTGCACTCGATCGCCGCCGACGCGGACGAATACGACGTCCGCCGCGACACGACAGATCCCGTGGCCGCGTGGGGCATGGCCTGGCGAGCGCGTGCTTCGAGCTGGATGCTGCACCACCGAGCCGAGCTCGAAGGCGCGATCCGGTGAGGATCGAGACCGAGCGGCTCGTCCTGCGAGATTTCGTCCCGGCCGATCTGCCGGCTTACATCGCGATGCAGAGCGATCCGCGCTGGCTCGAGCACTACGAGTGGGACGTACGGGATCCGTCCGATGTCGAGGCCTTGCTCGAGATGTTCTTGGGATTCCAGCGCGCGGACCCGCGCATCAAGTTCCAACTCGCGGTCACGCTCGACGACGAGCTCATCGGCTCGTGCGGTATGCGCACGGATGCGCCGGGCGCGACGCAAGGCGACATCGGCTACGAGCTCGCGGCCGATCACTGGGGCAAGGGCTACGCGACGGAAGCCGCCCGGGCGATGGTCGACTACGGGTTCCGGGAACTCGGGCTCCACCGCGTGTGGTCGTGGTGCAACGCGGACAACGAGCGATCCGCCGCCGTCCTCACGCGCGTCGGCATGACGCTCGAGGGCCGGAAGCGCGAAACGCAGTTCTTCAAGGGCCGATGGCACGACGAGCTGATCTTCGGACTGCTCAAAGACGAATGGCCGACGTGACGCACGCTCATTAATCTCGGGACATGCCGATCCAATATTCACCGCACATGTCCCTCGAGCCCTACCCCGTCCATCCACTGACGGACGATCTCATCGCCACGACGGTCAAGTGGCCGGACAAGATCGCCTTGATCGACGGGGTGAGTGAACGGTCGTACACGTTCAACGAAGTGCTGCGTGCTTCGCTTTCTATCGGGCGCATGCTGCAGGAGCAAGGGGTCGAGCCCGGCGATCGCGTCGGTCTCGTCGCGCCGAACTCGCCGGAATGGGTCATCGCCTTCTGGGGAACGCTCTTCGCCGGCGGCACGGTGACGACACTGAACCCGCTGTACACCGCGCGCGAGATCGGTACGCAGTTCGAGGACTCCCGTCCGAAAGCGTGCTTCGCCGCGGACGCGACGGCCGATGCCGCGAAAGAAGTGTGGGGAGACAAGAACGGCTTCCACCTCCTCGGCGACGTTTGGTCGCTCGCCGACAAGCACGACGGCGCACCGAAAGAAGTTTCGTTCGATCCACTCACGCACCTCGCGGTCCTGCCGTACTCGTCGGGGACGACGGGTGTCCCGAAGGGCGTGATGCTCACTCACTACAACCTGACGTCGAACATCCGTCAGACGCTCTCGATGGGCCTCATCGACGGATTCTCGACACTCATCAACTTCCTCCCCTTCTTCCATATCTACGGGATGGCGGTACTGATGATCCCGGCGCTTGCGGTGGGAGCGACTCAGGTCGTCCTGCCGGGATTCGATCCGAAGCGGTTCCTCGAAGTGATCGTTGAATACAACGCGACGAATCTCTTCATGGTCCCGCCGGCGATGCTGCTGCTCGCGAACAGCGGTGCGTCCGCCGATCTGTCGAGCGTGCGCTTCATCATGTCCGGCGCGGCACCGCTTCCGCTCGATGTCGCGCGCCGCGTCGCTGAGACCTACGACGTCTACGTGATGCAGGGCTACGGCATGACGGAGGCGAGCCCCGTCACGCACATCACTCCGATCGGACGCGACAAACCCGGCACGGTCGGACCGCCCGTCGCGGACACGCGACAGAAGGTCGTCGCGATCGACGGCGGCGAAGAACTGCCGATCGGCGAGATCGGTGAGCTCCTCGTCGCCGGCCCGCAGGTCATGCAGGGCTACTTCGAGAAAGCGGACTCCACTGCCGAGACGATCGTCGAGGACGAAACGGGCCGGTGGCTTCGCACGGGCGACATCTGCAGCGTGGACGACGAGGGATACGTCACGGTGCACGACCGGGCGAAAGAGATGATCAAGTACAAGGGCTACCAGATCGCGCCGGCCGAGCTCGAAGCGCTGATCATGGAACACCCCGACGTATCGGACGCCGCCGTCATCCCGAAGGACTCGGGCACGGCCGATGGCGAGATCCCGAAGGCGTTCGTCGTGCTTCGCGAAGGCACGAACCTCACGATCGAGCAGATCCAAGAACACGTCGCCGGCAAGGTCGCGCCCTATAAGAAGGTGCGCGAGGTCGAATTCGTCGAGAAGATCCCGAAGACCGCGAGCGGCAAGATCCTGCGCCGAGAGCTCAAGGCCCAGGACCGCGCGAAGGGTTAGAGGTTCTCGATCTCGACGCCGGCGATGTCGTCCGCGGGCTCGAAACCGAAGACGCGACCGTAGAAGTACAGCTCCGTCTCGAGCGAGTGGATGATGTTCTTGGCCTGACGGAAGCCGTGCTGCTCGCCCTCGTAGGTGACGTAGGCGCACGGGATCTTCTTCGCACGAAGCGCGTTCACGATCTGCTCCGACTGCGACGGCGGAACGATGGCGTCCTCGAGTCCCTGGAACGTGATCACCGGCACCTCGACGCGATCGACGAAGTTCGCCGGTGAACGGTCGCGGTAGAGATCCTTCCGCTCCGGATACGGGCCGACGAGCGAATCGAGATAGCGCGATTCGAACTTGTGGGTGTCGCCGACGAAGGTCTCGAAATCCGCGACGCCGAAGTAGTTTGCGCCGGCCTTGAACGCGTCACGGAAGACGAGACACGCGAGCGTCGTGAATCCCCCGGCGCTTCCGCCGCGGATCGCGAGCCGCTCGGGATCGACTTCCCCGCGTCCGGCGAGGAAGAGCGCGGCATTCGTGCAGTCCTCGACGTCGACGATGCCCCAGTTCCCATTCAGCAGCCGCCGGTAGTCGCGTCCGTATCCGGTCGAACCGCCGTAGTTCACGTCGACGACGGCGAAACCGCGTGAGGTCCAGTACTGGATGCGGAGATTGAGCTCCGGCCCGACGCTTCCGGTCGGTCCGCCGTGCGAGAAGACGATCAGCGGCGGCCTTTCGTCGCCGGGGCCATCGAAATCTTTGTTCCGCGGTGGATAGAAAAACGCGTGAGCGGTTCGTCCTTCACTCGGGAAGGAGATCGGTTGTGCGCGCGAGACGTACCCTTCGTCGACGGCGTCGTCCCGCGCCCTCGCGATCACGTCGACCGCGCCCGTCGCCGGATCGAGCCGGACGACTTTCTGATGCTCCGTCGGCGATGCACCGACGAAGTACGCATGATTGCCGGAGGTGATGAGCGATGTCACCGACGTGTACGGCTGTTCGATCGGCTGCAAGGCACCGTCGCGTATCAAGCCGATCGAGTCCGTGGCGTTGCGCGTGTAGACGCACACGAGGTCGCCGCCGGGAAGGAACGCGTACGTCGACTGCCCGAACACCCACTGCGGAACACCGAAGTCGGCATCCATCTCGAGCACCGGCTCGATGCGACCATCGACGTAGCGATAGATGTTCCACCAACCGCTCCGATCGGAGACGAAGTGGAGCACACCGTCGGGACTCCACTCCGGCTGGAAGATCGACTCGTCCATCGCGCCGGCGATGCGCTCACCGTCGAGATGCAGGAAGGTGCCGTCCCAGGGAAGGTTCGGATGCGTCCACTCCGTCCACGCCAAGTGCTCGCCAAAGGCACGGGGGAACGCGTAGAAGTCGTTGCCGGACGCAACCACCTCGACCTCGCTACCCGAGATGCGGACGATCTCGTTGAATGCTTCGCGTCCTTCGACGTGGCGTTCGCGGACGCAGATGATCGATCCGTCCGGCCTGACGATGCCGTCTGCGTAACGCATGCCGCGCGGGATCTCAGGAGCGGGCGTGATCGCGACCGGGGTTTCGCCCGGCACCTGCTTGTAGAGACGCTGGTCGTCCCAGTTCGCGAAGTACACCGCGCCCTCGTGCACCCACCACGCTCCGCCGCCGTACTCGTGCACCTGGGTGCGGACGTTGAAGCCCGCGGGCGTCACGTCGACCCCGTCCTTCACGACGACGGTGCGGCCCCCTTCGGCCGGACGACCCTCCGCCCAGTACACCGAACCGCCGTCGACGGCCACGCCGGCGAGGTTCACCCCGCCCTCGGCGATGGACGCGGCCGAGATGGGCGATCGCCACGATCCGAAGGGCTGAACGGACATACGAACGGAACCTTAGCACCGCCGCTCGTCATCTCACTGCCCTCAACAGTTAACAATCCTCACATCGGACGCTAGGATGAACGGGCTGTGGGCGATCTCGACACCAAAGCCGACTGGCGGGTCGGCACCACGCTGGCCGGGCGGTACCGGCTCGACGACCGCATCGCGGCCGGCGGGATGGCCACCGTCTACCGTGCCCGCGACACCTCGCTCGGCCGTGACGTCGCGATCAAGGTGATGCACCCGGCCCTCGCGGCCGACCGCTCCTTCGTGGAGCGCTTCCGCGCCGAGGCGACGAACGCCGCGCGGCTGTCGCATCCGAACATCGTCACGGTCTACGACGCCGTCGAAGCGGACGGAACCCTGTTCATCGTCATGGAGCTCTGCGAAGGGATCACCCTCCGCGCGCTCCTCGACCGCTTCGGGCATCTCGATCCGCCGACCGTGCGTCACGTCGCGCGCGGCATCGGATCCGCACTCGATCACGCGCATCGCAGCGGCATCGTCCATCGCGACGTGAAACCGGAGAACGTGATCCTCACACCGGACGGTCAGGTGAAGGTCGTCGACTTCGGTATCGCGAAGGCGCTCGGCCCCCAGGCGGCGCAACTGACGACGGATCGTCCGATCGGAACGGTCGCCTACGTCGCGCCGGAGCAGATCGCCGGATCGAGCGTCGACGGCCGCGCGGACATCTACGCACTCGGTGCGCTCAGCTACGAGATGCTCACGGGACGCCCACCGTTCCGTGGCGACACACCGCAAGCGGTCGCCGCGTCCCGCGTGCACGCGCCGGTCCTCACGCCCGGCATCGCACCCGCTATCGACGGCGCGGTTATGCGCGCGACGGCGGCTCGTCCGGAAGATCGCTTCTCGACGGCCGGCGACTTCGCGCGCGCTCTGGGTGACGGCGGGACGCCGAGCTTCCTGATGGACACCGACCGCCTCCCCGACGTTCCGGAGGCCGAGACGACCGCCACCTTCACGCAGACACAGACACACGAACCGGTGCACTACACACCTGCTCCCGTCACCGACGTTCTCCCGTTGCAAACGCGTCTCTTCCGGCGTGCGCGGCGGCGCTTCCGCATCGGGGCGGTCGTTGCGTTGCTCCTCGCGATCGCCGGCATCGCGGCGTACGCGGTGATCCCGAAACCCATGACGGTCCCCGATCTTCGCAACCAGACGCTCGCCGACGCGCAGCATGCGCTGACGCGCGAGGGGCTTCGTCCGGGAACGATCTCCAACGTGTACAGCGACACGGTTCCCGAAGGAACCATCGCGGCGACGGACCCCAACATCGGCACGAGCGTGAATAAGGGATCGATCGTCGATCTCGCCGTGTCGAAGGGGCCGCAGCTCTTCGACGTCCCCGACGTCGTGGGTAAGTCGATCGACGACGCCCGCGCGTTGATGTCCGCCGCGGGCTTCAGCGTCCAGATCGCCAACTCGGACTACAACGACTCCGTCCCGAAGGACGCGGTCATCGGCATCACGCCGGACGAGACGCACGCGAAGCGCGGGACCGCCTTCGCCGCCGACGTCAGTAAAGGACCCCCGCCCGTCACCGTCCCGAGCATCGACGGCATGGCAGCGGACAAGGCGAAGACGGCGATCGACGACGCCGGGCTGGTCTTCGCCGAGAACGACGTCTTCTCGGACACCGTCGGCGCGGGAACGGTGATCTCGTCCGATCCGGCTGGTGGTTCGTCCGCTCCGAAGGGTTCCACGGTCACCGCGACGGTGTCGAAGGGTCCGCGCGCGTTCCCGATGCCGAACCTGGTCGGCCTGGGTCTTGCGGCCGCGAAAGCGAAAGCCGCGGATGCCGGCCTCGTCGTACGCAACACGTACGCGGTTCCCGGATCGGGCAAGCCGCACGGTCAGGTCCAGGGACAGAACCCGCCCGCGGGAACGAACGTCCGCAAGGGCGCGGCCGTCGATCTGTACTACTCGACCTAGCTCCGCCTGGGGTAGCCTGCGGTTTCATGCGGCGTGCGTTGTTCCTCTCCGTTGTTGCGAGCTTCGTCCTCTCGTCGTGCGGCAAGGCCGCGCCGCCGGCACCGACGCCGTCGCCGACCGTCGCTCTGACCGCGCAAGATCTGACGAACGGCGTTCTCACCGCGGCGGATATGGGC
Source organism: Actinomycetes bacterium (assembly GCA_025934435.1). Taxonomy (GTDB): domain Bacteria; phylum Actinomycetota; class JAICYB01; order JAICYB01; family JAICYB01; genus JAICYB01. The sequence continues at coordinate 189,678 of JAICYB010000001.1, read as the reverse complement.
GCCGGGTGGACCGCCGTGAAGGACCCGCAGCCCGACACGTTCCAGATCGGCGGCAAGGTCGGGACCTCGACGTACATCCACGACGCCGGCGCGACGAAGACCGTTTCGTTCACGCAGGACGGCGCCTCGGGCTTCGTCACGAACACCGTTTTCGTGCTCCCGAGCGTTGAGAACGCCCAGGCCGTGATGAGCGCCCACAGCGGACAGCCGACGACGTGGCGACAGGCGCGCACCGACGGCGGCTACCTGGACGCGAAGAACGCGGGCCCGGTCACCGGTCTGGAGCAGCTCGGCGACGACAGTTACAGCGCCCACGTCACGGTGACGATCAAGCCGGGCAACTCGACCCAGACCACGAAGCGTACAGTCGAGTACGTGGCCTACCGCATCGGCAATGTTATGAGCTTCGTCGTCGCGCAAGACGTCGGCGTCGCTGCCTTCGCGCGGAGACAGGAAGCGCGTCTCGCGCGCGTGATCCCGTGAGGAACATCGCGCAGGCGCTCGAAGAGCGCAAGGCCAGCCCACGGGGGATCACGTTCCTCGACGGCGAAGGCGAGCTCGAACGCTGGACCTACGGCGACCTCGCGGACGTCGCGCACGACGCGTGTGGCGCCTTGGCCGATCTCGGGGTCGAGCCCGGCGACCGCGTCGGCATCCTGGGCTCGACGACACCCGAACTCGTCGCGACGATCTTCGGGTGCTGGGCGTCCGGTGCGATCGCCGTGCCGCTCGCCGTTCCGCTCCGGATCACGTCGGTTGACGCACTCGTCGATGAGATCTCCTCGCGCGCCGACAAGGCGAAGATCGCGTTGCTCGCGACGGACCCGTCCGTTGCGCAGATCGTCCCGCTCGACGGACTCGCGCCGCGGGTCGTCGGATTCGACGAGCTGCGTCGGGGCGGCCGCCACGCACCGTTCGTCGACAGCGATCCGGACGCACCCGCGCTCATCCAATTCACCTCGGGATCGACGGCGCGTCCGAAGGGCGTCGTCCTCTCGCACCGCACGCTCATCAGCAACGGCATCGCCGCGCGCGACCATCTCGGCTTCACGCCGGACGACGTCACCGTCAGCTGGCTGCCGCTGTACCACGACTTCGGCCTGATCGGCCTGACGCTCTGGCCGGTCGTCATCGACATGACCGCGTACCTCATCCCGCCGGAAGTCTTCATCGGATCTCCGAAGCGATGGGTGCAGGCGATGTCGAAGTACCGCGCGACCATCACGGCCGCGCCGAACTTCGCGTATGGCCTCGCCGCGCGGGCCGTCAAGCAACTGAAGGACGAACCACTCGATCTGTCGTCGCTACGGGTCGCAGCCAATGGCGCGGAGCCGCTCGACCGCGAAACGATGGAAGCGTTCGCGGACGCCGCCGAACCCGTCGGCTTGCGGCGCGGCGCGCTCCTCGGTGTGTACGGCCTCGCCGAGGCGACGCTCGGTGTTTCGTCCCCGCCGCTGCTCGACCCGCCGCCGCCGTGGTGGGTCGACGGACACAAGCTCGCCGACGACGGGATCGCGGAATCCGTTGAGGCCACGAGCGACGACGCGCGCGCACTCATCTCCGTCGGACGAACCATCCCCGGCGTCGAAGCGGCGATCCTCACGCCGTCGGGCGAGCGGATACCCGACGGCACCGTCGGTGAGATCTGCATCAAGACGGAACACGCGATGCTCGGCTACTGGGACGATCCGGAGGAAACGTCGTACACGATCGTCGACGGTTGGATCCGCACCGGAGACCTCGGCGTGTTCGGTCCCGACGGTCTCTACATCACCGGACGCATCAAGGACATGATCATCGTCGGCGGGCGCAACCTGTATCCCGAGGACGCGGAACGCGCGGCGGCGAGCGTGCCCGGCGTACGCAAAGGCAACGCGGTCGCCTTCGGCATCGTCCGCAAAGCAAAGGAAGGACTCGTCGTGATCGCGGAGACACGCCTCGTCGGCGAAGAAGCCGCGAAGCTCGCGAAGCAGATCTCGAGTGAGGTGCGCAAGGTGTTGCGTGTCGCCGCCGACCACGTCGTGTTGCTCGTGCCGGGCACCTTGCCGAAGACGCCGTCCGGCAAGCTGCAGCGGCGCCTGACGCGCAAGCTCTACGAAGCAGGACAGTTCGTCACCGAAGCGGTCGGCACTGCCGGCCGCGCGCTGTCCGGCAGCGCCGGCTCGCCCGGGCCGGCGTCGATCTAGCCGATCGCGCCCTCCAACCGAAGCAACGCTTCCTTCATGGGAAGTCCGCCGCCGTATCCCGTGAGGCTCCCGTTCGACCCGACGACGCGGTGGCACGGCACGACGATCGCGATCGGATTTGTGTGCAAGGCATTCCCCGCCGCGCGCGCCGCTCGCGGGCTTCCTGCCTTCGCCGCGACCTTCCCGTAGCTCGACACCTCGCCGTACTGGATGCGCGCCGTCGCGTGCAACACACGGCTGTTGAATCCAGACGAGAGCGTCCAGTCGACGCTGACATCGAAGGCCCAACGCTTCCCGGCGAAGTATTCATCGAGCTCGCGTCGCACGGGATCGACACGACTCGGCATCTCGAAGATCCGCGGCGACAAACGTCGCGAGAGATCCGCGACGACGTCGTCGACACGGACCGGCGCGAGGGCGAGACGGACGAGTCCCTTGTTCGTCATCGCCGCGACAAGTGTTCCGAACGGTGAATCGACGGTCGCGAACGCGACGTCGACGAGACCCTCATCGGCCGCACGGTCCGTCAGATCGAGTTCCGGTGCTTCTTCGAGTGCTGCCGCCGCGTTCCGCAATCTCTCCTCCATGCTCATCGCAGCACCTCCCGGAGCTTTCGTAGTCCCTCCCGGACGTTCTGCCGCGCCGCTTCTTCCGTCGTTCCCATAACGCGCGAGATGTCCCGGTACGTGAGGTCGGCGACGAAACGATGCGTCACGGCGGTGCGCTGCTTCGGCGGAAGCGCGCGGACCGCTTCCCACAGCTCGGGGTCGGAACCGTCAGGGCTCCGCGCCGCACGGTCCGGAGCCGACTCGACGGGCCGCGGCCTCCGCTTCCGCGACCGGTGGGAGTCCATCGCCTTCCGCTCGGCGATCGTCAGCACCCAGCCGCGGAGGTTCCGCGCGTCGGTGAGCTTCGGGTAGGCCCGGAGCGCCGAAAGGAACGTCTCCTGGAAACAGTCCTCGACGTCGTCGGGGAGGCAAAGGACGTGGAGCAGCCGCCAGACGGCCGTCCGGTTGTCGTCCATGAACCGCTGGAAGGGCGGGATCACGTCCACATTCCAACGCCCGGGACCGACGGGCCGTGAGACCGCGCTGTTGCAACTGTAAAGTTCCGTTCAATATCGAGCCGTCTGATGGTAAGGTTGCGTCGGCTATGGTCTGGGCGCTATTGGTGGCCGGCGGCGTCGCCGTTGTCTCGATGACGGTGTTCGCGGCCAAACTGACGAAGAAGACCGATCCGAGAACGACGGATTCGGTCGAATTCGCCCCTGTCGTCGATCCGGCCGACCCCTGGGCGGCGTGGCAGCCACGCTCCTCCTTCGACGATCTCGACAAGCCCCGCCCCCGCCTGTGGCCGCTGCTCGGAGCCCTGACCGGGATCGTTCTGCTCGGCGCGGGCCTCGCCGGGGCCCGCCAGACGATATGGGCCACGTCCGCGGCGCCGAAGACCGGCCTCGGACCGATCTCGCAGGTCACGACGCAGCCGGACATCGTGCAGGTCACGGTGACGGACGCCCCCACGCCGCCCCCGACCCCCGTCCCGACGATCGCCCCGACCGAGGCGCCGGTCCCGGCGGCGACGAAGGCCCCGCTCGTGGCCGAGAAGACGACCTCGCCCGTGAACTCCACGACCGGGACGGGGCCCTCGATCTCGGCGTCGCCGTCCTGCACCGGCACGCTCGCCATCAGCTACACGGCGACGGCCGGTGGTTCGCCACTGTCGTGGATCGCCCTCTACGTGGACGGATCGGTCGCCAAGGGCGGCCCGATCTCCGGGATGAGCTACTCGTCGAGCTTCTCGAAGCCGGCCACCCACGGCGATCACGCCATGGAAGTGTCGGTCCAGGACCGGTCGGGCCGGACGGCCCGCAAGCAATTCCAGGTCCACTGCGCCTGACGCGGCCTCTTACCTAGGTCGGTTTCTGGCTGTATCCTGCTGGCGGAGCAACGGCGCTCCGCGCACTCTGCGCGGGCGTCGTTTTTTTTGTTTGCAGGACCCGGGAACCCTGATGGATTACACCTACGACTACACACGCGAGCGTGACGCCTGCGGCATCGGCTTCGTGGCCGACGCCGGCGGCGCCGTTCGCCGCGACATCGTCGAAGCCGCCATCAACGCACTCTGCCGCGTCGAGCACCGTGGTGCCGTCGCCGCGGACGCACTGACCGGCGACGGCGCCGGCATCCTCACGCCGATCCCGGAGAAGGTCTTCGGTCCCCGAGCCGTCGCGATGATCTTCGCGCGCACCGAAGGGTTCGCCAAGATCGTCGAGGAGGCGGCGCGCGCCGAAGGGTTCACGGCGCTCGAGTGGCGGGACGTACCCGTCGACACGGGTGCGCTCGGCGTGCAGGCGCAAGGATCGATGCCGCGCATCGTCCAGCTGACACACGCCGCGACGATCACCGATCCGGACGAGCTCGAAAAGCGCTGCTTCCGCGCTCGTCGTCGCGCCGAGCATGCGGCGATCAACGCCGGCGAGAAGATCTACTTCCTGTCGTGGTCGTTCCGAACGATCACGTACAAGGCCCTCGTCGCCGCGCCGCAACTCGCGAACTTCTACCTCGATCTCGCGCGCGACGACTACGAAGCCCACTTCGCGATCTTCCACCAGCGTTACGCGACGAACACCACACCGACGTGGGAACGCGCGCAACCGTTCCGGTTCCTCTGTCACAACGGCGAGATCAACGCGATCCAGGGAAACATCAATTGGATGCGCGCCCGGCAAGACCGCCTCGGCGCGGACGACCTCGCACCGGCCGACCTGCTCAAGCCGGTCATCGACGTGAGCGGTTCCGACTCCGCGATCCTCGACAACGCCCTCGAGTTGCTCGTGCGCGGGGGACGGGACGTCCGTCACTCCTTGCACATGCTCGTTCCGGACTCGTGGGAGACACGCGACGACATGGCGCCCGACCTACGCGCGTTCTATCGCTACCACTCGTGCCTCATCGAGCCGTGGGATGGTCCGGCCGGGCTCGTGTTCACCGACGGCATCCGCGTCGGTGCGACGCTCGACCGCAACGGTCTCCGTCCGCTGCGCTACCAGATCTGCGAGGACGGCCTCGTCGTCGTCTCGTCCGAAGTCGGCACGGTCGATCTTTCCGGACACGGGACCGTGAAGCGCGGCAAGCTCGCCGAGGGTCAGATGATCTGCGTCGATCCCACCCTCGACGAGCCGGTGCAGCAGAACGCGACGGTGAAAGCATTCATCGCCGCCGGCATGCCGTACGAAGAATGGACGGAGCGCTTGATCAAGCGCTCCCCCGGGCTCCCGCGCATCGACATCCCGGACGAGCTGATCGCGCGGCAGACGGCCTTCGGCGTCACGAAGGAAGAGATCACCGTCATCGTCGAACCGATGGCGAAGTACCGGAAGGAACCGACGTCGTCGATGGGCGACGACACGCAAGCGCCGTATCTCACGACGTTCGCGCGTCCGCTCTTCAACTTCTTCAAGCAGCGCTTCGCCCAGGTCACGAACCCGCCGATCGACCATCTCCGCGAACGACTCGTCATGTCGAAACGGACGCTCGTCGGTCCGCGCGTCCCGCTCCTGTCGGAGGTGCCCGAAGCGGCCGACCTCCTCGAGTACGAGTCGTTCGTCGTCTATCCCGAAGCCGTGGACGACCTGTTCGTCGACGCACCGTGGGACGTGGCTCTCATCGACGCAACCTTCCCCGCGTCCGACGGTCCGTCCGGACTCGAGAGAGCATTGCGGCGGATCGGAGAGGAAGCCGAAGCGGCCGTACGGAGCGGCGCGGCGATCCTCGTCGTGTCCGACCGAGGCGTCACCCGCGAGCGGGCGCCGATCCCGTCGCTCGCGGCGACGGGGGCCGTCCACCATCGGCTCGTGCGCGCCGGACTACGCACGCAGGCGTCCATCGTGTGCGACTCGGGTGAGCCGCGCGAGACGCATCACTTCGCGACGCTCGTCGGATACGGCGCCGATCTCATCTGTCCCTACCTGACCTTCGCGTATCTCGCGGAACGCGCGTCGAAGGGGATGATCGAGGGCTTCCCGCCGGACGAAGCCCTCGAGAACTACCGGTACGCGATCGAAGACGGCGTCCTCAAGATCATGTCGAAGATGGGGATCTCGACCGTCGACTCGTATCGCGGCGCACAGATCTTCGAAGCGTACGGACTCGGCCCCGACGTGATCGGTCTCTGCTTCGAAGGAACCTTCTCGACAGTGTGGGGTCTCTCGTTCGAACAGATCGCGGAGAACGTCTTGCGCTGGCACGCCGACGCGTACGCCAAATCGCGCGCGCGCCACATCTCGACAGGATTCATCAAGTACAAGCACGGCGGCGAATATCACGCGGCGAACCCCGAGGTCGTCGACGCCATGCACGAAGCCGTCGGCTCCGGGACGAACCACCGTCAAGCCGATCTGGAACGCGCGGCGCATGCGCTCCGGACGGCGGTTTCGGGCGGCGGCGACGAGATGTACGACAAGTTCGCGGCGACGGTGAACGACCGTCCTCCGTCGACCCCGCGCGACCTGCTCGAGATCGTCGGCGCAGACGAGGCGATCCCCGTCGACGAAGTCGAGCCGGCGAGCGAGATCTGCAAGCGCTTCTCGTCCGGCGCGATCTCACACGGTTCGATCTCACGCGAAGCGCACGAAACGCTCGCGATGGCGTTCAACATGATCGGCGGACGCGGCAACACCGGAGAGGGCGGCGAAGATCCGTACCGGTTCCGCACGAAGGGTTCGAAGCGCGACCGGAACTGCAAGATCAAACAGGTTGCGTCCGGCCGTTTCGGCGTCACGCCGGAGTACGCGTCGTGGGCGGACGAGCTGCAGATCAAGATGGCGCAGGGATCGAAGCCCGGCGAGGGCGGACAGCTCCCGGGACACAAGGTCTCGTCCGAGATCGCGCGACTGCGTCATACGCAGCCGGGCGTGTCGCTCATCTCTCCCCCGCCGCACCACGACATCTACTCGATCGAAGATCTCGCGCAGCTCATCTACGACCTGAAACAGGTGAACCCGCGTGCGGACGTGTCCGTGAAGCTCGTCGCGACGACGGGCGTCGGCACGATCGCCGCCGGGGTCGCGAAGGGTCTCGCCGAGGTCGTCATGCTGTCCGGCGCCGACGGCGGCACCGGAGCATCGCCGCTTTCGTCCATCAAGAACGCCGGCCTCCCGTGGGAGCTCGGTCTCGCCGAGACACAGCAGACGCTCGTCGCGGAAGGTCTCCGCTCCCGCGTCAAGGTGCGTGTCGACGGCGGTTTCCGCACGGGACGCGACGTGATGATCGCGGCGCTCCTCGGGGCCGATCAGTATTCGTTCGGCACCGCGCCGTTGCTCGCCGAGGGCTGCATCATGGTGCGCACCTGCCACCGCGACACGTGTCCCGTCGGCATCGCGACGCAGAAGCCGGAGCTCCGCGCGAAGTTCCAGGGCACGCCGGAGATGGTCGCCGCGTACCTGTACTTCGTCGCCGAGGAGGTGCGGCGGACGCTCGCGTCGCTCGGGCTCCGTTCCCTCGACGAAGCGATCGGACGGATCGATCTTCTTCGCCGCAGATCCACCGGTGACGCTCGCGCCGACGCCGTCGATCTCGAATGGTTGCTGCGCGATGCTCGTCCCACGCCGGACGCGCCCACGCGATTCGTCCGCCACATCGACCTCCAGCGCGCCCGTTCCGAGCTCGGCCGCCGAGTCAAGGAGGACGCCGTCTTCGCCGTGCGTGTCGGCGAGAACGTCGAGCTGTCCTACGACATCACGAACGCGGACCGTTCCATCGGCGCGGAGATCGGCGGCGAGATCGCGTATCACTTCGGCGAAGAAGCACCTCCGGGTGAAGCGCAGATCACGTTCACCGGCCAGGCGGGACAGAGCTTCGGCGCATTCCTCGCATCCGGCGTCGAGTTCACGCTGATCGGCGAAGCGAACGACTACGTCGGCAAGTCGATGAACGGCGGACGGATCATCGTGCGCCCGCCCGCCGATGACGCCGGAGATCCCGTCCTCATCGGGAACACGGTGCTCTACGGTGCGACCGGCGGCGAGCTCTACTGCGCGGGCTCGGCGGGTGCGCGCTTCGCGGTGCGGAACGCCGGTGCGCTCGCGGTCGTCGAAGGAACCGGACAGCATGCGTGCGAGTACATGACCGGTGGCTGGGTCGTGATCCTCGGCCCCGTCGGCAACAACTTCGGCGCGGGTATGTCCGGAGGCCAAGCCTTCGTGTACGACCCGACGAAGACGCTGCCGCGGAAGGTCAACACGGAACTCGTCGCGGTCGCGGCGGCGAACCCCGATCAACTCGAGATCGTGCGCGAGTTCGTCGAGAACCACGAGCACTACACGGCGAGCAAGAAGGCACGAGAGATCCTCAACGATTGGGTGCGCGAGTCCGAGCACTTCTTCGCCGTCGTCCCGAAGACCGACGTCGCGAAGATCGAAGCCCGCAAGGACGGTCTCGGCCGCGAGGACGAAGCCGAGGACATCGCGGCAGCGGGGGCCTAGAAAAGAAACAGCCAACGGGCTGTACAGCACGCCCGTTGGCTGCTCCGAATCGTTCGACCGATCAGGTCGTCTGCGTGATCTGGCCGGTCTGCGAGGCGATCGCCCCGGCGACCGAACCGTCTGACGCCAGGTTCAGCGCAAGCGCCGCATTGACTGGGATCGCGACGTTCGCGTTGAGCAGGGACATGACGGCCCGCTCGGGAAGCGGTTCGCCCGAGATCTGATCCAGGTCTTCCTTCGTGAGCTTCCGGAAGTCGTCGGCCATCACGACCTCCTTAGTTGGTCTGGGTGATCGGGGCGACCTGCGTAGCCTGAGCGATCGCCGTCGAGTTGTCCGACAGCACGTTCAGCGCAAGCGCCGCGTTGATCGGTGCCGCGATGTTCGCATTGATGAGCGACATCACCGCGCGCTCCGGTAGCTCTTCACCGGCCAGCGCCTCGAGCTCTTCCTTCGAGAGCGCCTTGTATTCGAGCTTCTCTTGGTCAGCCACGGTTTCCTCCTTGCCTAGCTCAGCTGCGAGATGTCACCGGACTGCGCCGCGCCGGCAACCGCCGTCGCGTTGTCCGACAGCACGTTCAGCGCCGCCGCGATGTTGATCGGGATCGCAACATTCGCGTTGACGAGCGACATGAGCGCGCGCTCGGGCAGGCCTTCACCTGCAACTGCTTCGAGTTCCTCACGTGTCAGCGTCCTGAAACCTTCATCAGCCACGTGCGTCACCTCCTTACTTCGGTCGTACCTCACGCGACACGAAATCAAACAAGTTTCACGACGCCTTCGAACTGGGTAATCCACCGCGCAAGCAAACAACCTTCCTGTGAGAACTAGGAATGACCGCACAAGAGCCGGGGTCGCCATGACTCCGGCTCTTCAGGTTCAAGAACGATGACCGAAACCATCGAACGCCCGGCATCACCGGCCGGCGCACCGAAGCTCGCCGACGGCGTCGAACTGCTCGGCGAGTATCCCGACTCGGGCTTCAAGGAACCACCGCTCATCGCGCGGCGCGCGGACGGACAGGTCATCCAACTGTCGCGCATCCTCTACCTCGTCGCCGAACGGATGGACGGTCAACACAGCTACGAGCAGATCGGCGAAGAGGTCTCCAAAGCCTTCGGTCGCGGGCTCGACGCCGAGGGAGCCCAGTACCTGGTCGACGAGAAGCTCCGACCGCTCGGCCTCGTAGCGACCGCGGACGGATCCGCCCCGGCCGCGGAGAAAGCGAATCCACTGCTCGCGCTGAAATTCCGCACCGGGGTCGTGCCCGACCGTTTCGTGCGCGTGCTCACAACGTTGTTCCGTCCGCTGTACTGGCCGCCCGTCCTGATCGCCGTCCTCGCGGCGTTCGGTGCCTTCGATTACTGGCTCTTTGCGGTGCACGGCATCGGACGCGGGCTGCACGAAGTGCTCTACAACCCGGCCCTCTTCCTCTTCCTGTTCGGGATGCTCGTCGCAGCGACGGCATACCACGAGATCGGCCACGCGACGGCGTGCCGCTACGGCGGGGCGAACCCGGGAACGATCGGGGTCGGGCTCTATCTCGTCTGGCCCGCGTTCTACACCGACGTCACCGACTCCTACCGCCTCGGACGGGGCGGCAAGCTGCGGACCGATCTCGGCGGCGTGTATTTCAACGCGATCTTCATCTTGTTCGAAGCGGTCCTGTACAAGGTCACCGGCTTCGAGGCGTTCCTCATCGCGATCGTGATCCAGCACTTCGAGATGTTCGAGCAGTTCCTGCCGTTCGTCCGTCTCGACGGCTACTACATGGTGAGCGACATCGTCGGTGTCCCCGATCTGTTCGGGCGCATCGGAGCGATCTTGAAGAGCCTGCTTCCCGGGCACCACGACGATCCCCGCGTGAAGGAACTGAAACCGCGCGTCCGGTTCGCCGTCACCGCATGGGTCTTCATCGTGCTCCCGATCCTCGCGTTCAACCTCGGGCTCATCGTGATGAACGCACCGCGCATCTACGGGACGGCGTGGGATTCGCTCGGCAAGCACATCCACGCAACCGGCCACGCGTGGACGCACGCGCACTACATGAGCGCCGTTGCCGACGGCTTCCAGATCTTCGCCCTCGTCATACCGCTGCTCGGGATCGCGTACATGCTTGCGCGCCTGTCGAAGGCCGCCGTGAAGAAGGGATGGACCGGCTCGCAGGGCCGTCCCTTCCTCCGCGCCGTATACGGCGCCGGTGTCGTCGCACTGATGGGCTTCGTCGCCTTCATCTGGTGGCCGAACGGTGACTACCGTCCGATACGTTCGAACGAACGGTGGACGTTCCAGACGGGCGTCGCATCGTTCCGGAGCGCCACGAGCGGGAAACCGGGCCTCGTTCCCGCCGACCCGAAGGCGCGAACGGACCCCTTCGGCGCGGGGCCGGCGCCCGTGCCGTCGACCACCGGATCGCCTTCGTCGACGTTCTCGCCGTTCTCGACGCCCGGCATAACTCCGTTCCCGACGGGTAACACCACACCGATGCCCACGAACGCACCCACAGCGGTCCCGACCGCGACACCCGCGGCGACGGTCGCCGCGACTCCGGTGGCGACGCCATGAGGCGCGCGTTCGTCTCGGTGCTGATCGCGCTGACAGCGCTCGTCACCGCCGCTCCCGCGCGTGCGCAGAGCGCCGGCTCGCAGCCCGACAACGCGGCTGTGGCCGTCAACACGAAGGACGGGACCGACATCTTCAAGCTCGCGTTCTCGCTGTACCGATTCGTCAACGCGAACCAGCCGCAGCCGGGTAACGGCGCCGCTGCCGTTTCGTCCTGCACGGACTGCTCGACCACAGCCATCGCGATCCAGATCGTCTTGGTGATGGCTCCCGTTTCGTCGCCGACGAACGTCGCCATCGCGGAGAACCAGAACTGCGACGCCTGCACGACGATCGCGCTGGCGTATCAGTTGCTCTTCGACGTGAACAGCAAGGTGCAACTCACGCCGGACGGCCGTAAACAGATCATGGCCATCCTCGATCAGATCGCGGCGCTTCAGAACCAGAACCTCACGCCGGACGAACTCCGCTCGCAGACAGACGCGCTCGTCAGCCAACTCGCGAACGTCATCGCGAACGATATCGTCCCGATCGGTCAGGGCGAGAACCAGAACGAAGCGACGGCGACGCCGTCCGCGACTGCATCGGCAACGCCGGCGACGACGAGCACTTCGCCGGAACCAACGTCGAGCCCCGTCGATACCTCGACGCCGAGCGCTTCACCTCTCGCCACGCCGACCGGTACCCCATGAAGCGACTCGTCCCACTGATCCTGATCGCGTGTTTCGCGTGCGCAACGCCGTCGACGCACAACGCGGCGAGCGAGCTCCACGACGTCGCCGGGAACCTCGGCAAGATCCGGTCGGGATCCCTGCACGTGGTTATGCAGACGGCCGCAGCCGGCGAGCAGCCGGCGGGCTTCGGTGTGGACGGTACGTTCTCGTTCGATTCACCTGGGACGCTTCCCGTGCTCGACGTGAACGTGAAGCGGTTCGATCGCAACAAGAGCGATACGACGCACATCCTGTCCACGGGGACGAACGCCTTCATCGAACAAGGCAAGAGGATCGTTCCCGTCCCGCCGTCGCAGCTCGACAGCCTCACCGGACTCGGCGGCACGTCCGGCGGTACGTCCCCGCTCGAACGCATCGACGTCGGCAGCTGGATCTCCGGAACGCCGAGCGTCGGTCCCGGCGGGCTTGTCGGGACGGTCGATACCGACAAGGTGAGCGCGAAGCTCGACGTAGGCGCCGTTCTGAACGGACTTGTGTCCATCGCGAACGATTTCGGCGTCACGGCGGCGAGCGGAGTGACGCAGCTCTCCGCCGCCGAGCGCGAGCGCGTCCGTCGGTCGGTGAAGACCGCGACGCTCGGCGTCTGGTCCGGCCGCAAGGACAAGATCATGCGGCGTCTCGCGATCGACGTGACGTTCGCGAGCCAGAACGCTCAGCTCACGCAGAAGCTGAAAGCGCTCTCGGGGATCACGCTGCACTTCGAAGCACGCATCACCGACCTGAACCGGAAGGTGACCGTGCCGAGACCTTCGTCCTAGTCGCGCCGATCCGACTCGAGTGCTTCGAGGATCGCGGCGCGCGCTTCGCGGAGAGCCGTCCGAAGGTCGGCGAGCCGCTCACGATCGAGATCGTGACGGCGGGCGGCCGAAACGACATCCGACACGAAGCCGTCGAGATCGGCATGCAGCGAGCGCCACATCGTCTTGATCTCGCCGGACGCACCTTTCGCGACGTCACGCGCAGCGCGCGCGGCGTCTCGTCCGGCTCGTGCGGCGTCGCGTCCCGCTCGTGCCGCTTCATGCGCGGTCTCGCGTGTCACGCGTCCGGCACGCCGTTCGTCACGACGCACTTCGACCGCGGCGCGTTTCACTTCCGTCCGCAGATCGCGCACGGCGGACTTCACTTCGTCGCGGATGTCACGCGCGATCTCGCGCGCCGAACGGGTCAGCCGCTCCTTGAGCTCCTTGAGCTCCTGACTTCGCGCATCGAGTTCGGCGCGTCCTTTGTCGGTGAGCCGGTAGACCTTTCGTCCCTCCGCGCCCCCGCCGTGCTCCGCCGTGGCGGCCGCCTCGACCTGTTCGATCAATCCTTCGGACTCGAGCGCGGCGAGACGCGGGTACACCGTTCCCGGCGAGGGGGTGTAGAACCCGAGGAACTGCTCCTCGAGACCGGCGATGATGTCGTATCCGTGCCGCGGACGCTCGTCGATGAGCTTCAGCAGCCACAGGCGAAGGTCACCGTGACCGAACAGCTTGCTCACGCTACGGCCTGTCTCCCTCGCAGTACGCGAAGATCGCCGGACACCGTCTTCACCCACAGACGCGCGCCGCCGGAACCGATCGTCTCGGACAGGTGCTTCCGGCCCGGCTTCTCGTTCCACGCGATACCGAAATCGGAAGTGAGGCGTCCGGAAACGGACGATGCATCGATCGCCAGATTCGGCTCCGCGGTCGTTCGCACGGCGACGGCGCCGGAAACCGTCGACACGTCGTAGGTGCCGGACGGATCCAGATCGAGATCGAGGAGCACGTCGCCGGAGACGGCTTTCGCATCCACCCAGCGGCAGTTGCCGTCGACGATCGCGATGTCGCCGGAAACCGTCTTCAGCTTGAGCCCGCCGGCGACGTCCTTCGCTTGGATCTCGCCGGACACCGTCTTCACGTCGAGATCTTTCCCGAGACGCGACAGCGTCACTTCGCCGGAAACGGTCTTCACGTTCGTGCCGCCGTCGAAGCCCGAAACGACGACTTCCGCGGAGACGGTCGTGATCGAGATCTTCGCGCCGGGCGCTGCCGTCACGGCAACACTGCAGCGGTGTCGCGAGCCTTCCGTGAACATCTTGATGAAGCGCTCGATCGGAGCCGTGTCCGGATCGGGCTGCGCGACGAGGAGCGATCCGTCGCGGTACTCGACGTGCACATCTGTGCCGGACAGCCGGCGAACCTCCACGCTCGACTTCGCGCCCGCAGTCACCGTGACGTCGCCGGCGACGACGCGAACCGTCACGCTCGAGACGTCGGAGAGATCCTGCGAGAAGTCATCTGCTACGACCCACCGATCCATGACGCGACCCCCTTCGTGAGTTCGCACTCACGATATATCGCGTTCATCGGTCGGGTCAAGATATATCGCGTTCGAGCTCCCGCCGGGCGATGTCGAGGCCGACCGGGCCCTGCTCGCGCAGCACCGTCATCGGGAGCGTGCGGCTGATGTCGCCCGTCATGAGACGCTCGAGGTCCGCGACGTCTTCCACCGCCGATGTCGTCAGAAACTCACTTTCACGGTTCGTTCTTCCGTACCGCGCAGGATCTTCAGTTCGATGTCGCCGGACGCCGATTGCAATGCGCTCATGAGATCGTCGACGCCGCCGATCGCTTGGCCGCCGACGGCGGTGATGAGATCTCCTTGGACAAGACCCGCGCGCGCGCCCGGTGAATCGTCCTCCACGCCGCGGACGAGCACGCCCTCCGCTTCGGGCAGACCGACCGACCGGCGAAGGCGCTTCGCGATGTGCGGCGGAAGGATCGCGATGCCGAGCCGAACCTGCTTCGGCGATTCGCCGCGCGCGAGGGTGTCGATGCGCTGCTTCAGGGCTTCGTCCGCGGGGATCGCGAGGTAGAACCCTTCGCCGAGGCGGTGCGTGTTGATGCCGAGCAGACGCCCGGACTCGTCGACGATCGGCCCCCCGGACGAACCGGGAAGCAGCGGCGCCGTGTGTTCGATCGATTCGCCGATCTTGCGTCCGCGGGGGCCGCGGAAGGTCCGCTCGGTCCCCGAGACGAGGCCGAAGGTGACGCGGAGGCCGCGCCCGCCGGGGTTCGCGAGCGCGAAGACCGGTGCGCCGACCGAGGGGGCATCCTTACCCCAGTCGATCGCCGGCGCACCGTTGGTGTCGACCTCGAGGACGGCGACGTCGCCGTCGGTGTCGACACCGAGCGGCTTCGCGACGGCCGTGCGCCCGTCGGGGAAGGTCACGGTGACCTCCTCACCGGACAGGTTGTGGGCGTTCGTCAGGACGCGGCCCTTCGCGATGACCACGCCGGAACCGGCAGATCGCCTCCCGCTGATCCCGACCACCTGCCGGCCCACCGAGCCCGCGACCTGCGAGACCGCTTCCTGAACATCCGAGATCGTTGTCATATCGTCTCCTACGCTGGTAACTTGTAACTTGCAAGTTACTACTGGATATTCCGGAGGTCAAGACCATGGATCCGCTCTCGGCGACCCTCGAGCGCGTCGGCGACCGGTGGATGCTCCTGATCGTCGACGCCTTGCTCGGCGGGCCCCGGCGGTTCAACGACCTGTCGGAGACGGTCGAGGGCATCGCGCCGAACATCCTGTCCTCGCGGCTGAAGCGGCTCGAGGCGGAGGGCATCGTCCTCGCGCGTCCGTATTCGCAGCGTCCCGTCCGGTTCAGCTACGAGCTCACCGCCTCCGGGCGCGAGCTCGCCGGCGCGCTCCGCCTGCTCGCGGACTGGGGCGCGCGCTCAGCGGGCGGCGAGCCGGTTCGCCACGGCGACTGCGGCACACCGATGGAAGCGCGCTGGTACTGCCCCACCTGCTCGCGCGTCGTCGCCGACGACGAAGGCGACTCGGAATTGCTGTACTTGTAAGCGTGCCGAGCGACGCGTTCCAGTTCATCGCGAAAGCGATGCGCGAACGGAACAACCAGGAGTCCACCCTCGAGCAACGTCGAGCGAACTCCGAAGCAGCATCGGGTCTCATGCCGCCGCCCGACGACGTCACGTTCACCGCGGCGCAAGCGGGCGGCGTTCCCGCGGAATGGGTCGAAGCGCCGAACGCGTCGCGCGACCGCGCCGTGTTGTATCTGCACGGCGGCGCGTACGTGCACTCGTCCCCGCGGACGCACCGCCGTCTCACGGCGGCGATCTCGCGCGAAGCTCACGCGCGAGTGCTCGCGATCGAGTACCGGCTCGCGCCGGAGCATCCGTGTCCCGCCGCGGTCGACGATGCCGTCGCCGCGTACCGGTGGCTGCTCGAACGCAACGCCGCCGAACACATCGCCGTCGCCGGAGACTCGGCCGGCGGCGGGCTCGCACTCGCGCTGATGCTGCAACTGCGCGAAGAGCGCATCCCACTGCCGGCGTGCGCCGTCCTCATCTCGCCGTGGACGGACCTCTCGACGGAACACCCACCGACGGCGGACGCGATGTTGAACGCAGCGCGCTTGAAGGAATCAGCCGACTGGTATCTCGGGGGCGCCGATCCTCGCTCGCCGCTCGCATCACCGGTCTACGGCGACCTCAGCGGGTTCCCGCCGCTGCTCGTCCATGCCGCGTCCGACGAGATGCTTCGCGATGACGCCGTGCACGTGGCGGAACGCGCGAAGGACGCCGGCGTCGACGTCACGATCGAGATCGTGCCGGACATGTTCCACGTCTGGCACATCTTCGCCGGCTATATGCCGGAGTCGGACGAAGCCGTCGCGAAGATCGGCGAGTTCGTGCGCGCCAGGATCTAAACGGGCACCGAAGCAAGCCCGACGAATTCGTCGATGCGTGAACGGCAGACGTCCAGACTCGATCGCCAGAAGTCCACACTGCGCACGTCGATGTCGAAGCGCGCGCAGAGCGTCGCCGCGTCGGCCGTGCCCGTGGACGACAGCAGCTCGTCGTATCCGGAGCGGAAGCCGTCCGGGTCGGCCTCGAAGCGCTTGTACAGACCGAGCCCGAACAGCAGCCCGAAGGTGTACGGCCAGTTGTAGTACTGCGACCCGTAATAGTGCGGGCTGACGCACCACATGTACGGATGCAGACCGTTCGGGTCGATCGCGTCGCCGAAGACCTCCAGCTGGGCGTCCGCCATCGTCTTGCACAGCTCGGCCGGCGAAAGCTCGCGCTTGCGCCGCCCTTCGTAGACGGCTTTCTCGAAGAGGAACCGGCTGTGGATCGAGACGACGATCAACATGTCCCGGATGAGATCGCCGTTCAGGAGCGACGGCTTCTCTTCGGCCGACGCGTTCGACAGCAATGCGCCGCCGACGATCGTTTCGCAGAAGGTGGACGCGGTCTCGGCGAGCGCCATGGGCGTACGGCGCTGGAGCGGCGTCCTGTTCGCGAGGTTCAGGTTGTGGAACGCGTGGCCGAGCTCGTGCGCCACGGTTGTGACGGCTTGGAACGTATTCGTGAAGTTCACGAAGATGCGCGACTCGTCGTGCTGCACGCGCATGCAGAACCCGCCCGGCCGCTTGCCCTCGCGCGGCTCGGCATCGATCCAGCATTCGAGGAACGCGCGAGACGCCAGGTTCGCGAGTCGGTCCGAGTACGTACCGAACTGCTCGACGATGAATGACGCGGTTTCGTCCCAGTTCCAGGAGCGACCGGTCTCGCCGATCGGGGCGGACAGGTCCCACCACGCGAGCCGGTCCTTGCCGATGAGCTTCGCTTTCGCGTTCATGTACCGCGCGAAGTCGGGGAACGATTCGATGCACGCTTGCTGCATCGCTTCGAGCGTCGCGCGGTCGACGTTGTTGTTCCAAAGGGACGGCTCGATCGAGTCCGGCCATCCCCGGCGGTCGCCGATCTCGTTCTGCCAGCCCTTGATCGAATTGAGCGCAGCACCGAGCGGCACCTCGACGGTCGGCCAGGCTTCGATGGACGCATGGAATGCCGCGGAGCGAACGGCCTCGTCCGGATCCTCCAGGAGGCCCGGGATAGCGGCGATCGGGAGACGCTGCGTGGATCCGTCCGGCTTGCCGACGTCGACCATCACCCGCGACGAGACATTGCCGTGCAGCTTCGCCCACGCATTGATGCCCGCCGGCCCGAGGCTCGAGATCAGATCTTCTTCCGCTTCGGTCAGCTGACGCTCCGCGAACGCGGCACAGCGCCGGACGAAGAATTCGTGGTCGGCGGCGACGGCGGACTTCTCGATGAGCGTTTCGACGTCGAGGGAACCGATCCACGCGACGAAACGCGTCTCCAGCTTGCCGACGTCGATCGTTTCGATCTCGAACTTCGAGCTGCGTCCCTGAGCGTCGTCGTCCTTGGCGTTGGTCGTGACGAACGCGTGGATGTACGCGCGTATCTTGCCCGCGAGCTCGTAGATGTCGTTGAACCGCTCGACGACATCTTCGAAGGCGTAGACGAGCTCGTCGTCGACCGTTCCGTCCTCGAGCTTGCGGATGCCGCGCTTCTCGAACGTCTCCTTCAGATCTGCGATGCGCGTGAGCAGCCACCCGTACGAGTCCTCGAATGCCTCCGACTCGAATGACGGGAACACCGGCGTCATATCCCAGCGCGGCAGATCGCTCATCGATTCTCCTTTTCGCCGAGCGTAACGTGGCGCCCATCCCATCCGCGCTGGCGGTCCGGATGGTCGGACCGGAAATGGACGCCTCGGCTCTCGATCCGCTCGAGGGCCGAGCGGCAGATCAACGCTCCGGCCGTCGCCGCCGCTTTCACGGAGGACGAACCACTCACGCCGGCCAAAGCTCGGAGCGCCTGCTCGAGCGAGTGCTTCGTCCGGATGAGTCCGGCACCCGACGACATCGCGTGCCGGACCTTCGCCCAGTCGTCGGCGCCGATCGCACGCACGGCGGGCTCGCTGTCGTCTTCGACCACGGGGACCCCGGTCGGCTCGGCTTCATCGGTCATGGTCATGGCGGCGCGGCGTCCGAAGACGACGGCTTCGGTGAGCGAGTTACCCGCCATGCGGTTCGCGCCGTGGACACCGGTCGCTGCGCACTCCCCCGCCGCGAACAGACCGGGGATCGTCGTGCGTCCCCAGATGTCGGTGGCGACGCCGCCGAGGAAGTAATGCGCCGCCGGTGCGATGGGGACGGGGCTCGCCGTGAGGTCGAAGCCCGCGTCCGCGGCGGCCTTCGTCACGTTCGGGAACCGCGTGCGAAGCTGCGCCGCGCCGATCGGGCGCGCGTCGAGGAACGCTTCGCCGGCTTCGGCGATCGCGCGAGCGACGACGTCTCGCGGCGCGAGCTCGCCGTCGGGATGCACGTCGAGAAGGAAGCGTTTACCGGACGCGTCGACAACGATCGCTCCGTCACCGCGGAGCGCTTCGGTGAGCAGGACCCGTCTCGTGCCGCCCGCGCCGAGCGCCGTGGGGTGGAACTGCACGAATTCGCAGTCGGCGACGTCGGCGCCCGCGTCGTAGGCAAGGGCGATGCCGTCTCCGGTCGCGGTCTCCGGGTTCGTCGTCTGTTCGTAGAGCGCACCGCATCCGCCGACGGCGAGGAGGGTCGATCGTCCGAGGACGTCGACCTCGCCGTGGTCGGTCGAGACGCGCACGCCCGCGCATCGTCCGTCGTCGAGAAGGATCCGGGAAGCGCTCCCGACGATCCGTTGCGCGCGCTTCCGCGCTTCGGCGACGACGACCCGCATGATCTCCCGTCCGGTCGCGTCCGCGGCGTGGACGGACCGCGCGACCGACTGCCCGCCTTCGCGGTTCAGATCGAACGACCCGTCGTCGGCGCGGTCGAACGCGCAGCCGAGCAACACGAGCTCGTCGAGCGCTTCGCGTGCTTCGTCCACCAGCGCTTGGACGGCATCTTCGTGGCACGTATCCGCTCCGGCGCGGAAGGTGTCGGCGGCGTGGAGAGAAGGTGAATCGTCCGGACCGGCTGCGACGGCCATGCCGCCCTGCGCCCACGGCGACGAACCGTGATCGGGACCGCGCCCCTTGTCGACGACGATGACCTCCCATTCCGCGGGCAGATGCAGCGCAGCCCAGAGCCCGGCCAGACCGCCGCCGACGATGACGGCGTCGGCGCGAAGGAGACCCACGTCGGTGGACACGCCTCGACTCTAGAGAGGAAGGATGCCGTGCGGCGTCGGCGACGGGAGGATCGCCGGCGGTGTCGGCCGGGGCGTCGGCGTCGGAGCGGCGGGCTTGGGCGTCGGCGGCGGCGCTTCGCGGTGCTCCTTGCCGTCGGCGAGCGCGTCGGCGCCGATGTCGCGGAACAACCGGTACGCGTCGTCGCCGAGCACGACGACGCTCTGTCCGCCGACGTTGCGAGATGTACCCGGCGTCACGACGTTGATGAGGTTGGCGGGAGCGAGCTGCCGGGCGAAGATGCCGAGACGAACGGCGTCTTCGAAGTTCAGATCGAGACGCGCATACGCGAACAAAATATGCAACCACTTGCGGATGCCGCTCTCGTCCGAAGTCTGCGCACGCAGTTTCGTCAGTGCGTCGAGGATCACGCTCCCCTGGTTGAACGAGCGGCCGAAGTCTCCATTGGCAAGGCTGTGACGATCGCGGCTGAATGCAAGCACCTGGTTGCCGTCCATGTGGTGCCAGCCCTTCTTGAAGTCGGCGCCGGAGTACGCGCGATCGTCCATGTCGTACGGCACGTAGATGTCGGCGCCGCCGAGGGCGTTCGTGATCTTCACGAATCCGTCGAACCCCGTCACCGCGTAATACGAGATCGGGAAGCCCGTCAGGTTGTGGATCGTCTGCGCGAGCAATCGCGGGCCGCCGTACGCCAGCGCCGAATTGATCTTCTGCGTGCCGTGTCCCGGGATGGGGACGTAGCTGTCGCGCGGGATGCCGAGCACCGTCCCTTTCCGGATGCGCGGATCGATCGCGACGATGTGTAACGAATCACCCCGCGTGTGGTCGTAGGCCTCACCGGGACGCGCGTCGCTTCCGACCACGAGGAAGAACTGCAGATCCTTCGGCACGTTCACCGCCCCGCGGAACGCGAGCGCTCCGCCGGGACCCGAGCCGCTCGCGCCGAGCAGGGGGTTCGGGTTCAAGGCCGGCGGGACCGGACGGCCTTCCGGCACGATCGGCACGACGGTCGGCGACGGCGTGCTGTCGATCTTGCCGACCGCGATCGGCTTCGGGCCGCCACGGAAGGCCACGGCGAAGAAGGTCAGAACGATGACGAGCCCGATCGCCGTGAGCTGGATCCGCGCGTCGGCGGCGTGACGACGCAAGTCCTGTCCCCGCATCGCCGAAACGCTATCAGGGACCTACACGGGCGTCAGCGAGAACTGCGTGATCCGCTGATCGTCGACGCCCACGTGCAACCGGTAGGCCGATCCGTCCGGACGCTCGAGGATGGCGATCAGCTCTCGCTGCGCTTCGTGCTCGAATCGGCCGAGGACGAACCCCCGCAGCTCGCCCGCGCGCAGCTCCAAGATCTGCACCAGCGTTTCCGGGGGCGTTTGCGAAAGGAGCGTCCGCGAGAAGTGCTTGCCCACTTCTTCGGCGGACGGAGCACTTCGCAGCACATCGAGCACCCAGCCCAGATGGCGTCCGACGGGCGTCTTCGGGATCTCGGCCACGGAACGAGGATGCCCCAAAACGCCCGCAACTACTTCACCGGCCGATATATCGCATCCGACCCATGACGCCGGCGCGGTTCTGTTGTACCGTTTTCCGCGGCAGCGTGACCGTGGTGAAACCGCGCCGAGATGGATGGGGGATCTTGCGATGCGAAAGCTGTTCTTCCGCGCGCCGTATCTGTGCGCGATCGTCGTCATCTTGTCGCTGGCCGCGTGCCTCGTCCCGCCGAGCGTGGGAGCTACACCGAAGGTCGCGCGACCCGCATCGAAGCCCACGACGCACCTCCCCCTCCGTTTCGAAGAGAATCGCGGACAGTCGGACGCGCACGTGCGTTACCTCGCGCGTGAACCCGGTGCGACGATCTTCTTCACACCCACCGAGATAGTTCTGTCCCTGACCGGCAACCACGCGAAGCGAGCCGCGGTCGTCCGCTTGCGTCCCGTCGGCGCGAACCGCACGCCCCTCATCACCGGAAGCGGCCAACAGTCCGGTACGTCGAACTACATCTCCGGACGCGACACGTCGAAGTGGGTGCGCGGCGTACGCGGCTTCTCGCGCGTTCGTTACCACGACCTCTGGCCCGGTGTCGACGTCGTGTTCTACGAGGGACGAAGCGGCGCGCTCGAATACGACGTCGTGGCCGCTCCGCACGCCGCCCTGAACGCGGCGTTCGACGTCGTCGGTGCAACGTCCCTCGCACTGCGTCGCGGTGGGCTGCAGATCGCAACCCCTGCCGGAACTTTGACGCATACGTCGCCCCACGCCTATCAAGTCGTCGATCGGAAGCGGAAGAACGTCCCGGCGTCGATCCGGCTCCACGGCTCGAGGTTCTCCTTCCGTGCCGGCCGCCACGACTCCTCGAAGCAACTCGTGATCGACCCCCAAGTGATGGACTACTCGACATATCTCGGCGGGGCGGACGTCGATCAAGGTTCGGCGATCGCCGTCGACAGCAGCGGGTCCGCTTACGTCACCGGATCGACCGACTCCGCCGATTTCCCGGTGACGCCGGGCGCCTTCCAAACAACGCTTGCCGTCTCCCCGGATGCCTACGTGACGAAACTCTCGCCGGACGGAACATCGCTCGTGTACTCCACGTACATCGGCGGGTCGGATAGCGATCAAGGGACGGGCATCGCCGTCGACGGAAACGGGTCGGCTTACATCACCGGTGACACGTCCTCGACCGATTTCCCGGTGACGCTCGGAGCTTTCAGCGGAAGCTTGGGCGGCTTCGACGATGCCTTCGTCACCAAGCTCTCGGCGGACGGAACATCGCTGCTCTACTCGACGTACCTCGGAGGGTCGGGAGGTGACTCAGGCGCTGGGATCGCCGTCGATCAGGCAGGAAGCGCCTACGTCGCCGGTCTCACCGACTCCGCGAATCTCCCGGTGACCGCAGGCTCGGCGCAGACGACGGTCGGTGGCTCGAGCGATGCGTTCGTGTCGAAGATCTCCACGGACGGCACATCACTTGTGTACTCGACGTACCTCGGGGGATCGGACATCGAGGAGGTCGGCGGGGTGGCCGTCGACGCGACGGGCTCGGCCTATGTATCGGGCCGGACCCAGTCCACGGACTTCCCGGTGACGAACGCGTTCCAGCCGGCGTTCGGTGGGTTCGTGGATGCCTTCGCGACCAAGGTCTCGCCGTCCGGGACATCTTTCGACTACTCCACCTACCTCGGTGGATCCTCCTACGACACGGCCTTCGCGGTCGCGGTCGACAGCACCGGTCACGCCTACGTGGCGGGCACATCCGAGTCTTCAGACTTCCCGGTGACGCCGGGCGCGTTCGCAACGTCGATCCACGGGATCAACGACGCCTTCGTGACGAAGCTTTCCGACAACGGGATGTCGCTTGATTATTCGACGTATCTCGGCGGAGCCAATACCGAGAACGGACAGGCGATCGCCGTCGACGCCGCCGGATCGGCATCCGTCACAGGAGAGACGGACTCCGCCGACTTCCCGGTGACTCCGGGCGCGGTGCAGCCGACGTACGGCGGAACGGTCGACGCCTTCGTCACGACGCTGTCCGTCGGCGGAGACTCGCTCGACTCTTCGACCTACCTCGGCGGGCCCGGCTTCGAACAGGGCTTCGGGCTCGCGGTCGATGATGCCGGCGGGACGTTCGTGACCGGTCGGACGAACTCGATCGACTTCCCGGTCACCGCGGGCGCGTTCCAGACGAGCCCCGGTGGCAGCTTCGACGGCTTCGTCACGAAGATCACGTCCGCGGCCGGCGGAGCGCCGAACACCGCGATACGGCACATGTCGATCAGAGGGCACACCGCGCGCTTCTGGTTCCGCTCGTCGACGCCGAACGCGACGTTCCTCTGCAGTCTCGACCGCCACCGGTTCCGGCCGTGCGCGAGCCCGAAGACGTACCGGCACCTGCGACCCGGAAGCCACCTCTTCCGCGTCAAGGCGAAGGACGCTTCCGGCAACGTCGATCCGACGGCCGCGAGACGGCGGTTCACGATCGGTTCGCGCCCGCGTGGGTGCTTCGGGGTCTGCACGGGATAGCAGGCCCGTTGACGGCGTCGGGGGCGGCGCATACGCTGGCCGCGCGTCGCGACTGGCGTAGGCGTCTCAGCCGGAACCGACCGGCGGGGAGCGACGCATAGACCGCTTGCCGTTACGCCTGGGCCTCGGCGGTCGCAACGGAATATAGGAGGCCCATATGACGCTCACCGAGCGTGACACCGTGCTTGCGAGCACCGATCCCGAGATCGCGCGTCTCATCGGTGCCGAGGAGGACCGGCAGCGCGACAAGATCCGGCTGATCCCGTCCGAGAACTACGTCTCCAAAGCGGTGCTCGAGGCGACGGGATCCGTCCTCACGAACAAGTACTCCGAGGGTTACGCCGGCAAGCGCTACTACGAAGGCAACCAGCTGATCGACGAGGTCGAGACGCTCGCCGTGGAACGCGCGAAGGCACTGTTCGGCGTGGATCACGCGAACGTGCAGCCGTACTCCGGTTCCCCCGCGAACCTCGCCGTGTACTTCGCGTTCGCGCAGCCCGGCGACACCGTGATGGGCATGGCGCTCCCGATGGGCGGCCACCTCACCCACGGCGCCGCACCGACGCTTTCCGGTCGTTGGATGAACGCCGTGCAGTACGGGGTTCGCCGTGATACGGGACGCATCGACTTCGACGAAGTTCGCGACATCGCCAAACAGAATCGTCCGAAGATCATCTTCTGTGGGGGCACGGCCATCCCGCGCACGATCGACTTCCCGGCCTTCGCCGAGATCGCGAAAGAGGTCGACGCGCTTCTCGTCGCCGACATCGCGCACATCGCCGGACTCATCGCGGGCGGTGCGCACCCGTCCCCCGTCGGTTACGCGCCCGTCATCTCGACCACAACGCACAAGTCGCTACGCGGTCCGCGCGGCGCGATGCTGATGTCGGACGAAGCACACAGCGAACCGCTCGACAAAGCCGTCTTCCCCGGTCTGCAGGGTGGTCCGCACGATCACACGACGGCGGCGATCGCCGTGGCGCTGAAGGAAGCGGCGACCGAAGACTTCAAGACGTACGCGCGCCAGATCGTCGCGAACGCGAAAGCGCTCGCGGAAGGGTTGCTCGCGCGCGGCTTCGACCTCGTGAGCGGCGGAACGGACAACCACCTGATCCTGATCGATCTCACCAACAAAGAGATCACCGGAAAGAAAGCGGCGAAGGCGCTCGACCGTGCCGGCATCGAGCTGAACTACAACACAGTGCCGTTCGATCCGCGCAAACCGTTCTCGCCGTCCGGCATCCGCCTCGGCACGCCGGCGATCACCTCACGCGGGATGAAGGAGACGGAGATGTCGCACATCGCGCGCTTCATGGACGAAGCCGTCGAGGCCGCGAAGCGCAAGGACGACGACGCCATCGACGCGATCTTCGGTGAGGTGAAGGAGCTGACCTCGGCCTTCCAGGCCCCCGGTCTGTCGTGAGGCCGTCGGCGGCGGAGATGACGGCGTGGATCGAAACGATCTGCGCGCAGGGTGTCCGCCGTCCGGGCTACGACGCAGACCGTTTCAGCGAGAGCTTCATCGCGGAGCGGTTCACCGAGTTCGGTCTCGAAGAGGTACACCTCGAGCCCGTTGCGTTGCCGCGGTGGGAGCCGACGGAGTGGTCGCTGACCGTCGACGGGACGACGCACGACTGCTTCCCGCTCCCCCATACGCAAGCCGGCACGGTCGAGGGTGTGCTCGGCGAGGAGATCGCGCTCGAAACCGTGACGCTCAACTCGTGGCCGCAGAGCTTCGTCCGGGAACGGATCGCACTCCGCACGATCGATCCCGACGGCGACTTCGACACGCTCCATCAGACGCTTCCGTTCGGACGCCGGCTCCAAGCCGTCATGGAACCGTCCATCGAGGCCGGCAAGAAGGCGTTCGTCGGCATCTTCGACGCACCGTGGGACTCCTGCGACTACTACGTGCCGTACGACGGAGAGCTGCGTCCGATCCCCGGCGTCTGGGTGTCGAAGTCGACGGGTGCGAAACTGCACGAAGGACAACGGGCAACCCTGAGCGTGAAGTCAACGCGCGAGGACGTCACATGTCACAACGTCGTCGGGACGCTGCCCGGCGATTCGGACGAGTTCGTCATCGTCGGATCGCATCACGACGGTCCGTGGGTCTCCGCCGTCGAGGACGCGTCCGGGATAGCGCTCGTCCTCGCGCAGGCGAAGTACTGGGCGTCACAAACACACCGTCCGCACAACATGATCTTCGTCGTGCAAGCGGGACACATGGTGCACGGTGTGGGTTGCCGCGCGTTCATCGACGCGCACCGCGAACTGATGGACCACGTCGTGCTGGAAGTACATCTCGAGCACACCGCGAAAGAGTCCTACGGTGAAAACGGCGAGCTCCGCACGAAGGACGCGCCGGAGACGGCCTGGTGGTTCGTCAGTCGCAACGACGAGTTGATCGACGCCGTCGAGCACGCGCTGCGGACCGAAGGTGTGAGACGCTCGTTCATCCTGCCGCCGGACGCCTTCGGCGAGTGGCCGACGACGGACGGCGGTTTCTATCACACAGCCGGCGTCCCGCTCGTGAACTTCCTCGCCGCACCGATGTATCTCTTCGATTCGCAGGACACCGTCGACAAGATCCACGTCGCAAGTCTCGAACCGGTTTCGAACGCCGCCATCCGCATCATCGGATGGACGGCGGGACGAAGCGCCGCCGATCTACGAACGCTGAGCGTCCCGTAGCGCCTCGCGCGCTTCCGCGAGCGATCGCTCCGCGTCATCGAGCTCGCCCTTCCGCGCGTCCGCCGCGCGCCGCGCGAACTCGGCCGACTCCCGTGCGGCCGTCGCGGCTCGCTCGGCTCGGTCGGCTTCGTGCGACAGGTGCTCGGCCTCGCGGTTCGCCTCGCTGACGGCGGCCTGCGCGTCCTTCACTCTCGCGCGCGCCTCGTCCACGGCGGCGCGGGCGGCCTCGAGGGCGCCGAGATCGGGGAGGGCTTCGTCCTCGTCGGGTGATTCGACGAGCGTCAAGCCTCCGACGTCGACGACGGACTGCGGATGGAGCTCGCGGGTCAGGCGACCCTTCCGGAGGAGCTCGGCCCCCACGTCGTCGGATGCGACGGCGACGAACGTGTCGCTGATCGCCGAGAGGGTCGACGCCGCCGCCGCATGGCCCGCCTCCTCGAGCACGTCCGCGGCGCGCTTCGTGAGCCCGGAGACGACGCGATTGCGCTCGTCCGTCGCGGCGCGGAGCTCGCTCGCCTTCCCGCCGGAAAGCACCCGGCGCTGCGCGCGACGGAGCTTGTCCGTGGCGTCGAAGAGCACGGAGAGGTCATCGCGGCGCGCGAGCTGGTTCAGGGCCCACGCCGCGATGTTCGGCTTCTTCAGTGCTTTCACCTGCCGTGCGTCGTCGCCCGTGAGTTCCTTCGCGAGCGTGTTCCGCGTCGCGGTGAACTCATCGAGCGGCACGCCGTAGAGGCGGTCGAGGGCCGAGTCGAGCGGGTCCGGCATCGTGAAGGATGATATGGAAGTGACCGACGAACCCCCGAAGCGAGCGAAGAAGCTCGCGAAGATCATCGAAGGGCTCTCGCAGCCGTCATCCACGCGCGTCGAGCGCGCCCGCAACCTCGCCGCGGCGCTCGACCTCGACACCATCGCCGGGCTCCTCGGGACGACACAGGGCGTGCTGGAAGCGATGCGGGAAAGCGCCAAGCGCGAAGCGCATCGCTACACCCTCGCCGAAGCGGCCGAGCGCGCCGGCCTCTCCTTCGAAAGGTTCGGACGCCTCAACCTCGCGTGCGGCTTCGCGAACCCCGCGCCGGACGAACCCGTCTTCACGGACGACGACATCCAAGCACTCCGGCTCTTCCAAGCGGCGAGCGACTTCTTCGGCGAGGACGACGCCCTGCAGGTCGTGCGGGTCATCGGCAACTCGATGGCCCGCTGCGCGGACGCTTTCATCTCCGCGTTCGTCTACGCGATCGGCGAGCAGAGCAAACACGAGGGCTTCACGGACGACGACATCGTTGCGGCGAACGAGACGGCGATGGACCTGCTCCCCGCAGCCGTCCAGACGATGGACGTCCTCCTGCGCCGCAACATCGAGCAACGCACGCGGACGGACGCGCTCCTCCTCGGACAGGACTGGGGCGGTGTCGACACCATCGACCGGGCGATCGGCTTCTGTGATCTCGTCGGCTACACCGCGCTCTCGCAGCAACTCTCGACCGAGGAACTGGCGGCCGTCCTCCGGACGTTTGAAACCGACGCGTCGGATCTCATCACGGAGAAGGGTGGTCACGTCGTGAAGCTGATCGGGGACGAAGTGATGTTCGTCGCCACCGATGCCGCCGGCGGCGTCGAGATCGCGCTCTCGCTCGCCGAGACCTTCCGCAACAGGAAGGACGTACCACCGGTACGCATCGGCATCGCCGACGGCAAGGTCGTCACACGGGAAGGCGACTACTTCGGACCGGTCGTGAACCTTGCCGCTCGACTCGTGAAGCTCGCACCGCCGGGCGGCGTGCTGGCGCCGGCTGAGATCGGCCCGAAGATCGCCGGTGTGGACGTCGACGACTGCGGCCCCGAGATCCTGAAAGGCTTCGACGAACCGGTCGACGTCGTTCGCATCGCTCGCTGACCGTGTTCTTCACGCCGAGGTGGATCGTCCGGCATCTGATCGTGGTCGTCATCCTGGCGTTGTTCTGTCTCGCCGGCTTCTGGCAGATCCACCGCTTGCGCGAACGCCAGGCACACAACCGTCAGGTCCGAACCGCCGAAGCGATGTCTCCGGTGAACCTCGACCGCGGCGTCGTCGGCGAGCCCTACCGCCGCGTCGTCGCCACCGGCCGCTTCGACGTTTCGAACGAGGTGCTGCTGCGGTCACAGGTGCGGAACGAGGAGGACTCAGGGAACGATCTCGTGACTCCGCTCGTGCTGACCGACGGACGAGCGATCCTCGTCGACCGGGGCTGGGTGCCCCTCGATGTGACGAGACCGCGCGAGACGAAGACCGCGCCGCCGAGCGGCACGGTGAGGATCACCGGTCTCGTCCTTCCGGCGGAGCGCAAACGCATCTTCAGTCCGGACATCCCTCCGACCGGCAAGGTCGATGCGGTCAACTACGTCGGGGTGAGGCGCATCGGCAAGCAGCTTCCGTACGCGCTCTCGATGAGCGACGCGTACGTGTTGCTACGACAGCAGCGTCCGGCGAACAAGCTGCCGCTCTACGAAGCGCCGCCGGAACTCACGGAAGGACCGCATCGTGCTTACGCCGTGCAGTGGTTCCTGTTCATGCTCGTCGGCGCGGTCGGCTACGCGGCGTTCATCCGACGCGAGTCCAAGAGGAAGGGCCCGCCGGCCTAAGCCGGCGGGCCCGTAGTCGTCCTTCGACGCGCGCTATTCGGGAAGGAAGTAGCGGCGCGTCTTCATCATCGCCAGACCTGCTGCCGTCAGAACCATGCCGAACGCTGTCCAGAGCAGGAGCTCGAGTCCCGTCTTCGGGAGCCGGTGCTGCGGCGGGATCGGCAGGACGATGCTGATCGTCGCCGGGTCCGTGTCGCAGACCGTCTTGCTCAGGACGTCCGTCCCGCACGCCTTTCCGATGTTCGTCCGCGGTGAGTTCGCCGCGACCGTGAACGTCTTCTTCAGCGTCTGAGACTCGTTCGGCTTGAGCGATGCGATCGTGCCGACGTTCCCGATGATGTCGTCGGTCACGACCACGTTGTTCAGGGTCGTGTCGCCGAGGTTCGTCACGACGTAGGTGTAGGTCACCGTCTGACCCGGGTCCGCCGTCGTCGGATTCGCCGTCTTCACGATCTGGATCGTCGGGTGGATCACGAACAGGGTGTGGTTGTCCGTGTCGCACACCTGCGTGCTGTCGGAGTCGACACCGCAGGCCTTGCCGATGTTCGTGATCGTCGTCGAGTTCGCCGGCACCGTGAAGTCCTTCGTCACGGTCTTGCTCTGACCGACGGCGAGGTTACCGATGGTTCCGATCGAACCCATGATGTCGTCTGTGACGGCCACGTTCACCAGCGGAACGTCGCCCGTGTTCGTCACCTTGAAGGAGTAGGTCACGATGTCGCCTTCGTGCGCGAGCACCGCGCCACCCTTCACGATGTTGATCGCGGGGTGTGCGACCCAGTTCTTGTGTGCTTCGGCCGCCCGTGCGAGCGACGCCGAACCCTGCGCCGTCGCCATCGTGCCGTTCCACGTCGCGGCGACTTCGGTCTGACCGGAGACCGTCGAGTTCAGGTCGTCCGTGCAGGTGCCGTTGGCGTCCGTCGTGCACGTGCTCGACGAGAGCGCGCCGACGCCCGACGTCTTGGCCCACGAGATCGTCTCGCCGGCGGGGGCGTTGACGAAGCCCTTGCCGTCGCCGAAGTCGAGCTCGAGGTGCGCGGTGAACACGTGGACGTGGCCCACGATGTTCGTAGCGTCGGGCGGCGTCACGCCGAGGCGCGCGTTGACCCAGCGCTTCACTGCCGCCGGAGCGTTCGTGCCCTGTCCGTCCGTGATCAGGTTGATCGCCTTGCCGTTGACCGACACCGTCGCCGCAGCCTCGACCGTCGTGACACCCGTGTCGTTCGACACGATCGTGACGGTGCACTCACCGGCCGGGTTCGTCGTGCACGTGTTCGGCCCGACGAAGGAACCCGGTCCGCTCACGATGGACGCTGTGACGTCCACGTTGCCGGCGGCCGACGTCACGCCGTTCACGACCTGGTTCACGTTGATCGTGAAGACGTGGTTGTGTCCGACCTCGTTTTCCGCCTGCGGCGGATTGATGATCATCAGCGCGTCGACCCAGATCTTCTCCGCGTCGGCGTGCGTGCTCGCAACCGCGTCGCCCTGCGCCGTCGTCACGTGCCCGCCCCAGGACGCTTCCACATCCGTCGTACCGGTCTGCGTCGAGTTGAGGTTGACCGTGCACTCGCCGCTCGCGTTCGTGGTGCAGCTCGGTGCCGAGAGCGTTCCCGGTCCGGAGAGCTTCGAGAAGTCGACCGTCTCGCCCGCCGGCGCGTCCACGAACCCGTTCGCGTCACCCCTGTCGAAGCTCAGGTGCGCGGTGAAGACGTGGACGTCACCGATCCGGTTGACCGCACTCGGCGGTGTGAGGTCGAGCTTGACGTCGATCCAGCGCTTCACGGCGTCGTTCGACGACACCGATGCGCTCGCCGCGCCCTGCGCCGTCGCGATCTGTCCGTTCCAGCTCGCGTCCACGGTCGCAAGACCCGTGACGCCCGAGTTCAGATCGACCGTGCACTCGCCGCTCGAGTTCGTGGTGCAGCTCGACGCGGAGAGCGTTCCCGGCCCGGAAGCCTTCGTCAGATCAACCGTCTCACCGGACGGCGCGTCGACGAAGTTCTTCCCGTCGCCGTAGTCGAAGGTCAGGTGAGCCGTGAACGTGTGCTTGTTGCCTACCTGGTTCGCCGCCGCAGGCGGTGAAAGCGTCAGGTGCGCGTCCGTCCAGCGCTTGAGCGCGTCGTTCGAGGACGCGTTCGCGCTCGCGGAACCCGACGCCGTCGCGATGTGGCCGTTCCAGCTCGCGTCGACCGTCGTCAGTCCCGTCGTAGCCGACGTCAGGTCGACGGTGCATTCGCCGTTCGAGTTCGTGGTGCAACTCGGCGCGGCGAGCGCGCCCGGACCCGAGACCTTCGTGAGGTCGATCGTCTCGCCCGACGGCGCGTCGACGAAGCCCTTACCGTCGCCGTAGTCGTACGTCAGGTGGGCGGTGAATGTGTGTGTGACTCCGACCTGGTTCGCGGCCGCAGGCGGATCGAGGGTGAGGTGCGCGTTGACCCACACCTTCTGCGCGGGGGCCGGGTCGCTGCCCTGGCCGTCGGTGACGAGGTGAACGATCTTGCCGTTCACGTTCACGTCCGCCGACGCCTGCACCGTCGTGATGCCCGTCGTCGTCGACTTGATCGTCACCGTGCACTCGCCGGACGCGTTCGTCGTGCAGTCATCCGGACCGACGAACCCACCGGGACCATTCGTGATCGCCGCGTGCACATCGATGCCCGACACCGGCGACGCGACGCCGCCGGTCACCGCGCTGACGTCGATCGTCAGCACGTGGTTGTCACCAACCTGGTCCGCCGCTTGCGGCGGTGAGATCTGGATCAGCGCGTCGACCCAGATCTTCTCGGCCGATCCCTGCGCCGTCGCCACAGCGTTGCCCTGCGCGGTTGCGATGTCGCCCGCCCAGTTCGCCTGGACATCGGTCGTTCCCGTCACGGACGAGTTGAGGTCGACCGTGCACTGTCCGCTCGCGTTCGTCGTGCAGCTCGGAGCCGACAGCGCTCCCGGCCCGGACGTCTTCGAGATATCGATCGTCTCGCCGGCCGGTGCCGCGACGAAACCTTGCCCGTCGCCGTAGTCGAAGGTCAGTGTCGCGGTGAACGTGTGGACGTCACCGATGCGGTTCACGGCCGTCGGCGGAGTCAGCGCGAGGTGCGCGTCGACCCAGCGCTTCAGCGCGTCGTTGGAGCTCGTCGACCCCGCCGCGTTGCCTTCGGCGGTCGCGATGGAGCCGCTCCAGGTCGCCTTGACGTCCGTCAGTCCCGTCGTCGATGAGGTCAGATCGACGGTGCACTGTCCGCCGGCATCCGTCGTGCAACTCGATGCCGAGAGCGCGCCCGGACCTGAGACCTTCGAGACGTTGATCGTCTGACCCGCCGGCGCGTCGACGAAACCGTTCCCGTCGCCGTAGTCAAAGGTCAGGTGCGTCGTGAAGGTGTGCTTGTTGTTGATCTGGTTCGCCGCGCCGTTCGGCGACAGCGTGAGGTGCGCGTTCGTCCAGCGCTTGACGGCGTCGTTCGACGTCGTCGATGCGGACGCATCACCTTCGGCGGTCGCGATGTGCCCGTTCCAACTCGCGTGCACCGTCGTGAGACCCGTCACGGACGAGTCGAGGTTGACGGAGCACATGCCCGTCGCATTCGTCGAGCAGCCGCTCGAAGAAAGCGTCCCGGGACCGGACGACTTCACGAAACCGATCGTTTCGCCGGCCGGCGCCGCGACGAACCCGTGCCCGTCGCCGTAGTCGAAGGAGAGCGCGCCGAAGAACGTGTGCGTGTTCCCGACCTGGTTCGCTGCGGACGGCGGCGTCAGAACGAGCTTCGCGTCCGTCCACCGCTTCACCGCATCGTTCGAAGTCGTCGACGCCGGCGCGGGGCCGACATTCGTCGAAACGAGGCCGTTCCAGCTCGCGCGAACGGTCGTAAGACCCGTGACCGAGGAGTTGAGGTCGACCGTGCACTGTCCGCTCGCGTCGGTCGCGCAGCTCGAAGCCGAGAGCGCTCCCGGACCGGAAACCTTGGTGACGTTGATCGTCTCGCCGGCCGGCGCGTTCACGAATCCGTGTCCGTCGCCGTGGTCGAGCTCGAGGTGCGCGGTGAAGGTGTGCTTGTTGCCGACCTGGTTGGCCGCCTTGTTCGGTGTCAGCGACAGACGCGCGTTGACACGAACGGTGTTCGTGAACGGCACATCGACCGTCGCACCGGCGGCGAGGATCGCGACCGGGAAGATGTCCGGGCCCATCTGCGTGCCCGCGGGCGCCGTGATCTCGTGCACGCCGTACGTGCCGGTCGGCAGCGGGCCGACGTTGCAGTAGCCGAGACCGCCACTGATGGTGCACGTGGCGTCCGTCGTCTGTGCCGGCCAGAGTTTCGCGTCTTCACCGGCGTCGAACGTGCCGTTGTTGTTCGCGTCCTTGAAGACCACGAAGGAGGTCCCGTCGAGACCCGCGAGGTTCAGCGGGGTGATCGGGTTGCCGTTGCCGTCGTTGACGAGCTTGATGATGTGCAGCGACCCGACCTTGCGCGGGTTGACGAAGACGTGAGATGTGACGTCGAGCGTCTGGCGGAAGTTCAGGGTCAACGGCCCGACGACCGTCGAGTCGAGCGTGTAGTCGGTGGACGGAGCGCTGAGCTCCTTCACGTAGTACGTGCCCGGGTCGACCGTGTCGAACGTGGCCGAACCATCGGCCTGGCTCGTCGCCTGCGCGATCGGCGCGCCGTTCGGAGAGTTCTTGAAGAGACCGAAGACGGCCCCGGCGAGCGGTTGCGACGGAACATGGTCGTCCGTCTTGTGGACGACGATCTTGCCGCAGGTGGAGAGATCGATCGCCGTCGTCGGAAGCTTGTCCTGGAGTGCCGAGGTGATCGACTCACCGGACGACCGCGAGCGAACGTTCAGGTAGCCGAACGTCGTGCAGTGACCGTTCGCGTCCGGCGGGATGGCGGCGAGCAGATCGATCGTCGCCTCGCCGAAGCGACCGGGGTCGACGTCGACGTTCTGGATGGTGTCGTGGACGGTCACCTGGTTCACGGCGGCCTTCGCGGCCGACGCGGGCAAGTTCTGGTCGATCCACTGGCCTTCGTCGGCGCCGCCGGGGGTCGCGTCCCACTTGAACGCCTTGATGTCCGGGTCGGAGCTGCCGCCCGGGAAGTCGTAGGTGATCAGAAGGTCGCCTTGGGTCCGGCTGATCCCGCATGGGCCGGGCGTGAAGCTCGCCGGGTCCTGTGCCGTCCCCTTCTGGCTGAACTCGAAGTTGAGGTGGACGTCGCCGGTTCCCGACACGCCCTGGCGTACCCACGCAAGATCGATGAACGCGCTGCTCGCGCTGATCCGCCCGTCGACGTAGGCGCGGAGGATGTTCCCCTTGTCCGGGTTCGCTCCGCCGGTGCCGCAGACCCACTGGCTCGGGTCGAGTTCCTTCGACCCTTGCGTGAATCCGCTGTCCGCTGTGTCGTCGACGGTCTTCGAGGACGACACGTTGGCCCAGTCGAGCTGACCACCATGGTCGACGGCGAAGTTGCCGTCGTTCTCGAAGTTGCCGAGCGTGCCGCCCCCTACGGTCACGGCGATCGCTACGCCGCCGAGCCCACCAAGGACAAGAAGAACGGCAGTAAGGATCGCCGCCGCTTTGTTTCGCATCATCGTTGCTGCCGGGCTTCTCACTTCTGTTCACCTCCATCGGTCGTGCGCGTCCCTCCGAGGAAGCGATTGATCTCGAGAACGGGAGAGGTCTCCCCGCAGCGCCCGACGAGCCTCGAGGGCTCCGTCACTGCCGGCCCGCACGACGATTCCCGTGGGTTCGTCCGGGCGCTTGCGGAGGAGACGTTGCTGATCAGGTAGAGATGACGGGGAGCCGTCGTGAGAGGACCCGTGCGGAGGGGGATGTCGCCCCGCACTGCGGTTGCCTCCGCTCCGCCGAAGCGAAGCACAGGCGCCTCCGGTGGCGTGGATCGTGGGGTGCTAGGGGCATCCGATCCACAGCTCGACAGCGCGGGACGGCTGGATCTTCCCGTCCGGCTCCCCGTCGAATCATCAACTCGTTCGATCGCCCAAGCGAGGTCCCAGAACGCTCGCTCTGTGTTGATCGGGCCGGTCATCGCTTGGGCCTTCCGCTGACACCGTTGGCCCCGACGTGCGGGCCACAGGCAGCATCGGGCGACAGAGGGGTCGGTCCGTAGGGCCGAAGGTCACGCGCCGACCAGGGACCCGGTCACATGAGCGGAACGCTCAGAAAGGACTAGTCAGGCTTTTCGCGCTGGTCACGGAGCTCGTAGGCCAAAAGCGCGGCCTGAACGCGCCGGGACATCCCGAGCTTCGCGAGGAGGTTCGACACGTAATTCTTCACCGTCTTCTCGGCGAGGAACATCTGCTCGGCGATCTCCCGGTTGGTCAGACCGCCCGCGATGAGATCGAAGATCCGGTGCTCCTGCGGCGTGAGACCGGCGAGCGGATCCTCCTTCTTCTCCGTCCGCTCGCGGACGCGCTCGAACACGCGCTCCACGACGGCCGGGTCGAGGAGGGATCCGCCGGAACCGACGGTCCGGATGGCATCGATCATCTCGTCGGCCGGTGCCGTCTTCAGCAGGAACCCGGACGCCCCCGCGACGATCGCCGCGAAGAGCGCGGTGTCGTCCGCGAAGGCCGTGAGGATGAGGCAGCGGCAGTCGGGGACGGCGGACCGGATCTCCCGGCACACTTCGACGCCATCTCCATCGGGGAGCCGGACGTCGAGGACGGCGACGTCCGGCTGCGCCTCGGCGATCTGCTTCAGCGCCCCGCTGCTCGTGGCGGCTTCACCGACGACGTCGAATCCGTCCTCATCACGAAGGATCTCCGCCAGACCGCGACGGACGACCTCGTGATCGTCGAGCAAGAACACACGCATCAACGCCAGGGTAACCGGGGGTTAGGGTTAGGTTTCATGCGCGTTCTCCTCGTCTCCACCTACGAGCTCGGCCACCAGCCGCTGCACATCGCATCGCCGGCCGCGGCTCTGCGCGCCGCGGGCCACCAGGTCACGACGCTCGACATCTCCGTCGAGGACTGGGCTCCCGCCCTCATCGAGAGCGCAGACGCCGTCGCGTTCTCCGTCCCGATGCACACGGCGATGCGCCTCGCGATCAAGGGCGCGGAGGAGATCAAGGCGCACCATCCCGGCTTGCCGATCGCCTTCTACGGCCTCTACGCGACGGTCAAGGGCCCCGCCGACGAAGCCTTCGCCGGCGAGTACGAGCCGGCCCTGCTCGCATGGCTCGCCGGGGTCGCTCCCTCCGGACGGATCTCCACCGCGCGCCAGCGTTTCCATCTCCCCGTCCGTGAGTCGCTTCCTTCGCTCGAGCGCTACGCGCAGCTCGAGATCGGTGCGTCCCGCAGGCTCGCCGGATATGTCGAGGCGTCGCACGGGTGCGTCCACCGCTGCCGCCACTGCCCGGTGCCGGTCGTGTACGACGGTCGTACGCGGCGCGTCCCCGTCGACGTCGTGATGGACGACATCGCGCAGCAGATCGAAGCGGGAGCCGAGCACATCACGTTCGGCGATCCCGACTTCCTCAACCGCTGGGCGCACTCGATGAAGATCGTCGAGATGCTGCACCAGCGGTTCCCGAACGTAACCTTCGACGTGACGGCGAAGGTCTCGCACCTCCTGCGCTACGAGAGCCTCGTCCCCCTCCTCGCGGAGCAAGGTTGCCTGTTCGTCGTAAGCGCATTCGAATCGGTGAACGAGTTCATCCTCGAGAAGCTCGACAAAGGACACACCGCCGCGGACGAAGCACGTGTGGTCGCACTATTGCGATCCCACGGGATCGAGACCCGTCCGTCGTGGCTCCCCTTCACGCCGTGGACGACGGCAGACGACGTCGCCGACATCCTCGACTTCGTCGCCCGGCACGATCTCGTCGGCAACGTCGATCCGGTGCAGTATTCGATCCGTCTCCTCGTTCCGGAAGGTTCACTCATGCTCGGCGTGATGGACGCCGGTCCGTACGATCCCGAGACACTTTCGTACAGGTGGACGTCGCCGACCGACGCGCTGCAACGAAAGATCTCCGCGATCGTCGAGGACGGGACCGAGCGCGGTTTGTCCGCGGCAGCGGTCTTCTGCGACATTCGAAGCGTCGTATACGAAGCGGCGGGCCGTCCCGTTCCAACGAGTGAGGTCGTCGTTACAGATCGGCCGCGGCTGACGGAACCGTGGTTCTGTTGCGCGGAGCCGACGAAGGGACAGTTCGACTTCGCTCGATCGGAGGCAACGTGACCTGGCAACAACTGTCTGAAGATCTGACGAAGCTGCTCCGCCTCGATGCACCCCCGATCGGCATCACGTTCTCGGACGAGGATCCGGGCGTCGAACGCTTCGACGCGGCCGCGCCCGATCCGACGG
This sequence comes from Actinomycetes bacterium, assembly GCA_025934435.1. Lineage (GTDB taxonomy): Bacteria > Actinomycetota > JAICYB01 > JAICYB01 > JAICYB01 > JAICYB01. Next base: position 152,063 of record JAICYB010000001.1, on the reverse strand, counting down.
CGGACGGGCGCACCGGCCGCGTCCCCGCGGGCTGCGTGTTCTGGATGCGCGGCGCGGAGCGCACGTTCACGACGGTTCCCGAAGATCACGGCAACTGCAGCGTCGGGAGCCTGACCCACGGATTGATCGAGCTCGCCGAAGCCGCGACGCGCGCCGACGTCGCAGCGCTCGTCGAAGCGGGCTGGGTGACGCCGGACGTTTTTCCGAAGATCCCGACGATGTCGAAGAAGTCGAACTTCATCACCTACGGCCCGCTCGCGGACACGCCCATCGACCCCGACGTCGTCTTCATCCGCGTCGACGGCAAGCAGCTGATGACGCTGTCCGACGCGATGCCCGGACTTCGCATCGAAGGCAAACCGCAATGCCACATCGTCCCGATCGCGGCCGAACAAGGCGAGGTCGCCGCGAGCGTGGGTTGCGCACTCTCGCGCGTGCGCACGGGGATGAAGCCGGACGAGATGAGCTGCGCGATCCCCGCGCCGCGTCTCGAAGAGGTCGTCGAGCGTCTGCGGGCGACCGTCGCGGCCGATGCACACGTCGCGACGTACGCGGCCGAGGACAAACGCCGCTTCGCGTGACGTTCCGGGCTCCGTGGTCGGTCCATCTGAAGATCACGACGGTCGTAGCCGTCATCGCGATCGGCTACGCGATCTTCGTCATGGCGCGCGTACCGGACGCGCCCGTGGTCGACTACGTCTTGCCGCTGGTGGTCGCGGTCCTCGTCGGCGCGGCCCTGAGTGCGGTCCGCGGCTACGAGATCACGGACGAAGCCGTCGTGATCAAACGGCTCATCTGGACGACCCGCCTCCCTCGAAGCGGCCTGACGGATGCGCGCCGGGTAACGCTGCGGTGGCCGCAGTGGCGGCTGTTCGGGAACGGCGGCATGTTCGCGTTCAGCGGATGGTTCCGGAGCTCTAGCGTCGGGACGTACCACGGTTTCTTCACCGACCCGGCACGCGCGGTAGTGCTCGAGTACGGGAAGAAGCGTTACGTCGTCTCACCGGACGAACCGCAGCGGTTCGTGGAGGCCGTCAGTACCCGACGTCGCTGATGAACTTCAGGAGCCGTGTGTTCACTTCGTCCGGCTTCTCCATGTGGATCCAGTGACCGGCCCCCGGCACGATGTCGATCCCCTTCAGGTTCGGCACCGTCTCGCGCATCCCGTCGGGCGCGAGCATTCGGATGACCGGATCACCTGCGCCCGCGATGAACAGCACCGGCTGCATGACCTTCGCGTCCGCGAGCTCCGGCGTCGTCTCCCAGTTGCGGTCGATGTTGCGGTACCACGACAGGGGGCCGAAGTAGCCGGTTCGTGAGAACTCTTCGACGAAGTAGTCCTCGTCCTCCTTCGTGAACCACGCCATCTTCCCGGCCGGCGGATCGGCCATCTGATCAAGGAAGCCGGTGTCCTTCGCCGGCATCATCTGGAAGAGCGCGTTCTCGTCCCGTCCCTCCGCCGCCTCACCCGACACCGACCACGCGAACCGGCGCACGGTCTTCCGCGGATCACGTCCGAGCTCCGCATCGGCGGGACCGACCTCTTGGAAATAGATCTGATAGAAGAAGTTCTCGCCGAAGATCTGGCGCATCATCTGGATCGGGGGTCCGGCCGAGCGCGGCGCGTACGCCACGCTCAAGTTGCAGAGCGCCTCGACGCGATCCGGATGCAGCAGGCACATGAACCACATCGCCCACGCGCCCCAGTCGTGTCCGACGAAGAGCGCCTTCTCGACGCCGAGATCGTCGAGCAATCCGCAGAGATCGCCGGTCAGGTTCTGGACGCTGTACGCGTCGACCTCGGCGGGAGCGGTGGTTCGTCCGTAGCCGCGCATGTCGGGTGCGACCGCGCGATACCCCGCATCCGCGACGGCGGGCATCTGGTTGTGCCACGACCGCCAGAGCTCCGGGAACCCGTGCACGAACACAACGGGCTTGCCTTCGCCGATCTCGGCGACGTGCATGTCGATGCCGTTGGTCTTGACCGTCCGGTGCGAGAACGCCATCGGAGCGGACCCTAGCAAAGGGGTCCGCTCCGGTGCGGGTGTGCGGGGAGGTTGTCTTAGTTGACGACGTTGCCGAGGAGCGCGTTCGGGTCGACCGACGTCGTGTTGTTGAGCGCGGGGGGCGTCGCCGTCTTCGCGAGGACGACCGTCGTTGCGGCCGACTTCGGAGCGACGACCGGAGCGGTGACCGGGGCGGAAGCCGGGTGAACGACCGGGTTGCTTTGGGTGACCGGCGTGCTTTCGGCGGCGGGCGCCGGAGCGGACGTCGCGGGAACCGTTGCGAACTCGTGGGCGACGAAGACGCTGCCGTCCTTCGCGACCGCGACGCCGACGCCGATCAGGTTGTAGGGCGCGTAGAGGATGTTCTGCCGGTGTCCCGGGCTCTGCATGAACGCGTTCTGGACGTCCTGCACGCTCGGTCCGACGCCGACGTTCTCGCCGATGTCCGTCCAGTGCACGCCTGCGGCGTCGGCGCGGTTGCCGATGTCCATGTAGTGGAAGATCTCGTTGCGCTGGACCATCTCGGCCGCGTGCTGCGTCGCGATCTGGTCGAGCGCGGCGTTCGTGTGGAGCGCCGAAAGTCCGTTCGCCGCGCGGGCCTGATTCACGAGGCCGAGCGACTGCGACTCGAGCGACGTCGCGGCGTGCCCGCTCTGGGCGATCGCCATGCACAGGATGGCGGCGATCGCGGCGACGAGGATCCGGATGATCCTCGCGCCGTGATCGTCGGTGGAACGTCGCGCGGGCAGTGGTTTCGAGTTGGAGGCAGTGCTTGACCAAAGGGTGGTGTTCATCTCTTTCTCCCTTTGGCCCGGGCCGGGGGGCCAATTCGTCGGGACTAGTTCCCGATCTCGCTACCTGACAACGAGAGAATCGGGCATACGGTTCGTCCTGACGACGATCCGGGTGGGTGTGTCCTGCCGAGACTTCGGACTAGTCCGCTGCGCGGTGACTAGTTCGCTGCGACTGGTTCGATGCGAACCCGCAGCTGAGAGGCCGCTTCGCGCAAGATCGCTTCCGCGCGTGCGGGATCGTCCGCCTTGGCGAAGATGAAACCGAGGTAACGGTCACCTTCAGGCCACGCGGCGATCTGCCGGCCGATCGGGACGGTGATCTCGACACCCATCACGCCGTCCGTGCTGCGTGCTTCGTCCAGCCCGTCGACGGCCTCGAGCCTTCCCGTCGACGGAACCGGGATCATCATCACGCCGGACGCCCCACCCTCGCGCCGGAGCGATCCGGGATCGATGTGCAGCGCGTGCCGGATGATGACCTCCTCGAGCGAGATGCCGGCGCCGAAGCGAAGCGTCCGGGAGCACAGCCCGCCGATCGACCGAGCCGCGACCTCGAGCACGACGACGGTCTCGTCCGTGATGCGTGCTTCGGCGTGGACGGGCCCCTCGCGGAGGCCGATCACGTCACAGGCCCGTCCCACGGCCGAGGTGATCCGTGTCTGCACCTTGGGCTCGAGACGCGACGGTGTGACGTAGATCGTCTCTTCGAAGAACGGCCCTTCGAGCGGATCGGGCTTGTCGAAGATCGCGAGGATCTCGAGCTTGCCCTCCGTGAGGAGTCCTTCGACCGCGACCTCCGCGCCGGGGACGTAGCTCTCGATGAGCAGTGGTGCGTCCTCGCCGACGATCGCCCGGACGCGCTCGGCGGCCGCATCGACCTCGGCCGGGTCGTTCGCGCGGATCACACCGCGACTCGCGGCCAGATCGACCGCCTTCACGACACACGGATACCCGACGGACGATGCCGCGCGCCGCACCTCGCCGTCGTGCACGAGCCGGTGCGCGGGCTGGTCGAGCCCGGCGTCGGTGAGGACGATCCGCGTGAGCGCTTTGTCGCGTGTCGTCGCGACCGCGCGCGGCGGGTTGTGCGGGAGGTCGAGCAGCGCGGCGAGATGGGCGGCGAAGAGGACGCCTTGCTCGTCCACCCCGATGACGGCGTCGACGTCGATCCCGTTCTCCGCGATCTGCTCGGCCGAGGCTTGGGGATCGCAGAGATCGATGCGGACGAACCGCTCCGGCGTCAGCAGCGTCTGCTGTTCTTCGGAGGCGATGACCACCTCAGCGCCGACCGCTCGCGCCGCGGCGAGGAAATCCGGGGCACGATAGGTCGAGCTGGGTAGGACCAGAAGCAGACGAGGCATACCTCTATATAGTGGAGGAACCGACATGGCCGAAACGATCGTCCAGGTAACCGACCGCGCGCGGAACCGGGCCATCGGTGTCCGTGACGAGGAACCCGACGGCGAGAAGCTCGTTCTGTTCCTCGAAGTCACCGAAGGCAACGGGTTCGAGTACGGCTACGACCTGTACTTCGACGACGACGGCGCGATCCGCGACGGCGATGTCGTCCAGGACGAAGGCGGCCTCCGGATCGTCATCCCGGCCGACTCGGTCGACAAGCTCCGCGGTGCGACCCTCGACCTCTCGAAGAACCTTCTGAACCCGGGCTGGGTCGTCGACAACCCGAACCGTCCGAGCGCGTCGCCGGCCGTCGGGTCGCACATCGATCCGTCGGCGTTCGAAGGCACGGTCGAAGAGCGCATCGCCCAAGTGCTCGAATTTGTCGTCAATCCGGCCATCGCGTCGCACGGGGGCCGAGCGCACTTCGTCGGCTTCGAGGACGGAACGGCGTTCGTGCAGCTTTCGGGCGGATGCCAGGGTTGCGGCATGGCGTCGGTCACGCTGACGCAAGGGATCGAAGTCACGCTCAAAGAAGCGGTGCCCGAAGTCGAGCGCGTCGCGGACGCGACCGATCACGCGTCGGGACAGAACCCGTACTTCCAGCCCGCGAAGAAGTAACGTCGCGGCGGAAGCCGCCGAAGCTCCTCTTGATGCGGCATCGCGCGTTCGCCGTCCTTCTTCTCGTGGTCGGCGCGTCGTGCTCGCATCCGACGGTGCACCTGAAGGTCACCGCCGCACCGCCGATCACGCCGTTCACATCGGCGGCATCTACGCCGTCCGCTTCGCCGTCGCATGCGAGCGTGAGCGTCACGACGACACCGCGCGCGACGCCTCACGGAGGAGCTTCGGTTTCGACGTCGACGCAGGTGCGGCGTTCAACGGCCGCGCCGACCACGTCTGCGCCTCCGGTAGGCGCGTCCGTCGGCGGGTGCCAGCTCTTCCCCGCGGACAACGCGTGGCGCCGCGATGTCTCCCATGACCCCGTCGACCCGAACTCCGCGAACTACGTCGCGAGCATCGGCTCGAGCAACGTCCATCCGGACTTCGGTTCCGATCCGACGTACGGGATCCCGTTCATCGTCGTCCCGCAGTCGCAGCCCGGCGAGCCCGTCAACTTCACGGCCTACGGAAGCGAGAGCGATCCCGGTCCGTACCCCGTTCCGCTGAACGCACCGATCGAGTCGGGAAGCGATCACCACGTCCTGGCCGTGCAACAAGGGACGTGTCACCTGTACGAGATGTACAACGCGTCGCCGCAGCAGGGTCACTGGAACGCGGACGCCGGCGCCGTGTTCAACCTGAACTCGGATGCGCTTCGTCCGGCGGGATGGACGTCGGCCGACGCCGCCGGGCTCCCGATCCTCCCCGGCCTCGTGCGACGAAGCGAGATCCAGCAAGGTGTCATCAACCACGCACTGCGCTTCACGGCGCCCCGCACGCAACGCGGCTACGTCGCTCCGGCGCGTCACTTCGCCTCGTCGTCCACCGATCCGAACCTGCCGCCGATGGGGCTCCGGTTGCGCTTGAAAGCATCGTTCGACCTGACGCCGTATCACGGCGCGTCGCTCATCATCCTTCGCGCACTGAAGAAGTACGGCATGATCCTCGCGGACAACGGTTCGAGTTGGTACATCTCCGGCGCAACGGACACCGGCTGGGACGACAACGATCTGAACCAGATGAAGAACGTCCCCGGGAGCGCGTTCGAAGTCGTCAAGCACGGGACGATCACGACCAATTAGGCTCCGGCTCCGTGGACGTCTTCGAAGCGATGTACACCTCACGCGCACTGCGCCGTTTCAAGCCTGATCCCGTCCCCGAAGACGTCATCTTCCAGCTGATCGACGCCGGCATCCGCGCACCGACGGGGCACAACTCACAGGATTGGCGCTTCGTCGTCGTCACCGATGCGTCGTCGAAGCAGAAGATGCAGGAGTGGTCGGAACGCGCGTGGCGCCTCGCGTTCCCCGCGTATCAGGACGCCGGCTCGATCGACGCGCTGCCGCGGACGCAACGCCTGTCGATCGCCGGTGTGCGCGATCTCGCGTTCTCGCTTGGTTCGGTGCCCCTGATCGTGATCGTGTGCGGTCTGCGCGGGAAGCATTCGTCGCCGGGTGGCTCCCACTTCCCCGCGATCCAGAACATGCTGCTCGCGGCGCGGGCTCTCGGCCTCGGCGGTTCGATCTTCAATCTGCCTCTGGTCGGCGGGAACGAGGTCTACGAACTGCTCGAGATCCCGGAGTCGAACGAGATCTACGCGTGTGTGCCGATCGGTTACCCGGTGGATCGTCCGGGACCGCTCGCGAGAAAGCCCGTGAAGAAAGTGACGTACCTGGAACGCTTCGGCGAACCGTGGCCGTACGCGCAGGAGCAACCGGACGAAGGCTGGGGAGGTAAGTGGACATGAGCTACGAAGAGATCATCTACGACGTTTCGGACAAGGTCGCGACGATCACGCTGAATCGTCCCGACCGCCTGAACGCGTTTACCACGCAGATGGCGCGCGAGCTGATCGACGCGTTCGGGAAGGCGGACGCCGACGACGACGTTCGCGTCGTCATTGTCACGGGGGCCGGACGCGGCTTCTGCGCGGGAGCCGACCTCGGCGGCGGGGCCGGCACGTTCGACAATCGCGTGCGCGGAGGCGCGCAGGACATCGAAGCGCACCGCGACGGCGGCGGCGTCGTGACGCTTCGCATCTACGACATGAGCAAGCCGGTGATCGCGGCGATCAACGGACCCGCCGTGGGCGTCGGCATCACGATGACGCTCCCGATGGACATCCGCCTTGCCGTACCGGATGCCAAGATCGGATTCGTCTTCGCGCGGCGGGGCATCGTCCCCGAAGCCTGCTCCAGCTGGTTCCTGCCACGCATCGTCGGCATCGGCCGCGCGACGGAGTGGGTGTACTCCGGGCGCGTGTTCCCCGCGACGGAAGCTCACGCCAACGGGCTGATCCAGCACATCTGCGAGCCGGACGAACTCCTCCCGAAAGCGAACGCGATCGCACGCGAGATCGCGGACAACACGTCCGCCGTCTCGGTCGCGCTGTCGCGTCACCTCATGTGGAAGGGCCTCGGCTACGACCACCCGATGGAATCGCACAAGGTCGATTCCAAGTCGATCTTCTTCATGGGACAAAGCGCGGACGCGGCCGAAGGTGTGACGTCCTTCCTCGAGAAGCGCGACGCGCGCTACCCGATGACCGTGCCGAAGGACCTACCCGAGTTCTTCCCGTGGTGGGAGGAACGGAAGTTCAGCTAGGACGTATCGAGCGTCACCCTGACGCGCGGTTCGAAGATCGTTCCGTCCGGACGGATCCACGTGATGTTCGGTCCCGCTTCACCGTGAAGCGACCAGTGGTGCTCGTGCACCAGGTTGTGGTGGTTCCAGCAGAGGGTCACGAGATTCGACAGCACCGTCGGTCCGTTCTCGGCGACGGGAACGACGTGGTGGCATTCGAGATAGCGGTTCGACTCGCATCCGGGGAACACGCACTTCGCGTGATCACGCACCTCGACGGCGCGTCTGAGGTTCGGCGGGATGGTGCGTGACGTGCGCTCGCCGACCTGGATGCGTGCGTCACACGCGAGACGCTCCGCGGTCTGCACGGAAACGAAGCCGCCGCCACTGACGCTAGCGATGTCGTCTTCCAGTCCGACTACCACGACCGGCGGCTGCGGCCGCTCGCCCCGAGCCAAGGCCACCAGTGCTTTCGCGGCGGCGTGGTCGTAGTCGCGGAGCCGCACACCGCTCGGCACCAGCGCGTCGAGAGCGTCGATGACGGCGGCGCCCTCCTCGGGATGCAGCTGGAACTCGCCCCGCAGGTAGCGCTCGTCCTTGGTGTGGAACGTTCGCAGGTAGACGCCGTCGTCGCGTCGCTCGAGCTCACGCGCCACCTGCTTGCGCGCTTCCCGCTCGAGTTCGGTGATCGACACGTGCGCCAAGTTCTCGAGCCACACGTCGGAGTTGTTCAAGCGCGCGAGGGCCTTGCCTTGATCGATGGAGATCTCGCCCGAACAAAGCGCATCGAGCACGTCGGGCCGCTCCTGCAGCGCCAGCGCTTCGCGCACGAGGGCTGACGCTTCCGGACGAGACTTCTGCCAACGCGCGGAGATGAACGACGCGAAGTCTCGCGCGCCGCTTCCCTTCCATTCGTCGGTGGAGTACAGCGCGGCAACGAGCTTCACCGTTTCGCCGTGGGCCGAGCACTCCTTCGCGTGGGCCTCGTCGGCTCGAGACAGAACAGAACACATGTTCGTATGGTAGCTGGAGCCAGTGACAGCCGATCAGTGAGCAGATGTAAGGAACACCGCGCGTCCCCGTACGTACCGCTGCTTGTTGGTGAGTCCGCGAAGTACGGAAGGAGGCAGCAATGGTGCGTCGGTGGATCGCAGCTCTGATCGTTTCGGTGGTCGGTGTCGTCGGCGTCGCGTCCGTAGCGTCGGCAAGTGTCGTCGAGATCGTGAATAGGCACACCGGTGAGGTGTGTGGACGAGGCCTGATCAACGACGGCGTCGCGGGCACGAACACCATCCCGGTCGACGCCTGCGAATAGTCCGACTCACCCCGCGCGACCGGCGAAAGACCGGTCGCGCGGGGTGAGCGTCGGTCGGCACCGAACCGCTTCGCACGACTGACATACGCTGGGATGGTGACGTCCCCCACCATCGCCCCGGAACGCATCGACGTCCCCACCGGCGACGAACAGCTCGAACGCGACCGGCCCTGGCTGGTCGTCGTCCACAACGACCCGATCAACCTCATGAGCTACGTCGCCTACGTCTTCCAGAAGGTCTTCAACTACTCACGCGAGAAAGCGCACAAGCTCATGCTCCAGGTGCACAACGAAGGCAAGGCGATCGTGTCGTCCGGCCCCCGGGAGAAATCGGAAGCCGAGTGCTTCACGCTCCACTCCTACGGGCTGTGGGCGACGCTGACCAAAGATGCCTGAGTTCGCACGCCACGAGCACGGCGTAGAACTCGAACTCGACGCACAAGAGTCACGCCTCCTCCTGCAACTGACGAAGGAGTACGCCGACGTCCTCCGGCGCGAACAGGAGGGTCCCGTCCACGACCGGCTCTACCCCGCCGCGTACGGAGACGAGAAGGACGAGGCGGCGTACAAAGACCTCATCGGAGACAGTCTCACCACACACAAGCTCGAAGCGCTCGAAAAGCTCCGCAACGCGCTCAACAAGCGCGGCACAACCGTCACGATCACGGGCGATGACTTCGACGCGTGGATCCAGTGCGTTACCGACATGCGTCTCGTGATCGGTACACGACTCGAAGTGGACGAAACACGCATGGCAGAACACGTGAGCCCGCGAGATCCCGACGCGCAGGCGCTCACCGTGCTGCACTGGCTCGGGTGGCTCACCGAGGGGCTGATACAAGCAAGTAGCATCACCGAACCATGACAAGCGCCTACGAAGAACTCATCGCGACGACGAAAGAAACCTCCACCCTTCGCTCGGCCATGTCCGTGCTCGGATGGGACCAGCGCACGAAGATGCCGCCGGGCGGCGTCGAACAGCGGAGCAATCAGCTCGCCCTGCTCGCCAAACTCACGCACGAACGCGCGACGGACCCACGCATCGGCGAGCTCCTCGCGCAGTGCGAGGCCGACAAGGACCTGACCGCCGATCCGCACTCCGACTCTGCCGCGAACATCCGCGAGCTGCGACGCGCCTACGACCGCGCGACGAAACTGCCGTCCGACCACGTCGAGGAGAACGCGCGAACGCACGCGATCGCCGAGCACCACTGGGAAGAGGCTCGCGCGAAGAAGGACTTCTCACTCTTCGAACCGTGGCTCGAGAAGAACATCGGCCTCGCGCGTACGACCGCCGGCTTCTACGGCTGGGAGAGCGACGAAGAACCGTGGGACGCGCTGGCCGAAGGCTACGAACGCGGCATGCGCGCGCGGCAGGTCGACTCGGTTTTCGTCCCGCTGCGCGACCGCCTGCAAGCTCTCGTCTCCGATCTCAGCTCGGCGCGCAAGCCGAGCACGTCGATCCACGACATCACGCTCCCGACCGACGCGCAGATGTCGTTCGTCACGAAGATCTCGGAAGCGATCGGCTTCGACTTCTCGCGCGGACGGATCGACACCACCGTCCATCCGTTCTGCTCCGGGTTTCACCCCGGTGACGTCCGCATCACGACGCGGTTCTCGGACAACAAATTCTTCGACTCGCTCGCCGCGACGATGCACGAAACGGGTCACGGCATCTACGAGCAAGGACTCCTGCCGGCGTACAACGGCACGCCGCTCGGACGCGCCGTGTCCCTCGGCATCCACGAGTCGCAGAGCCGGATGTGGGAGAACTTCGTCGGACGCTCGCGTGCGTTCTGGACATGGTGTCAGCCGCTCGTCGCGAACGATCTCGGTATCACCGCGAGCGCGGACGACATCTATGCCGGCATGAACCTCGTCGATCCGTCCTTCATCCGTGTCGAAGCGGACGAAGCGACGTACAACCTGCACATCATGGTGCGGTTCGAGCTCGAGCGCGCGTTGATGAACGGCGACCTCGGTGCCGCGGACGTCCCGCATGAGTGGAACCGCCGCTACAAGGAATACCTCGGCGTCGACGTGCCGGACGATGCACTCGGATGCCTGCAGGACGTCCACTGGTCCGGCGGGTCGTTCGGCTACTTCCCGACGTACACGCTCGGCAACATCTACGCCGCCCAGATCTTCGAGAAGATCCGCGAGGACATCGGCGACGTGGACGCGCAGTTCGAACGGGGCGACTTCGGGCCGCTCAAGGGCTGGCTGAACGAGAACCTGCACCGCCACGGCGGGCGCTACATCCCGTCCGAGCTCTGCGAGCGGCTGACGGGAAAGCCGCTCTCGGCGGATGCCTTGCTCCGCCACCTCGAAGGCAAGCTCCGTCCGCTGTACGGGCTTTAGACCGGCAGCAGACGAACCGATACGTACAGCATGAAGCGCGTGCTGGTCGGTGTCGCGATCGTCCTGTCGTGCGCGGCGTGCGGCGGCGGTGGTTCGTCCTCGTCACAGCCGACGAAGACGATCGCGCCTCACCCGTCATCGGGACTGCTCGCTCCCGCGGGCCGCGCACAGGACATGGTGAACCAGCTCAACCAGCAGCAGAACGGGCTGGATCAACGAACGGGAACAGGCAACCCCTAGCCGTCCAGACGGAAGCCGATCTTCACCGTCGCCTGGAACTCCTCGACGTCGCCGTCCTTGATCGTGCCGCGGATCTCGGAGACCTCGAACCAATCGAGATTGCGTAGCGTCTCGTTCGCGCGAGTGATCGCCGTACGCACCGCTTGCTGGATCGATTCGTCCGACGTACCGACGACTTCGGTTACGCGGTACACGTTGCCCTTCGCCATTCCGTAGCTCCTTTCAGATCCTCAGGCTTTCGATCATCGTCCACAGAGCGTCGTTCATCTCGGCGCGCGCCGCATCCGGATCTTCGGCGCGGGCGATCTGGATCGCGGCCTCGGACAGCGCGGCGAGGAAGAGATGCGCCACGGGGTCGACGGGTGTGCGCTTCAAGACGCCCGCGGCCATCGCGGCTTCGAGCGAGCCCTTGACGATCGAGAACCCGTAGCGCTCGTCGATCTCACGCCACGTCTCCCATCCGAGCACGGAAGGCCCGTCGATGAGGACGATCCGCCGGCACGCCCGATCGCCCGCGGAGTCGAGGAAGGCCCGTACGCCGAGGCGCATGCCCTCGAGGATGTCGGCTCCCCCATTCGCCGCCGCCGCGATCACGCTGTCGCAGAGCTCCTGCTCGAGGTGCTCGAACACGGCCTGGAACAGATCGCGCTTGCTCGCGAAATGGTGGTAGACGGCGCCTTTCGTGACTCCGGCGGCGTCGGCGACGTCCTCGATGGACGCGCCCTCGTACCCGTGCTCGCCGAAGAGCTCCCGCGCCACGCGCAGAAGCTCGGACTTCGTCGCTTCGGATCGGTCAGCCTGCCGGCGCATTGACATACGTACCGTCGGTATGTAGGATACCTTCTCCCGGTATGTTACTCCACAGCAAGGAGGTAGCGGTGAAACCGGACGAACGGTTGCAGGAGCTCGCGGAGGTGCCCCTCTTCGCCGAATGCTCCGGGGGCGAGCTCGCGCGGATCGCGCGCCTCGTCGACGTCGTCGCCGTGCCGAGGGGGTCCGTCCTCATGGAAGAAGGTTCCATCGGCCATGAGGTGTTCGTGATCGCGGACGGCGAAGCGGTCGTCGCGATGCACGGGCATCGCTTGGCGAAGCTCGGAGCGGGCGAGGTCGTCGGCGAGATGGCGGTGCTCGACGCCGAACCGCGGGTCGCGACGGTGACGGCACGGACGGATCTCCGGGCATTCGTGATGACGTCCATCGCGTTCGCCTCGATCCTCGATCACTGCCCCACTGTCGGACGAAGCATCCTCGCAACGGTCGCACACCGGCTGCGCGAATACCAAGCGGCATAAGGAGACGAGATGAACCAACAAGAGACCTCTGACGCGATGAAGCACGAGCGCGAAGCGTTGATGTCCTACCTCCGAGAGCTTCCGGAAGCGGCGTGGGAAAAGCCGTCGCTCTGTCCGGGCTGGACCGTGCGTGACGTCGTGGCGCACCTCGTCGCGAACGCCGCCGATGTCAACGCGCTCAACCTCGACGGCGTGGGGACCGAGGCCTACAACCAGCGCCAGCTCGACGAACGCAAGGACAAGACGATCGACGAGCTCCTCACCGAATGGGAGGAGCAAGGCCCGATCTTCGAAGCGAACATCCTCGCTCAGACCGATGAGTTCTGGAACGCCGACTACGCTCCCTTCGGCACCGTCGGCACCGCTCTCCGCCGTCTCGTCGAGGACATCTACATCCACGCGCAGGACATCAAGGTTGCCCTCGGCGAGGAGCAATCGGACGGCGCGGGACTCATCCCGACGCTCGACGTCATCGCCTTCGAACTGCCGGAACGTGCGGCGCGGCTCGCACCGACGGTCGGCAAGGTCGACTTCGCCGTCGACGGCTGGCGCGGATCGGTCGACATCGGCGACGGTGACACCGTGACGATCAAAGGAGACGCGAAAGCGCTCGCATTCGCAGGCACCGGACGCACCACGCTCGACGACGCGATCGCTTCGGGAGCACTGACGGTCGTGCCGAGTGCTCCGTCCGGCCTCGGTGATGCGCTGAACGTCTACGGTCCGTGAGCGAGCGCGTCGCGCGGACGCAAGCCCTTCTTACGTAACGGTAACGGTGATCTTGTCCATCACCGGCGGGTTCCAGGCCTTGTGATCCTTGTCGGCGAGCACGACCCAGATCGTGTGCATCCCCGGCGTGAGACCGCTGATCGACTGCGAGGTTCCGCCCGTCATGTACACGTTCTGCGGCATCGACGTCGACGATCCGGCCGGAGATGCGGTCGCCATCGACGAGTCCGCCATCATCGCGCCGGCGATCGGCGCGGTGGACGGATCGACGAGCACGTGGAAGTGCCCTTCGTCGGCTCCGGTCTCCGTGCCCGGAGAAACGATCCTCACGCCTTCGGCTTTGAGGTTGACGACCAGCGGACTGCCGTGCGGGATCGTCGCCGGCGCCGTGCCCTGCACGCCGGGTCCTTCGACGGTGACTTTCGTGTCGCCGCGCACCCCGCCGGCGATACGGACGTGCGCGCCGTTGCCGAGCACCACATGGAAGCGATGCAAGCCCGGCGTGAGGCCGTAGATCATGATGGGGTTCGCGGCGGAGTGGACGATGTAGCGCGGGCCCTTCGGGATCGTCTTCCCGAGCGCCGCAACCGGATGGTCGATGAAGACGTGGAAGTGTCCGGTCTTGCCGGACGTATCACCGTTCGGCTCCATGATCTTGATCCCCTTCACGGTGACGGGGATCGCGAGAACGTCCCCCTTCAGGGTCGACGGCACGTGTCCGAGCGTGAGCTTGACGTTCGATGCCGTCGTCGACTTGTTGCACGCCGCGGCGACGAGCGACAGCGCGACGAGCGTGAACAGGATCTTCCTCAAAGTGGTGTCCTCCTCGGCCTGATGACGCGCGCCACGCTAGTGGCGAAGGGCGCTTCCGTGCAATCAGGTCCGCGCGGGAGCGGGCCGCTTGGCCGCCGTCCGGCGGTGGCCGTTCGTCGATGCGGTGGCCACCTCGCGCGGCGCGGGCACTCCCCCGTCGGCCGACGGAGCACCGGACGGGATGTACACCCACGCCACGATCCCGGCGAGATAGACGAAAGCCGCCGCAACGACGAGGGCTACCCGGAAGCCGTGCATGAACGACAGGGCGAAGGCGTGCTGGACGGCGAACGCCGTCTGCGGACTCAACCCTTGCAGGAGCTTCGGGTCGAGCGTGCCGTGCGCGGCGGCGCCGAGGATCGCGGCTTGACGTCCGAGATCGAGGTGCAGCGACGCGAGCCCGTTCGTCAGCGTCGAGCGCAGACCGACCGTGAGCAGTGTCCCGAGCAACGCGATGCCGAACGTCCCGCCGACCTCGCGTGACGTGTTCGTCATAGCCGAACCGAGTCCGGCGCGCTGCGGTCCGACCGAATTCATGACGGCCGCGGTCATCGGCGCCATCGTCGCGCCCATCCCGATGCCCATCATCATGAGGACGGGGATCATCTTCGGGAATGAGGTGTCGATCCCGACGCGGCTGAGCAGGACGAGACCCGTCCCGGCGAGCAGCGGGCCGAACGTCATGGGCAAACGCGAACCGAACTTCTGAGCGAATCGTCCGGCTTGCGGCGCGACGAAGAAGATCATCCCGGTGATCGGCAGGATCCGGATGCCCGTCCCGAGGGCCGAGTATCCGCGGACGAGCTGCATGTAGAGGCTGTAGAAGAAGAACGTCCCGAACATCCCGAGCGAGATCGAGAACGCGACGCTGT
Organism: Actinomycetes bacterium; assembly: GCA_025934435.1. GTDB lineage: Bacteria > Actinomycetota > JAICYB01 > JAICYB01 > JAICYB01 > JAICYB01. Next base: position 136,994 of record JAICYB010000001.1, on the reverse strand, counting down.
TCCCTGCGGAGAACGCCGGGATCTTGAAGAACTGCAGCGGCATCATCGCCCGCGGCGTGACGTACTCCCACGAGATGAACGCCGCCATGAACAGCACACCGAGGGCGAGCATGCCGACGATCAACGCGTCGCCCCAGCCGCGTTGGTTGGCCTCGATCAGCGCGTAGACGATCGAGAAGAATCCGGCGGTCCCGAGGCCGAGACCGACGAGGTCGAGGTGACGCGATTCCTCGGCGACCGACTCCTTGACGACACGCCATGCGACGAGGAACGCGAGGATGCCGATCGGGACGTTGAGGAAGAAGATCGACTGCCAGCCCGAGTGTTCGATCAGGTAGCCGCCGGCCGTCGGACCGAACGCGAGCGCGAGACCCGACACGCCCGACCAGATGCCGATGGCTTTCGCGCGCTCACTCGGCGGGAAGGTGACGGTGAGGATGGAGAGCGTCCCCGGCATGAGCAGCGCGGCGCCGATGCCCTGCAGCGCACGGAACGAGACGAGCTGCCCGGTCGACCCGGACAAACCACATGCGAGCGAGGCAAGCGTGAAGATCGACAGACCGAGGAGGAACATCCGCTTGCGGCCGTAGCGGTCGCCGATGATGCCGCCGGTGAGGAGCAGCGAAGCGAACGCGAGGACGTAGCCGTCGACGATCCACTGCAGGCCAGATACGCCGGCGTGCAGATCCTTCGCCATCGTCGGCAGCGCCACATTCACGACGGTGTTGTCGAGCATCGCCATGAACAAGGCGAAGCACATCGCGAGAAGGATGATGATCTTGCGCCGGGAGTCGCCCGCGAACATCGGTGCCATCAGGACCTCAACCCCCTGCAGTGGACGTCTATGCCCTGCTCCACAAGATCATCGATCGGCGGCCAGGGGAAATGCGGATTGGCTATCAGCAGGGACGTTACCCCATGGACGGCCGTCCAGAGTCCACAGGCGATCGCGAACGCGTCTCCCGCGGTGAACGCGCCGACCGCGATGCAGCGCTCGACGAGCTCGACGAGTCGTCCGAATCCCGAGAGGTCTTTTGACCGGTGGTCGGAAACCGCCCACTCCGGTTTCGGCGACATGAACAGGAACCGGTACTGCTCGGGATGCTCGAGGCCGAACTTCACGTACGCACGGCCCATCGCGGCGACCGCTTCCACCGGATCCGAGATCCCTTCGCTCGCCTCGGCGAGCAGCGCACCGAACACTTCGAACTCGCGCTCGCACACGGCGAGGATGAGCTGTTCCTTGCTTTCGAAGTGCATGTAGATAGACGGCGGCGTGACGCGAACGGCCGTCGCGATCGCGCGGATGGAGATCGCGTCCGCATCGTTCGTCTTGAGGAGAAGCTTCTCCGTCGCGCGCATGATCTCCTCGCGCAAGAGATTGCCGTCACCTCGACGCGCTCGGTGTCGTTCGGCGTGGCGACGAAGACGGTGCGCCATCAGCGAGTCGGCTTACGCGCCGTCGTGGTCTTCTTCCGAGCGGCCGGCTTCTTCCGTGCGGTCGTCGTCTTGCGCGCGGTGGTGGTCTTCGCGCGACCGTTGGCCGGTTTGCGCTTCGCGACGGGTTTCGGCTTGCGGGCCGGCGCCTTGCGCTTCAGGGGTACGGGTTCGATGACCGTCGGCAGCGATTCGTCCTCCGTTTCCTTGATCGCGACGCGAGCGTGCAAGGGCTCGAGGAACTTCGGCAGCCACCAGTTGGCGCGGCCGGCGAGACGCATGAACGCCGGGACGAGCGTCCCGCGGATGACGAACGCATCCATGAGGACGGCGAGCGTCATGCCGATCCCGAACAGCTTGATGAACCGGACGCTCGACAAGCCCATCGCGAGGAACACCACGGAGATCAACACGGCCGCCGCGGTGACGATCCGTCCCGTTCGCTCGAGCCCGATGGCGACGGAGTGCTCGTTGTCGTTCGTGCGGTCGTACTCCTCCTTGATGCGCGACAGGAGGAACACCTCGTAGTCCATCGAGAGACCGAAGGCGATGCAGAACATCAGGATCGGCGAAGAGATGTCGAGATATCCCGTCGTCGTGAAATGCAAGACGCCCGACAGATGCCCTTCCTGGAAGATCCACACCATCGCGCCGAACGTCGCCGTGAGACTGAGGATGTTCAGCACCAGCGCCTTGATCGGAACGAGCACGCTCCCGAACGCGGCGAAGAGCAAGAGGAGCGTCGCGAGCGCGATGATCGCGATCGCCAGCGGCAGCTTCGAGAAGAGCGAGTGCTTCGCGTCGACGAGCTGCGCGGACGAACCACCGACCTCGACGGCGAACGGCTTGTTCGCGTCGCGGATCGTCGCGACGAGATGCTCGGCCCGGCTCGAGAGCGGGTCGACGGACAGGACGATCTGGAACCACGTTGCGTCCGGTGCGAAGAAGCGCGCGGACAGCGCATCCGGCGCGTGCACGAGCCGCCCGGCGGCGAACGTGCCCGCGAGCGAGTCGACACGCGTCACGCCCGAAAGGTTGCTGACGTCACGCGCGAACGCGGCGATCACCGGCTTCTGCGAGAGCGCGTTCGGCAGGTTCGGGACGACGACACGGGTCGAGTCGGCTTCGTCCGAAGAGAAGCTCGCGCGGATCGAATCCTGCACGTCGCGCGTGACGGCGCCCTTCGGGAGGACACGGTCGTCCGGAAGGCCGAGGTTCGCGTGGAGGAACGGGGCGCCGAGGAAGAGCAGGACGACGACGACCGACACGGCGACCGGGATCGGGCGCTTCATGACGAACATCGCCATGCGATGCCAGAAACCTTCGCCGACTTCCTTCGGGTGCCTCGTCCAGATCGCCCACGTGTCGACCCGGGGGCCGAGCCACGCCAGCGCCGCCGGCAGGAAGAGGATCGCGCCGGCGACCGCGGTCAGAACGACGCCGATCCCCGCGTAGCCGAACGACTTGAAGAAATACAGCGGGAAGACGAGCAGCGCCGCGAGTGAGACGGCGACGGTGACGCCGCCGAAGATGATCGTGCGTCCCGCCGTTCGCATCGTCGTGACGATCGCGGCTTCGGTGTCCGCACCCTTCCGAAGTTCTTCGCGGAAACGCGAAACGATGAACAACGAATAGTCGATCGCGAGACCGAGGCCCATCGCCGTCACCATCGAGAGCGCGAACACGGACACGTTGGTCATCGCCGCGATCACGCGGAGGACGAAGAACGTGCCGATGATCGAGATGATCCCGACGGACAGCGGCATGAAGGCCGCGACGACGCTTCCGAACACGATGATGAGCAAGATGAGCGTGATCGGGATCGCGAGCGATTCCGCGCGCGATAGGTCGTGCTCGATCGTGTCGCTCACTTCGGCGAAGACGGGCTGGAAGCCGCCGACACGGACGCGGATCACGTCGTTCGACGTCGTGTACGTCTTCATGAGGCGCTTCGCCGTCTTCTGCGCGACCTCGTCACCGCCAGTGAGTTCGCCGACGATGATCGCCTTCGTGCGGTCCTTGCTGTAGAGCGGTGAGGACGAACCGAGCGACCACGCGCCGAGCACCTGCGCGACGCCGCGCTCCGTCGCGAGCTGCTGCGTGATCTGTACGCCGGCGCGTGCGGCCGGGCCCGAGTCGATCCGTCCCTGCTTGGATTCGACGAGGAGGAGGAAGTTCGGCGGCGACTGATGGAACGTCGAGCCAAGGACGTTCGCCGCGCGCTGCGACTCGACGTCCGGAGAGTCGAAGCCGCCGGCCTTCAGGTGGCTCGACACACCCCCGCCGAAGACTCCGGCGATGACGATGAACACGAGTGAGCCGAGCAGGACGAACCGCCGGCGCCGGTAGACGAAATGACCGAGTCGTTCGAGCACGCGAGCCTCCTATCCCTCAGGCGGATAGGTTAACGCCGTTAACTTATCGGCGTCAACGAAGGTCACCACAACCCGAACTCGCGTCCGGCGGTTAGTAGGGCATGAGACCACGGATCGCCGTCGCCGTCGTGTTCGCTCTGCTCGCCGCCTGTGGAACCGCGAAGACCCGCGCGCCCGAACCGACCGGGTCGGGCTCGGTTGCGGTCAGCCTTCCGAAGGCGAGCCCGGCGGCGATGAAGCGGATCGTCGCCGCGGCCGCGCTCGTCCGCTTCGCCGATTGCGGCGCCGTGACGAGAACCCTCCGCGCGAAGGCCCTCCCCTACGTCACCGCGGACGGCCTCCCCGGTACGAGCTATCCGGCCTATGCCGCGCTCGCGGCCGGCGCCGCCGAAGACAAGTCGGCCGCCGCGCCGACGGCGGCTACTCCACAAGCAGGGGTCGACTACTCGACGACGAACCTTCAGGAACAGGGCGTCGGCGAGCCCGATCTCAGTCAGTCGAACGGCCGTGCGATCTTCGCCGTGTCGAATGGGACGCTGCACTCCGCAGTCATCTCAAGCGACACGCCGCATCTCGTCGGATCGCTCCGGCTCGGCAGCTCCGACGCGCAGTTACTCCTCGAAGGCGACAAGCTGATGGCGATCGGAAGCGACCAGAACGTAAGCGCGCCGCCGCCGGGAGGCGTCGAGCCGATGGAAGGCGTCGCGCGGCCCGGCGTGATGATGCCGGCATACCCGTACAACCCGAAGACACTCGTTCAGATCATCGACGTGTCCACTCCTTCCGCGATGCGCGTCACCTCGACCTTGCACCTCGATGGTTCGTACATCGCGGCTCGCGCGGTGAACGGCGTTGCGCGCATCGTGATCCGCACCTCGTCGCCGAGCATCGGCTTCGTGACACCGCGAGATCCTTCACCTGCCGCGTCGCAGCAAGCCCTTGACACGAACCGATCGCTCGTCGCGAAGGCCGACGTCGCGAAGTGGGTCCCGCGCTACACACTTCACACGTCGAAAGGTGATTCGTCCGGCGTGGTGTCGTCCTGCGGCTCGGTGTACATGCCGCCGGTGTACTCGGGGCTCTCGACGGTGAGCGTCGTGTCCGTCGACCCCGCGAACCCGACGCCGAAGAACGGCTCCACGGTCGTCGGCGGCGGCGAGATGGTGTACGCCTCGACGCGAAACATCTACGTCACCGCGCAGAAGTGGCAAGCGCCGTCGCCGGTGGCAACCGTTCCGTCGCCGATCACCGAACAGACCCAGATCCACAAGTTCTCTATCGGCGGGGTCTACCTCGCGTCCGGGCTCGTGAACGGAACGTTGCTGAGCTCGTACGCGATGTCCGAGGACTCGGGCGTACTGCGCGTCGCAACGACGTCGAACGGGTACGCGCAGAACTCGTCGAGCGCGGTGACCGACTTCGCTCAACAGGACAAGGCTCTCGTCCCCGTCGGTTCTGTGGGTGGCCTCGGCGCCGGCGAACAGATCCGCGGCGTCCGTTTCATCGGTTCACTCGGTTACGTCGTCACGTTCCGTCAGACCGACCCGCTCTATGTCGTCGATCTCTCGAAGCCGGCCGCGCCGAAGGTCGTCGGTGAGCTGAAGATCCCCGGGTTCTCCGCGTACCTCCATCCCGTCGGCGACGGACTGCTGCTCGGCGTCGGCGAAGTAGCGGACGCGGAAGGTCATGTCCACGACGAGCAGGGTCACTGGTTCGGGACGAAGGTTTCGCTGTTCGACGTCCACGATCCCGCGCATCCGGCCGAGCTCGCGACGCACGTGATCGCCGGCGGACAATCCGCCGTCGAGAATGAACCGCACGCGTTCCTGTGGTGGGAGCCGCGGAAGCTCGCGGTCGTTCCGATATCCTCCTACGACCCGTCGTCGTTCCGCGGAGCCGTCGGCATGCGCGTCGATCGCACGGTCACCGAAGTCGGACGCATCCCCGATCCCGACTCGTCGTCGACGGACTACTTCGATCCCGGGATCGAGCGAACATTCGTCGTCGGAGACCGCGTGTACACGCTCTCCGCGACCGGGATCGGGAGCTACGACATCACGTCGTTCGCACGCAAAGCCTGGTTGCCATTCCCGACGTAGGATGGGCTTCCGCGAGCGAAGGAGGCCTGAATGGGTGCTCAGGATCCGAAGCAGATGCATGAAGCGTTCGCCAAGTACTTCAACTCGAAGGACGCCGACGGGATGCTCACCCTCTACGAGGACGATGCCGTCGTCGTCGCGGCGCCGGGACAACCGGCCGCCGGCAAAGCGGCGATCAAAGAAGCCCTCGTCACGTTCCTCTCGATGAACGCGACCATCGAATTCCTCGCCGAAGCCGAGCCGGTCATCACCGGCGATCTCGCGTTGACGCATGCGAAATGGCGTCTGTCCCCCGAGAGCGGTGACTCGATGGAAGGCTCGACGGCCGAAGTGCTGCGCAAGCAATCGGATGGCACGTGGCTGTACGTCGTCGACAACCCGTGGGGGTCGGCCGTCCTCGACGGCTAGCGCCGCTTCAGGGCTTCGATCGCCTCGTCCACGGAAAGATCGCCTTTCGCGAGACGATCGATGATCTCGGCGCGAGCGGGGTCTTGTCGTGCCGCCTGCTTCGGCGCGGACGGTTCACCGATGGCCGCAACCACGTCGTCGAGACGAGACCGCGCCGTGTTGTACGCGATCCCGAGGTCGTCGGCGAGCTTCTGGAGATTCGTCCGGTAGCGGAGCAGCAACCCGACGAAGTCGAGCTGCTCGCGCGTGAGCCGCCCGATCCACCCGAGATCGAACGCTCCTTCGATGACCAGTCCGCTGTCGGGCGACTCGAGGCGCGTGACGATCAGATCGGCTCCCGTCGCCGGATCTTTCGTGATGAGCGGCAGGAGCCGTTTCGTCATCCTTCGTCGCGCCGCCTGATCACTTCGTCGACTTCGAGATCGGTGCTTTCGGCGTCGATCATCTCGCGGACGAACTCGACCCTCACCCCGTGGTCCATCAGTTCCCGGATCTCGTCCGCCGAGAGCTCGTCCTCGAAGATGTCGCGCATCTCGCGCGCGTAGTCGACCCTGACACCGTGATCCATGAGCTCACGGACCTCGTCCGGCGACAGTTCATCCGCGAACACGTCACGCATCTCGCGTGCGTACTCGACGTTGACCCCGTGATTCATCAGATCCGTCAGTTCGTCCGGCGATAGGTCTTCATCGAAGATGCCTCGCATATCGCGCACGTAGCCCGGCGACACACCGTGCGACGCGAACCTGACGATCTCGTCGATGTCGCGTCCGCGCCGCGGGCGCCCGGTCGCGAAGACGCCGATGCCGGACTTCAGACCGACGCCGGCGCCACGCATGCTCTCTTTCACCACGTCCGTGATCGCGTGATAGAGGCTCTCACCCGTGAACGTCTCCGGTTCCCGGAACGGCTTGGGGTCGGCCGGCCCCGCGCTCGCCTGGTCGAGGGCGTCGAGGATGCGGTCGCCTTCGTCGATCGAGAGCTGGCCCGACGCGACCAGCTCGAGGATCTTCTTCCGCTCGTCCATCAGACGATCGTCCTGCGAACGTCGAAAGCCCGGACGGGCTCACCCTGCCGGAAGACCTTCACCCGGCGACGGACCTGCGGCTCAGCAGGCCGCGACTCGAAGGCGCCGAGGATCTGATCGGCGTCGTCGACGCTGAGCTGGCCGGACTTCACCAGCTCGAGGACCTTCTTCCGCTCTTCCATCTGGCTATCCTCCCCACTCGGATAGCAGATTTCTACCATTTCGATTGCAAGATTTCAACCCCAGGCGGGCATGTCCGCGCGCTGAGCTGCCCACATCTCGTCGAACATGGCGTCGATCTCGGCGAGCGAGCACACCGCGGCCGTCAGTGGATCGAGCATGAGCGCCCGCTTGGCCTTCGTCCGGTCCCGCTCGAGGAGCGCTTCGACCATCAACTCGTGGACCGCCATATGCGCGCGGTTCAGCGCCGCCATCTGCTCGGGCAGGGGGCCGAAACGCACCGGACGAAGCCCTCGTTTGTCGACCACCGTCGCCACCTCGACGCAGCCGCCCTCCGGAAGGTTGTCGATCAGGCCGTCGTTTCGAACGTTGCCGTAGATCACGCGCGTCTTGTCCAAGACGACGGCTTGCACGATCGTCGATGCGTACTCGGCGCTTCGTCCGGTCGGTATCTCTTTTCGTCCGGCGATCATGTCCCGCGCGTCTTGTTCCTGTTGCTCGCGCCAGTGCGGCCAATTGTCCGCGTAGAACGCCGACTCGCCCCGATAACCACTGCGGACGTACCGCTTCAGGAGCTCGGGACGTTTGCGGAAGTACGGCACGTACTCCGAGAAATGTCCGGACGACTCCGTGACGAAGTAGCCGAGATATTTCGCGACTTCGAAACGTACGGGGTCCTGCTCGTAGATCTCTTTGCGCTGCGCGCGTTCGAGGAGGCGCGGATACATGTCCTCGCCGTGGTGCTCGAGCCGCGTGAACCACGCGTTGTGGTTGATGCCGGCGCAATCCCACACGAGCTCGTAGTACGGGACGTCGAGGTACTGCGACAGCTGCCAGGACGTCCCTTGAACCGAGTGGCAGAGCCCGACGACCTGTAGGTCGGTCGAGCGCAGCGCAGCGAGCGTGAGGATCGACATCGGGTTCGTGTAATTGAGGACGATCGCCTTCGGCGCGCGGCGCTCGATGTCGGCGCAGATGTCGAGCCACGCCGGTCCCGTTCGCAGGGCCTTGAAGATCCCGCCCGGTCCGATCGTGTCACCGATGCACTGATCGACTCCGTACTTGAGTGGGATGTCGTAGTCGTGGCGCACGTTGCGCGATCCGGCGACCTCGATGGAGTTGACGACGAAGTCCGCTCCGTCCAACACGTCCTTGCGTTCCGTCGACGACGTGACCTTCCAATTCTTCCCGCTGCGTCGGGCGAGCTTGTCGACGAGGTGGTGTGCAAGCTCGAGACGCGGGCCGTCGACGTCGCAGAGCGCGAACTCGCCGTCGTCCAGTCCGTCGACGGCGAGGATGTCCGTGCACACCTGGCGCGCGAACGCACCCGAGCCGGCGCCGATGTAGGCGATCTTCGTCAGTGCGGGAACTCCCACCGCGTCGCGGTCTCCCCGAGGTTCTCTTCGTAGCTGAAGGCGATGTGCGGGTGCACGACGTAGACGCCGTTCAGCGGATCGGCGAGCAACTCGTTCATGTCGCCGTCCCACTCGTATTTCTCGTCGACGGCTCTTGCGAACCGGTCGATGGCCTCTCGATCGACGACGCGTTCGGCGATGCCGTCGAGGATGACGGCGGCCTGGTCGTGGTCGAGATGAACGACCACGCGCGGGTTCGTCTCGATGTTGATCCCTTTGCGCGAATTGCGAGCGGTCGAGAACAGGAGCCGTCCGTCGTCCCAGATGGCCCAGACGGGGGCCGCGTGCGGACGCCCGTCCTTCGTCGCCGTCACGAGCCAGTAGTTGCGGGCTTCGGACAAGAGCTTGCTCACCTGCTCCCACGGGAGCGCTTGGCCGGGCTCGGCGACCTTTTCGAAGCCGTAGCCCGGTGACGTGAGGCGTTTCGCGCGTGGCTCGTTCATGCCTCGAACCTCCAGCGTGTCGCCGTCTCCGCGAAGTTGTCGTCCTCGGTGAACCCGAACGCGAGCGTCGGACGCATCACCCAGACGGGCCCGGCGTCGATCTTGTAGTCGTACTTCTCGTTATACGAGTCGACGAACCCCGGAAGGTCGTCGAGCTCGACGATCTCGCATCGTCCTTCGACGACGAGGTTGTCGTGGTCGCGCTCGAAGTAGAAGACGGCGTACGGTTCGCGCAGCAGGTTCTTCGACTTTACCGACGTGATCGCCGTCGCGAAGACGACGCCGTGCCCGTCGAGCCAGATCGCCCAGATGGGCATGAGGTGCGGACGACCGTCGGGGCGCGTCGTGGCGAGGGCAGGATTACGCGCGACGGTCATCACGTCGACGGCCCACGACCACGGAAGGGCCCCGTCCGTCACGTCGACGACGCCGTAGCCCGGCATGTGCGGCCGTTCGGTGAGGGGCTCGGTCACGTGTGCATTCTAGGTTCCTCCTCGAAGATGGCCTGCTCGATGTCGACGAGCTTCGTGATGACGTCCCAGGCTTGCCAGAACTCCTCGATGTCGTCGATCAGGCTGATGACGGCGTCGTCCTCGGGACCGGGGAGCCGATCATCGGGCCGCCAGATACGCCCGACGGACGGTCCCGAGTGAAGCCCACCGACGTACGGGCCTTCTCCTCGCGTGATAGAGCCGTTCAAACCGAGCGCGCCCCACGCGATCCAGCCGTGGCGTCGTAGATGCTTGTGCGAACGATCGCTCAGCAAGATCGCGAGCGCCACTGCGAGGTCGTGACCCAGCGATCCGTCCGGGACCGCGACGTCGATGCGTCCGTGTGGAATCGCGAAGTTCTGATTGGCAAGCGCCGCGCGTACGCGCTGCGTGCGCTCCTTCGAATCGGTGACGAGCGCCGGCGGTCCCGGCGTGCGTGTTGCGATGATCTGGATGAGCTTCCTTTCCGTAGGAGCAACCACTGCCGCTCGCATGCCTTTCCCCTCTCGGCGCCGTTGGGGAAGGGCGAGATCGACCGTAGCAGGGGGCGGTGACAATGATACGAACATGTGTTCGTTTCTCTGTCACCCCCGGCTGCTACGGTCCACTCATGCAGAAGACGGCAGCCGAGATCGTCGACGCGATCCTCCAGCTTCAAGCGATCAAGAACGTGATCGACCGGCAACAGCTCGCGCTATTCGCGGAGTACGACGAGAAACAGCACTGGAAGGCCGACGGCGCGACATCGATGGCGGCGTGGATCACGGGTGTCCTCGGCACCGGACGGGATACGGCCGCAGAAGCGGTGCGGGTGGCGCATGCCTTCGAAGAGCTCCCCGCCATCGCGGCGACGTTCGAAGAGGGCGCGCTGTCCTTCGATCAAGCGCGAGCGGTGACGCGATTCGCGACACCCCAGACCGATAAGCACATGGCGAGCGAGGCGCGGAAGTTCTCCGCCGGTCAGCTACGCCGGATGGCGCAGCGCTTCCGGCCTGTTCCCCTGAAGGAAGAGAACGAGAACCACGACGCGCGCCAGTTCAAGATCCGGTGGGACCTTCGTAACCGCGTTCTGAAGATGTCCGGACAGCTCCCCGCCGCCGAAGGGCGCGTCGTCGAGAAGGCGCTCGACAGGTTCATGTCGACGCAGCGCTTCGACCCGAGTCTTCCGTACGACCACGACGCGAGCCGCGCCGACGCACTCGTCGCGGTGTGCTCGACGTCGATCGGCGCCGATGCCGATCCCGACCGGGCGACGATCGGCGTGCACGTCGATGCGCGCGTCCTCGCCGGACAGACTGGGATGGCGGAACTCGACAACGCGACGGCGATCGCCATGGAGACGGCGCAGCGCCTCGCGTGCGATTCGCGCTGGTACATCGTCGTCGACGGACCGGACGGCATCCCCCTCGGCATCGGGCGCGTGAGCCGTTCGATCCCGCCGTACCTCGCGCGCGAGATACGGCACCGCGACGGCGGGTGCCGTTTCCCGGGTTGCGAAAGAAAGCTTTGGACGAACATCCATCACCAGCAGCCGTGGGCCGAAGGCGGACGCACCGATATGAACAACCTTCTGGTTCTCTGTGGCCCGCACCACCGCCTCGTTCACGAGGGCAACTGGGAGGTGCGCGGCGATCCGAACGATGTGCTGGAATTCGTCGCGCCGGACGGTCGTGTGTTCCGCGAGGGTCCGACCCCGGCTCGGCCCGAAGTCACCGAGCGCATCAAGTCGGTGATAGGCGTGCCCGCGGCGGTCGCGGAGCTGATGCCTCAGCTCGTCGGGGGCCGCGGGCCGTAGCCACCGCTACTCTTGTCGGGCGGTGGAGAACGTAGGACAGCTGGCCAACTTCATCTGGTCGGTCGCCGACCTGTTGCGCGGCGACTACCGGCAGTCCGAATACGGACGCGTCATCCTGCCGCTCACGGTGCTCCGTCGTCTCGACTGCGTCCTCGAACCGACGAAGGACGCCGTTCTCGAACGCGCGAAGAAGCTTCGCAAGGACGGCGTGAAGAACGTCGGGCCTGTTCTCGGAAGCATCAGCGGCATCAAGGGCGTGTACAACGACTCGCGCTTCACGCTGACCACGCTCCTCGACGACCCGAACAACGTCGGGATGAATCTCAGGAAGTACATCGGGGGCTTCGACGACGGCACACGCGACGTGATCGAACGCTTCCGGTTCACCGAGCACATCGACCGGCTGGAGAAGTCGAAGCTCCTCTATCAAGTCGTCGGACGTTTCTGCGACGTCGACCTCCACCCGAACACCGTCTCGAACACGTCGATGGGCTACATCTACGAGGAACTGATCCGCCGTTTCTCGGAGATCTCGAACGACACCGCCGGCGAACACTTCACGCCGCGCGAGGTCATCCGCCTGATGGTGAGCCTTCTGTTCATCGAGGACGGCGACGCGCTCTCGAAGCCCGGCATCCGGCGCTCCTTGTACGACCCGGCCTGCGGCACGGGCGGCATGCTGTCCGTCGCCGAGGACTGGCTGCGGGAGCACAACCCGAAGGCGAAGCTCCGCGTGTACGGCCAAGAGCTCAACGATGAGACGTACGCGATCTGCCGCTCCGACATGATGTTGAAAGGGCAGGACGCGACCAACATCTACCCCGGCAACTCCTTCACGGAGGACGGAACGGCCGGCGAGCGCTTCGATTACATGCTCGCGAATCCCCCGTTCGGCGTGGAGTGGAAGAAGTACGCCGATCCGATCAAGCACGAACACGAGTCGAAGGGCTTCGCCGGACGATTCGGCGCCGGGCTTCCGCGCATCAACGATGGTTCGCTGCTCTTCCTGCAGCACATGCTGTCGAAGATGAAGGACGTATCGGGCAACGGCACCCGTCTCGCGATCGTCTTCAACGGCTCGCCGCTGTTCACAGGCCAGGCCGGATCGGGCGAGTCCGAGATCCGCAAGTGGATCATCGAGAACGACTGGCTGGAAGCGGTCGTCGCGCTGCCCGATCAGCTCTTCTATAACACCGGCATCTCGACGTACTTCTGGGTGCTGACCAACCGGAAGTCGGCCGAGCGCTGCGGCAAGATCCAGCTCGTCGACGCTCGCGAGAGCTGGACGAAGATGCGCAAGTCGTTCGGCGACAAACGCAAAGAGATCTCGCAGGACCAGATCGACGACGTCACGCGGCTCTACGCAGCGTTCGAGGAGAACGAGCGGTCGAAGATCTTCCGGAACGAAGACTTCGGGTTCAGGCGCATCACCGTCGAGCGTCCGCTGCGGATGCGATGGGAAGTTCCGTCCTCGGTCTCACCTGAGCTCGAGCCCTTCGTGGGGATCTCGGCGTCGGACCGCGACGTGTTCGTCGAGAAGATCCGGTCGATCAAGAAGCTGCCGGCGAAGGACGAGAAGGCGCTCATCGCTGCGGCGTCGGTCCGTGACCCGGAGGCACCGATCGTGATCGGGAAGGACGGTTCACCGGAACCCGATCTCGAGCTCCGCGACTACGAGAACGTGCCGTTGACGGAGGACGTCGACGAATACATGAAGCGGGAAGTGCTGCCGTGGGTTCCCGACGCGTGGTTGGACGGATCGAAGACGCGCGTGGGCTACGAGATCCCGTTGACGAGGCATTTCTACAAGTACGTGCCGCCGAGGCCGCTGGAAGAGATCGATCGGGAGATCAAAGAGTTGGAGGCCGAGATCGCGGCGTTGGTGAACACGCTCACCGAATGACGCTCGTGAAACCGCTCCGTGCGATCGCGGAGGTCACGCTCGGCCGGATGCGGTCACCCGACCGGGCCGACGGACCAAACATGGTCCGTTATCTCAGGTCGGCAAACGTCTTGGACGGCCGGCTTGATCTCAGCGATGTAAAGGAAATGGATCTTGATCCCGCTGAGCAACGGTTCTACGCACTTGCGCCGGGAGATGTTCTCGTTTCAGAAGGTTCCGGAAGTTTGGCTACCGTCGGCGCGAATGCGGTTTGGAATGGCGAACTCGAAGGAACGGTCTGCTTTCAGAACACGCTGCTGCGGCTGCGTCCGCGCGAGGGAACGGACCCGCGCTTCCTCGCGTGGTGGTGCCGTTACGCATTCGAATCGGGCCTTCTCGCCAGCGTCGCTTCGGGAGCGAACATCTTTCATCTGAGCGGCGAGCGTTTGCGCTCGCTACCAACGGCGATTCCTGCTCCCGACCGGCAGGCGGCAGTCGCCGATTTCCTCGATCGCGAGACTCGTCGTATCGATGTGATGCTTTCTTCCCTCGAACGGCAAGGTGCGCTGTTGCTCGAGCGGCGTCAAGCCCTTATCACGGCGGCCGTTACCGGTCAGATCGACGTCTCTGGATGAGAAGCGTCCGACCAACATTCACAACAACGTCGCGAGCGCGTCTTTCAATGACATCACGCGGACGCCTTTGATCCGACGTCCCCAGAGATCGCCGAAGTGTCTCCTGTCCCCCGTCACCAATAATTCGGCGCGGCATCCGATCGCGGCGGCGAGAACGGGCGCGTCCTCCGGAGGCAGTCCGAGCTGCTGAGCTTCACGGAGCAGTGCGGGTGCACTCTCGGGAACCACTTCGAACATCGTCAGGATCTCCTGGAAGCGTTCGACCTCGCCCGGGTAGCGAACGATCAGGTTCGAGCGCACTTCACCGATCACGTGTCGCGATACGAGGAGCCGGTGACGGCCCGAGTTCGCGAGATCGATGAGTGCCGCGGCGCGGCCGTTCGGCGTGATCGAAGCCGAAAAGACAACGTTCGCGTCGCAGAAGATCCGGGTCAAGCGCGAGAGCGCTTCGTCCGCAACTTCTTTCGCTCGTTCGGCGCGAGGCGGTCTTCGGCCGCGAACTCGGCCAACCGTTCGTCGCTGTAGATCTCGATCGGGTAGACGCCGGCGAGGCGCAGCACGATCTCACCGGAGTCGCCGACCTCGGCGACGAACAGGGAGCCCGGCTCGGCCCCCAGCTCTCGCAAGAACGCTCGCGGGATCGACACCTGGCCGCTTTTTCCAAGTTTCACAAATTCCATGAATCCATGCTAGCTGGGTGAGTAGTGGTAGCGCGCTTGCAGGAACGTGTTGCGCCCTTCTCCGACGTGGTAGACGACGCGGTGCTCTTGCGTCAGGCGTCGCGACCACACGTTGCCCGGCAGATGCCGTAACGGCTCAGGTTTTCCGAGTCCCGTCGTCGGGTCGCGCCGCACGGCGTCCACGATCGCAAGCAGGCGCAGCGCCGTCTTCCGCTCGACCCTGACCCAGTAGGTCAGGTCCTCGATGAAATCCCGATCGAAGACGAGTTCCGTGGCTCACCCCTCGTCCTCGACGCCGACCCGACGTCGCAGCTCTTCGATCGTCAAGGCCTCTCCCGCTCCGGCGAGCGCACGCTCGAGAGCTTCGATCAGTCGCCGCGCATTCGCCGGCGACTTGAACAGGTGGACGGTCTCTTCGAGGCTTCGAAGCTCGGCCGCCGAAACGAGAGCGACGTCCTCGGCCCCCCGCCGCTTGATGACGACCGTCTCGTGGTCCCTGCCGGCCGCGTCCATCAGCGCGGCGAGGTTCTGCCGCGCGTTCGTGTACGAGGTCTCGATCAACTTGGCTTCTCCTGTACGGGATTCCTGTACAGGTAGTCTACGCGCCTCCATGGCCGGATAATGTCCGCCGGGAGGTCAACGTGCTGTGACCGGCGTCACCAGAGAACGAGCCTTCGAGGACGGCATCGAGGACCACCTCCTCACCCACGGCTACCACCAGGGTTCCGCCCTCGACTACGACGCGGCCCTCGGCCTCGATCCCGTCCAGCTCTTCACCTTCATCGGCGCGACCCAGAACGAGGGCTGGGAGCGCCTCGTCGCCCTGCACGGCGACACCGGCACCGCGCAGCAGCGCTTCATCGAGCGCGTTGCGTCCCAGATCGACAAGCGCGGGACGATCGACGTCCTGCGTCACGGCGTCGAGGACCTCGGCATCGCGTTCAAACTCGCGTACTTCCGTCCGGCCTCCGGGCTGAACCCCGACCTCGAAACGCTCTACGACGCGAACCGCCTCAGCATCACCCGGCAGGTGCACTACGCCGCCGATCCGAACGCGCTCGATCTCGTGATGTTCTGCAACGGGATCCCCGTCGCGACGGCGGAGTTGAAGAATCAGTTCACGGGACAGGACGTCCAGCAGGCGATCGCGCAGTACCGCACCGACCGCGATCCGCGGAACGTCCTGCTCGGCAGACGCGCGATCGTCCATTTCGCCGTCGACGCGAGCGTGGTGATGATGACGACTCGCCTCGCCGGACGCGACACGATGTTCCTTCCCTTCAACAAAGGCAGTCACCCCGGCGAAACGCATTGCGGCGCGGGGAATCCGTCGAACCCGAACGGGCACGCAACGGCGTACCTCTGGGAAGACGTCCTGCAGCGCGACAACTGGCTGGACATCCTGGCGCGGTTCGTCCACGTCGAGCAGGACCAACCGGGTGCGAAGTCGAAGCTTCGCCGCAACGGGAACCTGATCTTCCCGCGTTACCACCAGTGGGACGCTGTGCGGCAGCTCGAGAACGACGCGAGACGAAACGGCGCCGGACATCACTACCTCGTCCAACATTCGGCCGGCTCGGGAAAGTCGAACACGATCGCGTGGCTCGCGCACCGGCTGGCCGTGCTGCACGACGGCAGCGACGCGAAGATCTTCGACAAGGTCATCGTGATCACCGACCGTCGGATCCTCGACGCCCAGTTGCAAGACACGATCTACCAGTTCGAGCACGCGCACGGCTTCGTCGAGAAGATCGACGAATCGTCCAAGCAGCTCGCCGATGCGTTACGCGGTGCCCAGGGCCAGATCATCGTGACGACGCTCCAGAAGTTCCCGTTCGTCGTCAAAGAGTTGAAGGAACTTCCCGAGCGTCGCTACGCCGTGCTCATCGACGAAGCGCACTCGTCACAATCCGGCGAAAGCGCGCACGAGATGCGTCGTTTGCTCGGGAAGTCGGACGACGACGATCTCACCGAGGACGAAGCGCAAGACATCGTCGACGTGCTCGCCGAGCAGGCCGCGAAGGCCCGCGGGCAACAGAAGAACCTGAGCCTCTTCGCCTTCACGGCGACGCCGAAGGCGAAGACGCTCGAGGTCTTCGGCGTGTCGAGCGGCGACGGCAACAGACGGCCCACACATCTGTACTCGATGCGGCAAGCGATCGAAGAAGGCTTCATCCTCGACGTGCTCGCCAATTACACCTCGTACGCGACGTACTACCGCGTCGCGAATCGTTCGACGGACGACCCGGAGGTCGACGTCGGCCGGGCAACGGCGGCGATCGCGCGCTTCGCCGCACTTCACCCCGAGCAGATCGCGCAGAAGGCCGAGATCGTCGTCGAGCACACGCGCAAGATCACGGCGCAGCGCATCGACGGTCGGGGCAAGGCGATGGTCGTGTGCCGGTCGCGGCTCGCCGCCGTTCGCTGGAAGCTCGCGATCGACCGTTACCTGCGCGATCACGGCATCGGCGAGGTCAAGGCGCTCGTCGCCTTTTCGGGCACGGTACGCGACGGCGGTATCGACTACACGGAGTCCAACATGAACGGCCTCCCCGAGCGACAGACGGCGGAAGCGTTCGGGTCCGAGTCGGCGAACCGGATCCTCGTCGTCGCCGAGAAGTTCCAAACCGGATTCGACCAGCCGCTCTTGCACACGATGTTCGTCGACAAGAAACTCGCCGGCGTCCACGCCGTCCAGACGCTCTCGCGACTCAACCGGATCCATCCGGGGAAGGAAGACACGTTCGTCCTCGACTTCGTGAACAAGGCCGACGACATCGAGACGGCCTTCGCGCCCTATTACGACGAAACGCTCGCCGCACCGACGGATCCGAACCTCCTCTACGACGCGCGCGACGAACTCGACCGTTTCGGGATCGTACGAAGAGAGGAGATCGACGCCTTCGCGAAGATCTACCTGACGGCGTCGGACGATCCCACGGGGAATGCCGCTCTCTACGCGGCGGTCGACCCCGCCGTCGGTCGATTCAACGATCTCGATCCGGACGATCAGACGACGTTCCGGAAAGTCCTGAAGCGGTTCGTCCATCTCTACGGCTTCATCTCGCAGATCATGCCGCTGCACAACACGGAGATGGAGAAGCGGTACGTCTACTGCCGCTTCCTGCAGCGCCGGCTGCCGCGGACGGAGTCCGGCTCGCTCGACCTCGGCGACCTCGAGCTGACGCACCTCCGTCTGCGCAACCTCGGGAAGCAAGAGATCGCGCTCGACACCCAAACGATCGTCACCGCGTTCCCACCGGAAGCCGACGGCCAAGCCGTCCTGCCCGGGATGGAGCAGTTGTCGGTCGTCATCGACCGCATCAACGACACGTTCGGCCTCGATCTGAGCGACGGCGACAAGCTTCATATGCAGAGCGTTATGGCCGCGATGTCCGACGACGAAGACCTCCAACTCGTCGCGGGAGCGAACTCGCCCGACGCCTTCGAGCCGGAATTCCGCGAACGCGTCGTCGGCGCCTTCGTCGAACGGATGTCGGACGACGAACGGTTCACCAAGCTGTTCCTCGACAACAGCGAGTTCCAGAAACAGATCGGCGAGATGATGATGCCGATCGTCTACGAACGAGCCCGCGTCGGCCGGCAGAAGCTCTGCCCCATCGGAGAGCTCCTCGGACGAGACGAAGATCAGTTCCTCGAGTACAAGTCGACGCTCACGTGGGATCTGCGCGAAGCCAAGCGCTCGAAGCTCGTCGAGAGCGCATCGATCAAGACCGTCGCCGCCTTCCTCAACTCACGCTGCGGCGGCACGCTCCTGCTCGGCGTCGCCGACGGCGGCGAGCCCATAGGCCTCCAAGCCGACTACGACGCGCTCCGCGGACCCCACGAGCGAACCGACCGCGACCTCTTCGTCCAGCACCTGGTGAACATCCTCGAGGGCGCCGTCGGCATCGCCGCCACGGCGAACGTCTCCTCGGAGATGGCATCCGTCGATGGGAACGACGTCTGCCGCGTCCACGTCGAGGCGTGCGGCCACCCGGTCCGCGCCCAGATCCGGAAGGCCGACAAGCACGGCAACCAATCGCGCCACGACGCATTCTTCGTCCGGCTCGCGAACGGCACCCGCGAGATCACCGATGAGACGGAAGTCCAGCGCTATATCCAGCAGCGTTGGACGAACCTCTAAGCGCGTCACACCCCCGGCCTACTCTTAAGAGTCCGATGCTCCATCTGGACGAAGCCCAAGCGAAGGTGGTCGATCACGACGGTGGGCCGCTGCTCGTCCTCGGCTCCCCGGGCACGGGCAAATCCGAGGCCCTGAAGCAGCGCTGGATCCGGCTCGCCACGCACATCACGGAACCGCACCGCATCCTCCTGCTCCTGCCCGCCCGCGACCGCGCCGTCGAGCTACGCGACGAGCTGCCCTACGAGCTCCCGCAGCAGGCGATCCTCGAAGTTCCCGTCCACACGTGGCACGCGCTCGCCTACCACCTGGTCACGCGCTACTACCACCAGCTCGGTTTCGCGCAGCCGCCCCTCCGTCTCACGAACGCCGAACAGGTATCCGTCGTGCGCGATCTGCTCGGCAAGGCGAACCGCAGCGACTGGGACAACTACTCCGAGCACCTGCGCGCCGAGGCCTTCGTCGCCGAGGTCGCGGACTTCTGCGTGCGCGCGGGGTACCGCGGGCTGAGCGATACCGACCTCGGCGAGCTCGCGGAGAAACGTCCGGAGCATGCGCCGGTTGCGCACTTCGCCGTCGCGTACCGCGAGCATCTTCGCGCGAACGCGATCCTCGACTACCCGGAGATGATCCTCGCCGCCGCGCGCCTCATCGAAGAACAGGACGATCTTTGCACGGCGATCCACCGGCGGTTCCCGCACGTGCTCGTCGACGACGCGCAGGAACTCGCACCCGCGCAGCTCAAACTGCTCAAGCTGCTGGCGACCGATCACCTCGTCTGCGCGGGTGACCCCGATTCGGCGATCGAAGCGTTCCGCGGTTCGGATCCGCGCTGGCTCGACCGGTTCAACGACCTCGCGCCGCAGCACACGACGATCGAGCTGCCCACCTGCTACCGGTACGGGAAACAGATCGGCGCCGTCGCGTCCGAGCTCATATCGCAGTCACCGGACGCCGGCCCGCATCGTGCCGTCGCGTTCGTCGGTCCGGACGGCGCCGCGGAGCTGCGCTGCTTCGCGACCATGGCCGGCGAGCTCGAATCGACGGCGCGGGAGCTTCGGGCCGCGCATCTCGTCGACAGGATCCCGTACGAGCGGATGGCGATCCTGCTCGCGCAACCGGCCGCATACGGACACTCGCTCGAACGCGTGCTCGACGATTTCGGCGTCCCGTACCGGATCGCGTCGGCCGACCGCCCGATCGGTGCGGAGCCCGCGGCACGGGCGATCCTCGACGTCTGCCGGCTCGCGATCCTCGGCGACACGAGCGACGGTCTGTGCAAAGCCGTGCTGGCGTCGCCGCTGATCGGGCTCGGTCCGTACGACGTGCGCGACCTCGAACGCACCGCGTACCTGAGCAAGGCGGAACTCCTCGACATCGTGCGCTCGTCGAAGGCGGACGCAACATCGGAGCTCCGCATGCTCCTCGACGAGGCGGCCACCGACCTTCACGAAGCCGCGCAGGACACGTTCCTCCGCGTGTACAAAGCCTCGGCGTGGTGCAAACAACTCGAAGCACAGCGAGACACCGATCCCGAAGCCGCTCACCACATCGACGCGCTGTCGGCGCTGAACAGCGCTCTCGCGCACTTCGTCGAACGCCGTCCACGCGGGACGATGCGCGATTACCTCGAGAGCGCTTCCGCGGACACGTTCGTCACCGACACGTGGGCGCCGTCCCGGACGGGCAACGGCGTGCAGGTGCTCTCGTTCCACCGGAGCAAAGGCCTCGAATGGGACGTCGTCTGCACGCTCGGCATCGCCGAAGGGCAGATGCCGAAAGCGCACCGCGCGCAAGGTTTGTTCGATCCGTGGGCGCTCGACGCCGGCAACGCGCAAGACCGCGCGATCGCGCAGCTCGCCGAAGAGCGGCGCACGTTCTACGTTGCCATCACACGCGCGCGGCGTCGCCTCGTCGTCTCGTGCTCGCCCGGCGTGCGGAAGTCGACCCCGTCGCGGTTCTGCACCGAAGCCTTCGGCGCGTTGCCCGACGCGTTGACGCTCGACCCCGACGATGTTCCCGTCACGCTCTCCGAAGCGGCCGCGCGCCACCGCCGGACGCTCGCGAGCGATCGCGCGACGGAGGCCGAGAAGTACGCCGCCGCCGCCGCGCTCGCACGCATCGCGCGGAGCGTCGACGGGATGGATACGTCCGCATGGTGGTGGCGTCGCGATTGGACGTCCGGCGACGCGCTCTACCCGACGGGCAAGCTCACGACGTCGTACTCGCGCATCAGCCGGTTCGACGAATGTCCGCTGCGGTACGTCCTCGAATCGGTGCTCGGGCTCGATCCGCAGAGCACGTACCAGATGAAGTTCGGATCGCTCGTCCACAAGATCATCGAGCGCTCGGACGTCATCAAAGGCGACATCAAGACGTGGGACGAAGCGAAGGCGATCTACAACGAGGAGTTCAAACGCCACAGCGAGGATTACCCGAACCGCCCGTTCGCCGTGAACTACTGGAAGTACGGACAGGAATCGCTCTGGCGGTGGTGGACGACCGAGCGCAGCCGCGGCGAGACGATCGACGTCGAGTACGCCTTCAACGACCTCGACTACGACGGGCACACGATCCGCGGCCGCATCGACCGCGTGTCGCGCAACGGCAAGGGACTCGTCCTGTCCGACTACAAGACGTCACGCAACGCCGCGCATTGGGACGACGCGAAGAAGTCCCTCCAGCTCGCGATCTACTACGCCGCCGCCAAGCACTATCCCGACCTGAAGCAGTACGGCGAGCCCGCCTGCGCGCAGCTCATCTATCCCGGCATCGAAGCGCAGGACCGTAACGACGGGTCGCTGCAGTGCGCGAAGCGCTACCAATTCCCGGGCGAGGCGGACGACGCACTCGGCCGTCTCGGCGACATCCTCGAACGCGCGTCCCGCGAAGAGTTCGCGCCGTCGCCCGAAGCCGATTGCCAGTGGTGCCGGATGCGTCCGCTGTGCCCGCGGTGGCCCGAGGGGAAAGAGGTCCCCAAGTGACGCGCAAGACGAGCAACGCGATCAAAGCCGCCCTGCACGGGTACGAACCGTCCGACGAGCAGTGGACGGCGATCGAAGCGCCGCTCGAGCCCGTCGTGATCCGCGCGGGAGCCGGCTCAGGGAAGACTGCCGTCATGACGGCGCGCATCGTCTATCTCGTCGAGACGAACCAGGTTCGTCCGACCGGCGTGCTCGGCCTCACGTTCACCAACAAGGCGGCCGGCGAGCTCGAGGAGCGGCTCGGCGAAGCGCTCGCGGCGATGGAACCGCGCGCATCCGAACACCCGACGGTGATGACGTACCACGCCTTCGCGTCGAAGCTCCTGCGGGAGCACGGTCCACGCATCGGCATCGATCCGGAAGCCGGGCTGCTCTCGAACGCGCAGAAGTGGCAGATCCTGCTCGGCATGATCGACCACCTCACCGACCTCGACGAGGTCGAGCTTCGTCACCCACTCTCGTTCATCCCGCAGACGCTCGAGCTATCCGACCAAGCGGCGACGCATCTCGTCACGCCGCACGAGCTGTCGGCTGAGTGCGACCGGATGCTCGAAGCGGACCTCGGCGACAAGTGGGCCGTCCAAGCCTTCAAGAAACGCAAGGACTTCGCGCAGATCATCGGCCTGTACTCGAAACGCAAGCGCGAGCTCCGGCGCATCGATTACGGCGACCAGATCCGGCTCGCCGTCGAGATCTTGGACACGCATCCCGAAGTTGTCGCGGAGCTGCGCGAGCGCTTCCCCGTCGTGCTGCTCGACGAGTACCAGGACACCGACCCCGCCCAGAAAGTGATGCTGCGTCACGTCTGCCCGGACGGTTCGGCCGTGACGGCCGTCGGCGACGCGCGGCAGGCGATCTACGCCTGGCGCGGCGCTTCGATGTACAACCTCATCGACTTCCACCGCGAGTTCCTTCGCGACGGCGGCCTGCCGGCGCACGAAGCGTCCCTCGCCGAGAACTACCGGTCCGGACGACGCATCGTCGAGCTCGCGAACCGTGTGATCGACAAGGTGCCGTCCAAAGATCGTCCGGGGGCCGAGCTCGTCCCCGTGCCGCAGACGGGCGAAGGGTGGATCGGCGCCGCGGTCTTCGCCGACCAAGAGGTCGAGGCTCGTTACATCGGCAGCGAGATCAACCGCCTGCACGGCGACGGTGTGCCGTGGGACGAGATGTCGATCCTCGCTCGTTCGCGCCGCTTCCTCGACGCCGTGCTGTCCGTGCTCGAAGAGCTCGACATCCCGTTCGAGATGCCGGACCTCGGCGGATTGCTCAAGGTTCCCGCGGTTACCGACGTCATCGCGTGGATGCAGGTGCTCTCCGATCCGACGTACCGGACGAACCGCTGGGCCGCGCGCATCGTGATGGGCCCCCGGTTCCGCATCCACTACCGCGACCTCGCGCCGATCGCGCGCTGGCAAGCGCAGAACAACTACGAGCTGATGCTGAAAGCGAAAGAAACCTACGACGTGGACGAACCCGATCCCGGCGAGGTGCAGTTCTCGCTCATGGAAGGACTCGCGCACATCGACGAGATCGACGGAGTGAGCGACGAGGCGCGCGCTCGGATCCGCGAATTCTTCGACGTGCTCGAAGGGCTTCGTCCGCTCATCTCGAAAGGGCTCCAGCAACTCGTCCAGGCCATCGCCGACCGCACGGGCGTCGCCGACGCACTCGCGGCATCGGGCTCGCGGAGCGCGGCGGCCATGCGCGAGAACCTCAACGGATTCATCGGTGTGTGCTCCGAGTTCTCGCCGCTCGAAGGTGACGCGAACCTCGGTTCGTTCCTCGACTTCCTCGACGTCGCCGAGCAATCCGAAGATCCCATCCCGCTAGCGACGAACGCGTCGACGGACTCGGTCAAGGTGCTGACGATCCACAAGGCGAAGGGTCTCGAGTTCGACGTCGTCTTCATCCCGCACATCACCGCCTCGCAAGAACTGTCCCGGTGGGACAACTCGCAGATGAACTCGCTCTTCCCCGACCTTCGCTTGTCGAACCCGCTCACCGCGACGAAACAGCTGCCGCCCGGCGTCCGCAAGGACAAAGGAAGCCTCCCGGAGTACGGCGGGAAGATGAAGGCGTACCGCGACGCGTTGAAGCAGCGCGCCGAAGAGGACGAACGTCGCCTGCTGTACGTCGGGATCACGCGCGCGCGGAAGCGCTTGTATTGCACGGCCGCGCATTGGTACGCGTCGGAAGAGACGCCGCGCGGTCCGTCCGCCTTCTTGAAAGAGATCCGCGATGAGAGCAACGCCGATCTCGTCGAAACGCTGCCCGGTCACTGTGACGAGCCGCCGGACGAAACGAACCCCGTGCTCGAATCGATGCGCCGTCGCCTCGTCTGGCCGCCGGAAGCGTTCGACGCCGAGGCGCGGCCGTGGATCGAGACCGTCGACACGTTGATCGCGAACGGAAAGCTCGACGCCGTCTTTCAGAGTGCCGAGGCGCGCGCGATCTACAACGAGCACCTGCGTGCGATCGAAGCACTCGAATCCGAGGCGCCGGACGAACCGCCGCCGACGCGCCACCGCTCGCTCGCCGCGACGGCGGCCGTGCGCATCGCGATCGGTAAGGAACGCGCGGACACCGTGCTGCACCCGCTGCCGCAGCGTCCGACGGAAGCACAACGTGTCGGGATCGAGGTGCACGGCTGGCTCGAAGAGAAGGGACGCGGGCTCATCGGCGTCGCCGACGAGGACGCGCTCGACCAGACGTCGGCGCCGACGGGACGCGGTGACGTCGCCACGATGCGAGAGAACTACGCGATGCTCGGCTACGAAGCCCGGGAGCTCTTTGAGCTGAGCGGCGGCGAGCCCGCCGTCGAAGTGCCGTTCATGCTCAAGCTTCCGAGCGGCAACCTGATCCGGGGCCGGATCGACGCCGTCTACGTCAACGACGACGGGACGCTCGAGATCGTCGACTGGAAGACCGGCGAGGGCGAAGCCGAGATCGCGCAGCTCGAGCTGTACGCCGAGGCACTGGCGCTCCTCGGATACGTGAAAGGACGCTGCACGCTCACGGTCGCCTACCTGCGCTCCGGCCGGGCCTCCCCCGTCGAGTACACGCCGCGCGGCGTCGGCTGGCTCGACGAGAAGCTCCCCGCGTTGCAGAAAACGTAGGCCGATCGGCCGGCACGCGGTACGCTGACCTGGTGAGGAAGTGGCTCCTGCTCGTTCCTGTGCTGGCGATCCTGCCGCTCTTGCTGCCTATGGATCACCCGCTCACGCACATCACGCCGACGTCGGCGACGACACCGACGAGCTCTGACGGCATCGACCTCCCCGTCCTCGGCAACCTCGGGACGGGCACCGTCCCGACTCCGGCTGCTCCGAAGACACCGAATCCGAAGGTCGCGAAACCCGCGCAACCGGCAACCCCGGCGCTTCCTCCGGGCGCGACCGTCTCCACACCGAACCCGAACGAAGATCCGTGCGACGGCTTCGACAACGTCGACGCTCGCGAGCGCTGCCGCGAAGACCAGGAACAGTTCAACGAGCGCGACTTCGAACGCACGCACGACACGCCCGAACCCTTCCCGACCAGGACGCCACGCTAAGGAACCGTCCGGACTCCCACGGTCGTTGATGTACCGTCACACTCACGTCCGATGACCGAGGCACACCGAGGACTCCGCGCCGCGTTCGCGATCGCACTGATCACCGCCTTCGCGTCCGGCGCGCTGCTCTACCAGACGAACATCCGAGCGAATCGTCCGCCCACGTTCTCGCGCGGCGGGACGTTCGACGGCCGTCAGCCGCAAGCGCAGAACCTCAGCGTCCCGACACCGTCGCCGACACCCGTCAGCTCGGGAGCCTCGATCTCGTCGGCGACGCTGCAAGCTCCGGCCGACAAGCAGCACGCGACGAGCACCGGTCGCTTCCCGCCGCTCGGCCACTACGTCTACAAGGTGGACGGCACCGAGAGCGCGCAACCGTTCGGGAGCCGTTCGTACCCGCCCGAGATGACGATGACCGTCGACCGACCGACGAGTGCGAACCTCAAACCGGACGAGTTCGTCTTCGACCTCGACTTCTCGTCGCAGCACAAGGAACGCGAGATCGTTCAGTACGGGGCGAGCGGCGTCGCATTCACGTATGAAGCCGGGACGATCACGTTCGGCCCGGGCTTCTCACAAAGCGACGAAGGGAACTACACGCCGCCGATGCTCCAGGTTCCGTTCCCGCTGAAGGCGGGAACGGTCATCAGCGGGAAGAGCACCGCCACGGCGGCGGACGGATCCACGTCCCGCGTCGAAGACTGGACCGTCGGCATCCTGCGACAAGAGAAACTCAACGTGCTCGGTCGCAACTTCGATACGTGGGTCGTCCAGATCCATCGGCAGAGCGAACCGGGCGGCACCGAAGACGTCAACCGCACGCGTACATATTGGTATTCACCCGAAGGGCACCTGTGGCTCAAGTGGACCGAGGACTTCACCGGCAAGAAGCGGTTCGGTCCGGGAACGTTCTCGTACCAGACCCACTTCATCGCCACACTCGACCACGTCGAGCCGATCTAACTACTGCCAGGCGCCCGCCGGAATCTCGATCTCCTGCGCCGACGTCACGCCGATGAACTGCGCGCTCGGTATGAGGCCCTTCTTCTTTCCGACCAGCGTCCCCGTGAGCTCCGTGTTCGATGCGACGGCGAAGTTGAAGATGTGCGTCGTGTGCGGGAGCACGGTGAACGTCTGCGCGCCGAGACTCGTGCCGTCCAGCTTCACGGCGTTCGCGGTCGCTTTGATCGCGTGCCCGGTCGTGTTGAAGGCCTTCACCTCGAACGTCGTGGGACCCTTGACGAGCACATCGCCTGTCGTGAACTTCTTCCTGGCGGACACCTTCCGCCATGATCCGGCTGGGATCTCGATCTCTTGGGTGGACGTCACACCGATGAATTGACCGCCCGGGACGAGACCGCTCTTCTTCGCACTCAGGATCCCAGTGCATTCGCAGTTCACCGCGGTAGCCAGGTTGAAGATATGGGTCGTGTGCGCGAGCACGTTGAAGGTGGACGTGTCGATCAGGATGCCGTCGAGGCGGACGATCGACGCGGTCGCGTTGATGTTATGACCGGTCGGATTGGTGGCTTTGACTTCGAACGTCGACAAACCGCTCACGAGGACGTCCCCGCTGTAGACCTTGTGACCCCCCGCGGCGCCGGCCGTCGAAGCGAGCCCGACGCTCAATGCAGCCGCAATGAGACCTACGACAACGAAAAGCGAGAAACGCTTCGCACGCATGAAGAACTCCTTGTTCGTCTGCCCGACGTTCCCGTCATCGTAGACCCCGGGGACCCCGCCCGTGAAGCGTCGGGTACCCTTGCTCCTGCTTCGGCGGCGTGGCCGAGTGGCTAGGCAAGGGACTGCAAATCCCTCTACCCCCGTTCAATTCGGGGCGCCGCCTCTAAGATTCGGGATGCCGCGGGCGTGCGATACGCAGCCTTTGGGATCCAGCCTGGGGAGCTGGGTGCGCTACGGACGCGCATGCGGGCGAGGACGCGACGCTCGCCAGTCCGGGTGGCAGCACCGGCAACTCGTCACACGAGACGCACGGACCGATCAGAGCGCCACCGTCGTTACAGTAGAGATCCAGATGACTTCGGCGCCCCGGACGCGCTACGCGCGCAGCGGCGATCTGAGCATCGCCTATCAGGTTCACGGCGAAGGGCCGGTCGATCTCGTCCTCGTCTGGGGGACGATGTCGCACGTCGAGTTGCTCTGGGAAGACCCGTTCAGCGCCGCGTTCCTCGAGCGACTCGCGTCATTCTCGCGACTGATCATGTTCGACAAGCGAGGCTGCGGGTTGTCCGATCGTCTTAGTGGGCAGCCGAGTCTCGAAGAACGCATCGACGACCTCCGCGCGGTGATGGACGCCGCGGGTTCGGAGCGCGCCGTGATCTTCGGGGAGTCGGAGGGCGGGCCGATGTCCCTGCTCTTCGCGGCGTCGCACCCGGAGAGGGTGTTGTCGCTCGTGCTGTATGGCGCGATCGTGCGGTGGGTCGACGAGACGTTCGACGGCGCCTATTCGCCGGCAGAGTTCACCGCACTCATCGAAGAGTTCGTGGAGACGTGGGGCAACGGACATGTCCTGTCATGGTTCGCTCCGACGTATCTGAAAGCTTTCGGCGAAGAGATGTTCCAGGAAGCCGGAGGTCGCTTCGAGCGATCGGCGTTCAGCCCGGGCGCCTTCCGTCAGCTCATGCAGATGAACGCGGAGATCGACGCGCGACCGATAGCGATATCCGTCAACGTTCCGACGCTCGTCATCCACCGGACCGGCGACCAAGTCGTGGATGTGCGTCAGGGCCGCTGGCTCGCCGAACACATCCCGGGCGCGAGGTACGTCGAACTGGACGGAGATGACCACCTCCCGCAGGTCGGCGACACCGAGCCGATCCTCGCGGCGACCGAGGAGTTCGTCACCGGGACGCGCGCGTCCGCGCCGCCGGACCGTGTTCTTGCCACCGTGTTGTTCACGGACATCGTCGACTCGACGAGGCGCGCCGAGGAAGCCGGCGACAGGGTCTGGCGAACGATCCTCGATCGGCACGACGCCGTCATCAGAGCGGAGGTGGGCGCGACCCGGGGACGGGTCGTGAAGTCAACCGGCGACGGCGCACTGGCCATCTTCGATGGACCCGCGCGAGCCATATCTTGCGCACGGCGACTGCGACGAGCGATGGCGACGCTCGGCCTCAAGATCCGCGCCGGATTGCACTGCGGTGAGGTGGAGATCCGCGGTGACGACATCGGCGGCATCGCCGTCCACATCAGCGCGCGCGTGATGGCGCTCGCAGGTCCGGACGAGGTGCTCGTCTCGAGCACGGTGAAGGACATCGTAGCCGGGTCTGGGATCACCTTCGCCGACCACGGTGCGCATCCCCTGAAGGGCGTCGAAGGCGAGTGGCGCCTGTATTCCGTCGCCTCGTAGACCCGCAGAATCCGTGCTCAGCACGCATCCAAGCCCTTCGGGCACGTCCGACTCAACAACGTCGGGCGACCGGAAGATCGGCAACGTGCCAGACCCACGGGATCTCTCCGGTCGCCCGAGCCCTTTATCGCGGGCGGATACACTCCCGCGGGATGCAAGAAGAGCCCGCATCGACACTCGAAACGCACCGGATGGTGCCGAGCCTTCGCGAGCTCGCGCCGAAAGCGGTGCTCGCGGGCGTCCTGCCCCTCGTCGGCTACCAATTGCTCCGTCCGCACGTCTCGTCGGACGCAACCGCCCTCGCCGCCGTCATGGTCTTCCCGCTCGCGGATATCGCGATCGAACGGATACGACGCGGACGATTCGAACCGATCGGCGTCATCGCGCTTCTCGGGATCGCGATCGGACTCGTCGGCGCCGTCGCGTTCCACGGCAACGCGATGCTGCTGAAGTTGCGCGAGTCGGTGTTCACCGGCGCGTTCGGCGTCATCTGCCTCACATCGCTCTTGGCGCCTCGTCCGGCGATGTTCTATCTCGGACGCGCGTTCGCGACGGGCGGCGATCCGAAGGCTGTCGAAGAGTTCAACGGAGTCTGGGAACGCCCGGGCGCCGCTCGCCGTTTCCGGAAGGTGACGGCGGTCTGGGGCATCGGACTGCTCGGTGAAGCCCTGCTTCGCACGACGCTCGCCTACACGATGTCGACCGGGCGATTCCTTGCCGTCGCGCCGTTACTCGGATGGGTCGTGATCGGTCTGTTGATCTGGTACAGCGTCAGACAGCGTCGCGCCGGCGAAGCGGAAGCACTCGCGATGGAGACCACCTAAGCGATGTCGCGCCAACAACGACGCGCGCGCGAACGGCGCCGTGGCGCTCTCACACGCAAGAAGCACCGGCGCAACACGATCGCGTTCTGGGTCGTCCTCGGCGTCCTGCTCGCCGGCGCCGCCATCGCCGTCATCGCGACGAAACACCAGACACCGGACGCGATCAAGAACTCGACGGACGCCGCCAAGAAGACGTTCAGCGGACCGGCGGGACCGGAAGGCATCCCGCTCGAGGTGGGAGCGCCGCTCGCCCTCCTGGACAGCGCGGCCACCGGCGCGCCGGTCGACAACATCTCCTGCCAACCGAACGAGCAGGCGATCTACCACGTCCATTCGCACCTGACCGTCTTCGTCAACGGAAAGCTTCGTCCGATCCCGCCCGGCATCGGCATCGTCGAGCCGAAGCCCGACACCTCGTCGTCGATCCCCTTCTTCAACGCGACGAACTGCTTCTACTGGCTGCACGTCCACGCTGAGGACGGAGTCATCCACGTCGAGTCGCCGACGCAGGACACGTACACGCTCGGGCAGTTCTTCGATCTCTGGCACCAGCCGCTCTCGAAGACCCAGATCGCGTCGGCGAAAGGCAAGCTCACGATCTACGTCAACGGGAAGAAGGTCTCGACCGACCCGCGCAAGATCACGCTGAACTCCCATAAGGACATCCAGATCGACGTCGGGAAGATCGTCCCGCCCGAAAAGATCGACTGGGGCCCCTCGCACCTGTAACTGCGCGTACCGTGGTTGCGGGATGCCGCGCTCGACGAAGATCCGGCTGCTGACGCTCGTCGCCGCTCTCGCGACGGTGCTCACCGTCGTCAGCTCTCCGGCCGGTGCCGCAACTCGAGCGAAGCCGCTGGCGAGCGGACGCACCAACGCCGGCGCGCAGCAGCGGAACGCCGTCCGGAACGCGACGAGGTTCGTCAAGTACCGCGTCTACGCGACGCAGTACCGGCCCAACACGCGCGGGAGCATCGAGGCGGCCGTACCCGATAAGTGCGTGAAGTTCGCGTCGCTCGGATGGTCGTCGGCACTCACGTCGGCCGGCTGCCCGGCGGGCTACCGCCTCGGACTGAACTACAAGGTGCGGGTGCGTCGTCCGAACGGTGCCGTCATCACGGTTCGCGTCAAGGACGTCGGACCGTGGAACGAGGACGACAACTACTGGGACGGGACGGGCGGCGGGCGCCCGCGGCGGATGTTCCGCAGCCTCGCGCGCGGCACGCCCGAGGCGCAAGCCGCCTTCTACAACGGCTTCAACACCGTGCCGAACTGCGACACGCTCTCGGGTGCCCCGAGCGGCCACGCGGGTCCGGCCGATCAGTTCGGACGATGCGTGCTGAACCCGGCGGGCATCGACCTCTCCGTGCAGGCGGCCCACCGGCTCGGGTTCGCCAAGCTCCAAAGCGGCTGGGTGACCGTCACATTCCTCTGGGAGCCGCGCCGCTAGACGCGGGTTGACGGGTCGGTCAACAGGCCGATGTCACAGAACCGTCATAAATGCTTGCCCTCGCCTTCCCTCAGGAGTACACATGAATCACACATCTGTAACTCGAACTGCTCCAGGGCGGTCCGGGGGCCGGATGTGAGATCGATCCCCGTCAGGGAAGGAGGTGCGAAAGATATGACGAAAGTATTGCGATGGGCAGTCGTCGCAGCGATCGCGCTGACGCCCGCGCTGTCCGCCATCACGGCGGCGCACGCGGACGTCGCGAACTCGGCTTCCTCGACGAATGTCCAAGAAGGTGACAACAAGAGCAGCTCGAACCAGAGCGGTACGTCGAAGTCAGGCGATGCAGTTGGCGGCCAGGTCACGGGCGTTGTTTCGTCCGGTCGGGCTTCCGTGGATGCGACCAACAAGTCGGACCACGTGGACGTTTCCACGGGCGACTCGCGTGGGCAGAACAACGCGAACGCGTTCGTGGGTCTGAACTCGTCCACGTCGACGGCCGTCGGCGTTGGCTTCGCCGACACGCTGAACACCGCTCCTACGACGAACCTTCAGGAAGGCAGCAACAAGTACGACCTGAACCAGACCCTCACCAGCACGAGCGGTGACGGCGTCGGCGGTCAGGTCATCGGCGTTGTTACTTCCGGTGGCTCGGCGAGCATCGTTGCTGCTAACACGTCGACGAATATCGACATCGAGACCGGTGACGCACGTGCGTTCAACGACGCGGCGGCGTTCGTCGGCCTGGAGTCGGCCTCCGACACCACGATCGCCAACCCGTTCGCGGCGGATGTACTCAACGCCGCGTCGGCGACGAACGTGCAGGAGGGCGACAACAAGATCGATGCCAGCCAGACGGCCACTGCGGCTTCTGGTGACGGCGTCGGTGGCCAGGTCCTCGGTGTGGTCTCGGCCGGCGCTGCCTCGGTGGATGCGACCAACAAGTCGGACACGGTCGACATCTCGACGGGCGACGCTCGTTCCGGGAACGACTTCGCGTCGTTCGATGGTCTGAACGACTCGACCTCGACGATCGTGGCAGCGGATGTGCTGAACGGCGAACCGGTGAGCAACCTGCAGGAGGGTTCCAACAAGCGTGACCTCATGCAGAACGCGTCGGCCATGAGCGGCGACGCGGTTGCCGGTGAAGTGGCGGGTGTCGTCACTTCGGCCGGCGGCTCGGCGGACCTCGTGCTCGCCAACACGTCGACCAACTCGGACACCGACAGCGGCGACGGACGGTTCTTCAACACGGACTCGTCCTTCACCGGTCTGAACGTGAGCCCGGGCATCAGCGTGTAAGCCGTATACGTTCCAAATGAAGAAGGCCCCCTCGGGGGCCTTCTTCATTTCTCCGGAAGTTCGCGTCAGCCGCGCGCGAAGTCGGCGATGCTCGCGGCGGTGTCCCGGGAGATGTCGGGGCACATGATCGTGAACATCTCGGCGGCGTGGATCGTCCCCATCACTTGACGGCAGCGGGCCTCGACACCGGCCCGGATCAGCAAGCGGTAGAAGTTGATGCCCTCATCACGGAGTGGATCGCACTCGTTCACGCTGATCATGGTCGGCGGGAACCCGCGCACGTCGTCCTCCGTCGCGAAGGACGGCCATGCGAGCGGATCGCGCGCGTCGTAGGCGTCGATGCCGTACCCCATGCGGCCGCGGTTGTTGTGCAGGCTGAGCAAGATGCCGTCGTTCTCGATCGACGACGGGCAGTCGTCCGACGGCCAGGCCCCCAAGATGTACGGGCAGAGCGCGTACAGACCGGCCACGAGGTCGAGGGCTCCGTCCTGTTTCAGCTTGAGGGCCGTCGCGAGCGTGAGGTTCCCACCGCCGCTCTCGCCGGACACGATGATCCGCGTCGGATCGATCGCCAGATCGGCGTGATGCTCGGCGACCCAGCGAAGTCCGGACACGCAGTCGTTCAAGCCGGCGGGGAACGGCGCCACTTCTTCGATCGATGACGGGATGAGGGCGTTGCGGAAGTCGACCATCGCGACCGCCACGCCGCGCGCGGCGATCATCTTCGCCCAGGCGCGGTAGTTGCCGTCGTAGCACGAGAGCGCCACCATGCCGCCGCCGTGGATGTAGTAGACGCACGGCAGCACCTCGCGGCCCTCAGGCCGGACGAAGCGGATGTTGATCGTGTTGCCGTCCGGCTGCGAGGCGACCTGGTACTCGGAGATGTCGAGACCCGCCGAGGGTGCGAGCTCTTCGGTGTCGATCATGTCCATGAAGTTCTTCATCGCGGCGCGTTGCGCGAGTGCTTCGTCCGTCGAGGCTTCGGCGATGAGCTCCTCGCGGCTGGTCGCATCGGATAGCGACGTCATCGCCGGAAAGGCGCCGAGGATGGTCTTGATGCGCGGATCGATCCTCGGATCGGTCGCGATGGGCGAAAGCGTTTCGGTCATCGGATATGCCTCCCGTTTCTGTCTGGGAGACGATGGTCGGACAACGGGTGAACGCCGCACAAGTTCCAACAATTCGGCAGATGCGCGACCTACGCTGAGCGAGTGAGGAAGGTGCTGTTGTCGTTGATCGTCGGCGTCGTCGCCCTCCTCCTCCCGGGCGGCTCGCATGCACCCGCACCGGTGAGCGACATCTCGACCACCCATTCGGATCCACCCGCCGTCGACCCGGTGAGCGTCCCTGTTGTGACGCTGCCACAGGCCACGCCGGACGAAGCACCGGGGATCGCCGCCACCCATTCCGGTCCGATCACGTCCCCAGCGGCCGGCACGCCGCATGGCGGCACGACGTCGTCGGTCGTGGACGGTGCGGCAACAACGCCACCACCGGGCAGCTGCAGCGGCGGGTCGATGTCACATGAGTCCCACGACTACGGCCGCTACGGAACGTCGCGCACGCGTATCCGGCACGGCGACGACTCGGGCTGCGGCGACTAACTACGCGTGTCGTGACGTGTGCTGGAAACAGCCCGTGAAACCGCTCGACTTGATGAACCCCTTGTTGCTCCACTCTTCCTGGAGCAAGTACCGGTGATGGTGGATCACCTGATTGAAGAGCTGTCCGGGCGCACCTTGGACGACACCTGTTCCCTGTGAAAACGGGAGATATCCGTTCACGCTTCCGTCCTGGAAGGTGTACGCGCACTGGTCGCCGTTCTCGTGCGCAAGGTCGGTGCCGAACCACCCGAGCCCTGGGAACGGGTCGGTCATCGCCTCGTTGTGCTCGTGTGAGGTAACGCTCGCCTCGGCGTCCGCCGGCGTCGTCAGGAGGCTCCCGTTCGGATACTCACCGACGTCACATCCACCGTTGCCCGGTACATACGGCATGTTCGCGTACACGACGCCGCTGCCACTGGCGAACGAACTGTGGTAGGCGCAGAACGCCAGCGCGGAGTAACAGTCAGATCCGAAACAGGTGTCGACGTTCTGTGGCAGGAACATGAAGCTGATGTCCTTCGTTCCGGTCTTGAAGGGCAGCAGCGTCGTGCGGATGCTCTCGATCTCGTTCCGCATGTCCGTGTCACTCACGCACGCGGTGAAACCGCCGCCGGGAACACAACCGCCCGGGTACGGGTCCCTGATGATCCAACTCCGCGCACAGTCGTGACGGTGGAGACAGAGCTTCGGCACCGTCACGTGATAGTGAGCGCCGAACTGCCTCGCCAGGGAGTAGACGTTCTTCTTCTTGCCTGAGTCGTGCGCGACGTCCTGGAAGTATCGCGTCATCCCGTTCACGTACGCCGCCGGGAAGGCGGTCCCCGTCGGATCCCAGAAGAAGATATGGACGCGCGACGACTTCATCACGATCGCCTTGTGCGGCGCGTTGTGGTTCGTGAGCAGCCCCGTCACGAAGGAGAAGTGCTTCTTCAGGGACGGCATCGGACCGCCGAGCCCGTAACCCTTCAAGTGCAGAGCCGGTGCGGCTCGTCGAGCCGGAGCCTTCTTGACGTCCGAGGTCGAGCTGTTCGCTGTGGCCGCCGTTGCGAGAACGACCGAAGAGATCGCGATCGCCAGGACGACGTGGATCGCCCGGCGTAGTCGGTGATGCGTCATACCTTCCCCCAGTCCCTATCCCGTAGCGGCCTGCCCGGCCGGTTCCAACATCGTCGGCGTCACGGCACCTGAAGTCAATGGGTCACTGAACGCTCAACCCACGGCGCCGGCGGCCGACCTCAACAGGTACGGGAAACGACCCCATGCGCGCCAAGATCGCCACCTCGCTCCTCATCGCCGCAACCCTTGTCCTGGGACTCCAGGCGCAGGGCGCACAAGCGCGTCCCGGACGCCACGACCACCAGGTCTGCTCGACGCCCAAGGCCGGCTTCGCCCACTGCGACGCCCACGTCGTGGAGGCGGCAGGAACCGTGACCCCGTTCGTCACCAGCGCCCCGGCCGGCTACTCCCCCGCGGCCATGAAGTGGTTCTACGGCTGGCCGACCTCGATGACCGCCGGCGCCGGCCGCACGGTCGCCATCGTGACGGCCTACGACGCGCCGACCATCGCGAGTGACCTCGCCGTGTTCTCTTCGAAGTTCGGGTTGCCCTCCTGCACGGTTGGCTCCGGTTGCCTCCGCAAGGTGAATCAATCGGGCGGGACGACGCTCCCGGGCGCCAACGCGGGCTGGGCGTTCGAGACCTCGCTCGATGTCGAGTGGGTGCACGCGATCGCACCGGGTGCGCACATCCTCCTCGTCGAAGCCGCCGACCCGAATCTCTCCAACCTGTTCGTCGGCCTCGATTACGCGAAGACCCATGCCGGGTTCGTTTCGATGAGCTGGGGCGCACCGGAGTTCGCCGGCGAGTCGCAACTCGACTCCCACTTCGCGTTCCAGCCGGCGACATTCGTCGCGGCCGCCGGCGACGAAGGCCTGGGCGCCCAGTACCCGTCGGCTTCGCCGTGGGTCGTGTCCGTCGGCGGGACCTCGGTGCACACGGGGCCCTTCTCCGAGACGGCCTGGAGCGGCGGCGGTGGCGGATGCAGCGCGTACGAACAGATCGCACCGCCTCAGTCGAAGCTCTCGACGTTCCCGCAGGTCTCATGCACGCACCGTGCGACGCCCGACATCTCCGCCGACTCCGACCCGAACACCGGTGCGCCGATCTACGACTCGACGCCGTACCAGAACACGAGCGGCTGGTTCCTCGTCGGTGGGACGAGTCTCGCGGCGCCGATGATCGCCGCCCGCGCCGCCGACCGCGGATCGATCCTGACTGCCGGCCCGATCTACGGGACGACCCTCAAGTACCGCGACATCACGAGCGGCACCAATGGCGCATCGTGCCTGGTCGGATACGACCTGTGCAGCGGACGAGGCGCCTGGATCGGCTCCTGAGCCACCGTAAGAACGCCCGAAGCCGGGCGTAGCATACGGGTGAGCGGAGGCCGCGCCAGCGGCCCCAAAGGGAGAACGAAAGGAGTCGCTTGGTGCGCTTCGGTCGTGTGGGCTTCAGCGGGGCAACGGTGGGGTCCGGCAGGCTGATGGCGTGTGGTGCGGTTGTGGCACTTGCTTTCGCTTTGCTTCTGCCGAGCGCCGGAGCAACGGCTTCGCGTAGCGGGCTCGGCGTGATGATCCCGGCCCACCCGGGCCAGATCCTCCCGACGCGGAACGCGACGTCGGACAGCGTCAACTGGTCGGGCTACGTCGACATCCCGTCCGGGACGAACAAGGTGACGAATGTGACGTCGACGTGGGTCGTCCCGAAGGTGAACGGAACGACGCCCGGCTTCGCGGCGACGTGGACCGGCATCGGCGGCTACAACAGCTCCGACCTGATCCAGGCGGGAACCGCCGAGGAGTTCGTCGGCGGTGCGAACTACTACGCGTGGTACGAGATCCTGCCCGCGTCGGAGACGCAAGTCTCGAACTGCGCCGGTGACGCGGCGTGCACGGTTCATCCCGGCGACAAAGTCACGGTGACGATCAACACGACGGGCAACATCGTTCAGGCCCAGACGTGGCACATCAACATCAACGACGTCGGCCACTGGACATACGACATCGACCTCACGTACCCGTCGACGTACTCATCGGCCGAATACGTCCTCGAGGCGCCGACGGTTGGTGCACAGACGGTGATGCCGATGATGGCCACGACCACCTTCGACCCGGACACGTTCGCCCTCAACGGCGGGACGACGGCTCAGACGATCGCCAGCGGTTCCCCGGTGCAGGTGACGATGAACCAGCGTGAGGGTCTGCCGTCCGCGCTCGATCGTGACGGCGACGGCTTCAACGCCTGCGCGTACAAGCTGACCTGCGCAGCACCAGCTTCGTCCTAACCGCTTCGCGCCCGCGGCGGCGGCGCGCGAGGACCGTCGCCGCCGCCGCCACGGCGAACGCCACGAACGCGCCGGCGAGCGGATACGCGCTTCGTCGCGATGTCGGACGGACCGGCGGCAATGGTTTCGCGGCGATCGCCACGGCGTCGACCTTCACCGGTGCGTTCATCTTGGGCGCCGTGGGCGCGACGGTTCGAGCGATCGTTGCCGCAGGCGTCGCGGGCGCCGGTGCCGCTTCGATCGCCCGCCACGCGTCCGCCGTCTCGAAGCCGATGCGCCACGCGCCGACGCCCGCGAGACCGTACTTCGAGATGAGCGCCGACTTGAGCGAGAGCGAGCGTGCGTCCTCGAACCACATGTGGTGCGTGTGGCCGGCGAGTGTATATGTCGCGAGGTTCGAACCGGCGCTGTCACTCCAATGCACGACGGCGCGATGCGCGCGGATGTGCGCGAGCGTCTGCGTGTAGGTGACGACGTCGAACTTCTTCGTGTTGTCGTCCCAATCGTTCGTATAGAAAGGAACGCCGAGGATGACTTTGCTCGCCGGCGTCGTCCGCAGAAGGTACTTCACCGAATCTTCGACCCAACGCAAGCTCGCCGTCGGCCCGTCCGGGCGCAGCCGGTTGTGCTCGTCGTACGCCATGAGCACGAGATAGTCGGCGGCGGCACCGAGCGCGCGCTGGTCGAACGACTCCGACCAGTCGCCGAGCTGCCAGTAATCGGTGCGCGCGGACACATCGACCGACGTCGTGAGCCCCGCCGCCCGCCACACGGTGGACGCCTGCCGGACGAAACCGCTGAAGGCGTTGCGGTCCGCCGTCGCGAGGTCTTCCCAGTCCACATTGATGCCGTCGACGCCGTAACGACGGGCGAGATCGCGCACGGTTGTGATCACACTCGCGCGGAGCGCGGCGTTCGTCATCGCGCGACGCGACGACGCTTGGTCGAGGTTGTTCGTGAACATCGGCCAGACTCGTTTGCCGTGCGCGTGGGCCCAGGCGACGAACGATCCGTTCGCGCTGTCCGCGATCGCCCCGTTCGAGCGCAGCGTCCACCACGACGGCGAGACGGTGTTCAGCCCGGGCGCGGCGCCGTCGCTCGCGACGTAGTTCGCGGACGTCCCGCCGTAGTTCCAGCCGAGGACGATGCGCGGAGCCGCGGCGTCCGACGGCATGGCGACGAGCGCCAACGCGGCCGCGACCAGCATGGAGACGATGAGTTTCCTGCGACCCAAGACCGCCCCTTACGTCTTGCCCGCTGGGAACTCTACGGCAACTTCGCATATAAGGAGTCGCAGTGGACGAGATCGAACGCCTCATCGACGAGCGCGACCCGTGCGTGCTCGGGTTCTCCGGCCCGCCGGGCTGCGGGAAGTCGACGCTCGCGAGGAAGATCGCGGCGGAGCGGGCCCTCACCGCGATCGTGTCGATGGACGACTTCTACCTCGGCAAGCAGGCGCGCGCCGAACGAGGGCTCGAGTGGCGCGGGCCGCCGGCGTCGTACGACCTCGAGTGGCTCCTCCGCGCCGTCGACGCGCTCCGCTCCGGTGAGGTGCCGGTCACGGTCCCACGCTTCTCCGGCGCGGTCGACGACCGCGTCGAGCCCGTGACGATCACGGAGGCGCCGAAGCTCGTCATCG
Organism: Actinomycetes bacterium; assembly: GCA_025934435.1. Classification (GTDB taxonomy): domain Bacteria; phylum Actinomycetota; class JAICYB01; order JAICYB01; family JAICYB01; genus JAICYB01. The sequence goes on along the minus strand of JAICYB010000001.1, from coordinate 97,908 downwards.
TCGAGGGCTGGTACCTCGGCTACATGGGCGACGGATTCGACACGTTGCGTCGCGCGATCGATCTCCTCGTCTTCCTCGACATCGACGTCGAGACGGCGAAGCGGCGCCGGTTCTCGCGAGAGGCCGAGTTACGCGCGCAGGGCGGCGGGTTCAGCGAAGAAGAGATGCAGCGGTTCTGGGACGAGGTCCTCGCACCGGGCATCGAGCGCTGGACGGAGCCCGCGAAGCGCGAAGCCGACATCGTGCTCAGGCCGTAACGGGCAGACGCGCGGGCGAACGCCCGAGCACGACGCGCCACGGAAGCGTCGCGGGATCTTCGGCGAGCGAGATGTTGTCGCGGGCGGCGACGGCGCGCACCGTTTCCTGCAGCGTCATGCGCGCGAGCGCCGCACCGAGACAGAAGTGCGCACCCGCACCGAAGGTCAGCAGAGCCGGCCCGCCCTTCACTGTGAAACGCGAGACGTTGAACGTGTCGGGTTCGTCCCACACACCGGGCTCCCGATTCGCCGCGGCGGTGCACAGCATGATCATCGAACCGGGTGCGAGGGTCGTGCCGGCGATGTCGATCTCCGCGATGGCCGTGCGCGGTACGGCCGGGATGCTCGGTTCGACGCGGATGGTCTCTTCGACGGCACTCTGCAGAAGATCGGGATCTTCACGGACGCGTTTCATCTGGTCGGGATGACGGAGCAACGTCAGGACACTGCAACCGATCTGGCTCGTCGTCGTGTCGTGTCCCCCGACGAGCAGGTTCGCGACCATCTCGACGAGTTCACGGTGCGACAGCCGATCGCCTTCATCTTCCGCCGCGTACAACGCGGTGATGAGGTCGTTCGCCGGATCGGTTCGCCGGCGCTCGGCAAGATCTTCGACGTACGAAAGCAGCTCGCCGATCGCGGACGTCGCCGCGGCGATCTGGGATTCGTCCATGAAGCCGAAGGTCGGCGAGAGCGCGTCCGCCCACGCACCGAAGATCTTGACGTCTTCGGACGGAACACCGAGCAGCGCACACATGACGTGCATCGCGACGAGCGCGAGCGCTTCCGACAGGTCTCCCCCGCCGGCGGCTTCGACGTCGTCGAGGCGGTCGTTCGCGTTCTGCGCGGCAACACCACGGAGCGCTTCGACGGAGCGGGGTGAGAACGCGCGACTGACGAGCTTGCGCAGCCGGTCGTGCGCCGGACCTTCATTGGTGAACATCAGGCCGCTGTACCACTCGCGGAGCGGACCTTCCAAGATCCCCATCAGATCGAAGAAGGTCAGTCCGACGCCCATCACGCGTTCGTCGCGCGCGAGGGCGCTCACGTCCGCGTGACGGAGGAACGAGGTCGCTCCGGTCATCCCGTCGACGAAGAACGGCCCCATGTCGGCGGCAACGCGAAGCAGACGGTGGAGCTCGTCGCCGTTCGGTGAGATCAGATCGACCACGGTCGCGAGTCTAAGCCGTGTGTCATCATCGCCGCATGGACGTCTTCATCGCGGACGCCGTACGCACTCCCGTCGGACGGTACGGCGGCGCGCTCGCGGCGGTTCGTCCGGACGATCTCGCTGCCGTCGCGGTCAAAGCCCTCGTCGAACGTCACGCCGACCTCGATCCGGCACGGATAGACGACGTCTACTTCGGTGACGCCAACGCGGCGGGTGAGGACAACCGCAATGTCGCGCGGATGGCGTCGCTGCTCGCCGGGCTCCCGGTGTCGGTTCCGGGCGCCACGGTCAATCGTCTCTGCGGGTCCGGTCTCGAAGCCGTCATCGACGCGAGTCGCGCGATCGCCGTCGGGGACGCATCCATCTGCATCGCGGGCGGCGTCGAATCGATGACGCGCGCACCGTGGGTACTGCTCAAGCCGGACGGAGCATTCCCGCGCGCGCACGAGCAACTGTGGTCGACGACGCTCGGGTGGCGGATGGTCAACCCCGCGATGCCGGACGAATGGACGGTGTCCCTCGGGGAGGGTGCCGAGCTCCTCGCCGACCGCTACAAAATCACGCGCGAAGCGCAGGACGAGTTCGCGCTGCGCAGCCACCAGCGCGCGGCCGCTGCGTGGGACGCCGGCGCGTTCGCCGACGAGATCGTGAGCGTTCCGGACATTTCGCTCGAACGGGACGAAGGGGTTCGTCCGGACACATCGCTCGAGAAGCTGGCTCGATTGAAGCCGGTGTTCCGTCCCGACGGAAGCGTCACCGCCGGGAACTCGTCACCGTTGAACGACGGTTCGTCCGCGATGTTGCTTGCGGACGAGCAAGGTCTCGCGCAGATCGGCGCGCAGCCGCTTGCGCGAGTCGTGTCGCGCGCGACGTCCGGCGTCGAGCCGCAGTACTTCGGGATCGGTCCGGTGGAAGCGGCCGAGGCCGCGCTCAAGCGCGCCGGTATCTCGTGGACGGATCTCAAGGCCGTCGAACTGAACGAAGCCTTCGCGTCACAGTCGCTCGCGTGTCTCGGGCAGTGGCCCGACCTCGACCGCGAGATCGTCAACCCGCTCGGCGGCGCGATCGCGATCGGTCACCCGCTCGGGTGCTCCGGCGCGCGCATCCTGACGACGCTCGCGTGGAACCTGCGTCACAGCGGCGGCGGCTTCGGCCTCGCGACGATGTGCATCGGCGTGGGCCAGGGGATCGCCGTCGTTCTGCACAGCGACGGCTAGATCGCCGGTTGTACACGGGGCGGCTCGACGGCGCGATCGATCGGCGCGTCGATGCCGACGTTCCTCCGCACGGCGACCAGGAGATCGGAGACTCGGTAGGGCTTCGTGATGTACGCGCACGCGCCGATCCCGAGCGCGGCGTCGAAGAACTGGTCGTCGACTCGTCCGCTCACGACGATCACAGGGACCGCGCCGAGGACGGGATCGGCTTTCAGTGTGCGGAGGATGTGCCAGCCGCTGAGACCGGTGAACGTCAGATCGAGCAGGATCGCGTCGGGACGCGGTCTCGACTCGAGGATCGCGAACAGCTGCTCGGATCCGTCCGCTTCATCGATCTCAAACCCGGCATGCTCGAGTGCCGTGCGTGCCAAGCCCCTCGCATCGGGATCATCATCCACGACGATGGCGCGTAGTCGGTTCATGCGGCCTTTATCGCCCGACGACGTCGCCACGAACAGGGTCCTTGGACCCTTTCGGGTGCTAGCCCAACCTTGCTAGGCCGCGCTGACGGCTTGTTTCCGCCACGCGTCGGCCGCGTCTTCGCGGTGACGACGCACGTTCGCGCGGGCCATATCCGCTTCGACCGACGCCGTGCCGTGCATCTCGACCGTCAGCTCGAGCTCTTCCAGGGCGTCGAAGAACGCCGCGAACGGGCTCTTCGCCTTGTGGTCGCGCTCGACGACCGAAAGACCTCCGCGGGCCGTACCGGCCGGGTGAGCTTGCATCGCTTCTTCACGTGTCGACATCCGTACCCCTCCTAGGTTCGTTCCGACAAGATCAGCATCGTCCGTCGGAGCGCCCCGGAACACACACCATCGGGTTATGGTCCGGTGCCATGGAAGAACTAGTCCGCCCGCCGTCGGAGCGCCGCCGTTCCACGTGGCCGCTCATCGTTGCTCTCGTCGTCCTGGCGGTCGCACTCGCATTTACCGGCGGCTATACCGTCAGAACGGCAACGTCCAAACCTCCCCCGCCGACGCCCACGCCGGCGCCCGATGAACCGGGAAGCGATGTCGCAAACATCCTTCTGCCCTCAACGGTGTTCATCAAAGCCGGCGACGCGCTCGGATCCGGCGTGATCTACGACGCGAAAGGCCTGATCCTCACGGCCGCCCACGTCGTCGGCACGAACAAGAACGTGAACGTCCGGCTCTCGGATGGCACATCGCTCAAGGGCACCGTCCTCGGACGAGACACCCAGCGCGACGCGGCCGTGGTCCGCATCACATCGAAGGGACTGAAGGCCGCGCGTGTGGTGGACGAGTCGAAGCTGCACATCGGCGAGCTCGTCGTCGCGCTCGGGAGTCCGTTCGGATTGCAGAACACGGTGTCCGTCGGTGTCCTGTCGGGTATCGGACGAACCATCGAGACGCCCGGGGGCGCCGTCGACGGGCTCCAAACCGACGCATCGATCAACCCGGGTAACTCCGGCGGACCGCTCGCGGATCGTGAGGGCCGAGTGATCGGCATCAACGTTGCGGTCGAGGGATCGAACATCGGTCTCGCCGTCCCGATCGACGTCGCGATGCAAGCTGCGTCCTATCTCGCCCAAGGGAAGGCGCCGCCGCGCGTCGCCTTCCTCGGTGTCGTCGGGAGCGGTGCTCCCGATTCGAACCCGGGCGCGCTCGTCGTCGACGTGAAGGCCGGAAGTCCGGCGGCGGACGCGGGGTTGATGAAAGGTGACCGCATCACCCAGTTCAACGGGCATCCCATCACCGACTTCCCCGAGCTCGCGCAGGAGATCCGGAAGCTCGTCCCGGGTGACACGGTGACGATCCGCTACGTCCGGGGTACGACGACGAAGGACGTGAAGGTCAAGCTCGGGGACTTCGGCTGATGTCGCGCTACGACATGACGCCGGACGAAGCCCGCGCGTTCCTGCAGCGCGGAACCTTCACGGGCAAGCTCGCGACCGTGCGAGCGGACGGATCACCCCACGTCGCGCCGATCTGGTTCGTCCTCGACGGCAACGATCTCATCTTCAACACCGGACGAGACACCGTGAAAGGACGCAACCTCGCCCGCGACCCTCGCGTCTGCATCTCGATCGACGACCAGACGCCGCCGTATTCGTTCATCACGATCTTCGGCACGGCATCGATCTCCGAAGACCTTGACGAGATGCTCGTGTGGGCGACGAAGATCGGCGAGCGCTACATGGGGGCCGACAAGGCCGAAGCCTTCGGGAAACGGAACGCCGTCGAAGGTGAGCTGCTCGTGCGGGTGAAAGTGACGAAGCAGATCGCGCAGAAAGACCTCAGCAACTAGCGGTAGTTCCCCGTGTGGCCCAGCGAGAATCGGCCGGGTTGCGGGAAGACGCACACGCCGTGGGGACCGCTTCCGACCGGGATCCGGTGCTTCACGTGGCCGGTGAACGTGTCGATCACGTACACCACGCCGTTGTAGCGTCCCGACAGCCACAGCTCACGGCCGTCGGCCGTCACGCCGCCCATGTCCGGGCTCCCGCCGGTGATCCACGTCTGCGTGATCGACTGCGTCGCGAAGTCGAGCACGGACACCGTTCCCGCGTTCCGGTTCGTCACGTAGAGCGACTTGCCGTCGCGGCTCACGACGAAGCCGTGCGTCCCCGCCCCCGACGGGATGAACTTCAGCTCCTTCATCGTGTTGATGTCGACGACCGACACGCCGTCGCGCGTCTCGTTCGCCACGTAGAAGACCTTGCCGTCGGGTGAGATCCGGACATCCGTCGGCTTGCCGCCGATGTCGAGCGCGGCGACGCCCTGCATCGTCTGCACGTCGACCTTCACGATGTAGCCGGAGAATTCGCAGCTGATCAGCAAGTACCTGCCGTCCTGCGTGAAGTCGAGGTGGTTCGGGCCGGAGTGGAGGACGGTGTACGACCCGATGCGCTGCCAGGTGTTCGGGTCGTAGAAGTCGATCCGGCGCATCCGTTCGGCCACGACGATCGCCTTCGATCCGTCCGGCGTGAAGTAGAGGTTGTACGGATCGTCGACGGGGATCGTCCGCACCTTCTTGCCCGTCGCCGGGTCGAGTTCGGTCAGCGTGTTGCCGAGGTCGTTGTCGACGTAAAGGTGCTTCATGTCCCACGACGGGGTGATGTGCTGCGGAAGGTGCCCGACCGGGAAGTGATCGATCACCTGGTAGGTCGTCGGGTCGATGACGTCGACGGTGTTCGACTCCGAGTTCGGGACGTACACGCGGGGCGTGATCTTCTGCACGGCGGCCGAGAGCTTGCCGGGGCCGATCGCCCCGTAGACGTTCCCGTCCGCGGGAGTCGCCGCCGGCGTCGCCAAGGCGTGCGCCCGGTGGCGCGGTGTCGCCGTCGGTTTCGGCGTCCCGCCCCCGCACGCCGACGCCGTCACGAGGACGACGCATATGAGCATCCGTTTCAAGTTCCGCGCATCATGCCACGCGCGTCCGTGAATCAGCCGTGTTCTGCGACTTCGATCTCCTCGAGCGCGAGCGAGGCGGGCAACTCGAACCCGACGATGGCTCCCCCGCCATCCCGCGGCTGCGCGAAGACGCTCCCGCCCGCTTCGTCCACCACTTGCTTGACGATCGCGAGGCCGAGACCCGAGCCGGGCATCGATCTGGCGGACGAAGCGCGATAGAACCGATCGAACACGTACGGCAGGTCGCCGGCGTCGATGCCCGGCCCCCGGTCGGCGACCTCGAAGCGCCCGCCGGAGAGCGAGACGTCGATCAGCTCGCCTTTCGCGCTCCACTTGCACGCGTTGTCGATGACGTTCGACACCGCGCGCTCGATCTGCGTCGGACGCGCGCGCACGACGACCGGCTCGGTCGAGACGTCGAGCTGCTGGCCCGTACGACGGCGCGCGCGTTCGGCGGCTTCCACGATGACGTCATCGAGACGGACGTCGGTGATCTCTTCATCCGTACCACCCGTCGCCGTCGCGAGGTCGACGAGCTCCGTGACGAGGTTCGTGAGCTCTTCCATCTCGACGTTGAGATCGGCGAGCATCTGGGCGCGCTCTTTGGGCGCGATCGAGTCCTCACGAGCGAGCATCTCGATGTTCGTCCGGACACTCGTGAGCGGCGTCCGCAATTCGTGTGACGCGTCATGTATCAATCGCTGTTGCTGATCGCGCGACTCGGCGAGCGCTTGCAGCATCCCGTTGAAGGTCGCGCTGAGCCGTCCGATCTCGTCGTTCCGGTCGACGTCGATCGACGCCGTCAGGTCCTGCGTGCGCGCGACGTGCTCCGCCGCCTCCGTGAGACGTTCGACAGGACGAACCGCGCTGCGCGCGACGAGCCGGCCGACGAATGCGGCCCCCGCGATCCCGAGGAGCGAGAGGATGAACAAGATCACAGCGAAGTGGTCGAGCGCGCTGTCGATCGCGTCGACCTGCTGCGCGACGACGATGGCGTGCCCGTCGCCGAGGGGCATCGTCCGTGTCAGCAGATGCAGACCGCTCACCCTGATGGAACCCCACGAGCCTTTGGCGTTGACATCGGACGCGGCGACCGCGCGCTCCGCCGCACCGACGGGGAACGACTGGCCGTCCGGCGTCAGCGGGACGACGACGTTCCCGGACGAATCGACGACCTCCGTCAGGAAGCCGAAACGCCCCCGGAACCCGAACCCGTCGAGACCGGTCTGCTGAGCCTGACGTTGCATCAGTTGCGCGCGCGCATCGAGCTGTTGGCGCACACCGCCGACGAGTTCCTGCCGGGCGACGAACCACGCACCGCCGGCGACGAGCAAGACGGCCACGGCGACGGAACCGGCCGCGAGCACGGCGATGCGCGTACGCAAGCCGAACGAACGGAAGAGATCGCGGTCCAGGAATTCCTTCATCTCGGCGCGCGCATGACGTAACCCACACCGCGGACCGTATGGATCAGCCGCGGCGCTCCGTCCGGCTCGGTTTTGCGACGGAGATACCCGACGTAGACCTCGAGCGCGTTCGACGTCGGACCGAAGTCGTAGTCCCAGATCCGTTCGTAGATCGTCGATCGCGGCAGGACGATGTTCACGTTGATCATCAGCAGCTCGAGCAGCGCGAACTCTGTCTTCGTCAGTTCGATCGGCTGCGATCCGCGGAAGACCTCGCGCGTGGCCGCATCGAGTGTCAGGTCGGCGACCTGCAGGACGCTGCCCTCGCTCTCGGGGGGCGTCCGGCGCAGCAGCGCGCGCAACCGCGCGAGCAACTCTTCGAGGGCGTACGGCTTGATGAGGTAGTCGTCGGCGCCGGCGTCGAGGCCGGCCACGCGGTCGGAGACCTTGTGCCTCGCGGTGAGAACCAGGATCGGCGTCCGGTCGCCACGAGCGCGGAGCTCACGCGTGACGTCGAGCCCGTCCATGACAGGCATCATCACGTCCATGACGATCGCGTCCGGCGTTGCGGTGGCGACGGCTTGCAACGCCTCGCCCCCGTCCGCGGCCGTGACGACGTCATGCCCTTCGAACCTGAGCGCCCGCTCGATCGACTCGCGGACCGCCCGATCGTCCTCGGCGACGAGGACCTTCGCCTTCGGCCCCATGGTCAAACGGTAGACCACACGCGTAGGCGAGGCGTGAAAGGAACCTGAGAGGAACCTGAGAACGCCGCTCGGTTCCTAGAGGCCGGCCAGGTCGGACGCCGCGCGCAGGACATTCGAGACGACGCTCCGGTCCTTCGAGCGGGAGTCGAAGCGTCCGTGCGCTGCGAAGTCGCCGTCGACGCTCTCGAAGAGATCGTCGGGGCGCGGCTTGGCGGCTTCGTCCATCTGCTGCGACTTGAACCCCGTCTTCGCGAGATAGCGGTCGATGATCGTCGCACCGATCTTGTTCGCCTGGATCGTGAGGTACGTCGGCGCGCCGACGTAGACCTCGCGCCGGCGTCGTGTCGACGCCCAGACGATCGCCTCCGCGGCAACCTCCGGTTGGTAGATCGGCGGCACCGGCTGGGGGTGGTGCGGCAGCTTGTTGCGGCACCACTCGAACTGCGGCGTGTTCATGGCCGGGAGATGCACCATCGTGATCCACACGGAACTCTTGTCGTGGAGGAGTTCCGTCCGGATGGAATCGGTGAAGCCGCGCATCGCGTGCTTCGATCCGCAGTACGCGGACTGGAGCGGGATCGCGCGATACGCGAGGGCCGAACCGACTTGGACGATCGTCCCCGCGTTGCGCTTCCGCATCCGCCGGAGCGCGCTCATCGTGCCGTGCACGGCCCCGAGGTAGGTGACTTCGGTGGCCCGCCGGAACTCGTCCGCCTCGATGTCGTGGAAGGGCGCGAAGACCGTCGTCATCGCGTTGTTCACCCACACGTCGATCGGGCCGAGCACATCTTCCGCATGTTGCGCCGCGCCCTCGACCTCACCGGGCGATGCGACGTCGCACGGCAGCACGAGTGGATGGCCGCCGGCGGCTTCGACGTCCTTCGCCGCGGCGGTCAGACGCTCTTCGTTCCGCGAGACGAGGCCGACCGCCATGCCGCGACGCGCGAACTCCACGGCCGTCGCCCGGCCGACACCGGCCGAGGCGCCGGTAACTATCGCAACACGATAGGTAGTGCGCACGACGTGGGTATACCCGGCGTTATCGCCGCGTACGCGTCGCTTTCTTCTCCTCGATGTCACGTCCGCAGAAGGAGCAAACGGACGCTTTCACCGGGATCGAGCTCAAGCAATGCGGGCACTCCCGGTTCTGCGGCTCCTTCTCGTCTTCGTCTCGTCCGAGGAGACGGTTCAGCGGACGAACCACGAAGAAGAATATGAACGCCGAGATGACGAGGAACGAGATCACCGCGTTCACGACCTCGCCGTAACGGACGTCACCGTTCGGCGACTTCTTCGAGCCGACGTGCACCACCGCGTGACTGAAATCCGGAAGATGGATGAGGCTCAGCAGCGGCGTGACGATGTCCTTCACGAGCGACGTCACGATCGCGCCGAAGGCCGCGCCGATCACGACGCCGACCGCCAGGTCGATGACGCTCCCGCGCAAGATGAACTTCTTGAAGTCGGACAGCTGGCGCTTGGGCGCGTCCATCAGCGCGGCGGCATCCGGAGGGCACCGTCCAACCGGATCGTCTCGCCGTTGATCATCGGATTGGACACGATGTGGCGCACAAGAGCGCCGAACTCTTTGGGATCGCCGAGACGGGACGGATGCGGGATGCCGGCGGCGAGCTTGTCCCGTTGGTCCTGCGGGAGTCCGGCGAGCATCGGCGTGTCGAACGTTCCCGGCGCGATCGTGACGACACGGATCTTCATCGACGAGAGATCGCGTGCGATCGGAAGCGTCATGCCGACGACGCCGCCCTTCGAAGCGGAGTACGCGGCTTGGCCGATCTGTCCGTCGAAGGCGGCGATGCTCGCGGTGTTCACGATGACACCGCGCTCCTCCCCGACCGGCTCTTGCTTCGTCATCTGATTCGCCGCCAGCCGGATCACGTTGAACGTCCCGATCAGGTTCACCCGGATGACCAGCTCGAAGATCTTCATGTCGTGCGGACCTTCGCGCGTCACCGTGCGCTGCGCCCAGCCGACGCCGGCGCAGTTCACCGCGATGTGGACGCCCCCGAACCGCTCAACCGCCAGATCGACGGCGGCTTGCACCTGCTCGGGGTCGGAGACGTCCGCCGGCGCGAACGCAGCTTTCGCGCCGAGCTCAGAGGCGACGGCGGCACCGTTCGAGCGTTCGAGGTCGCAGATCACGGCGTTCGCGCCATCCGCCATGAGCGCGTCGACCGTCGCACGTCCGAGGCCGGACGCACCTCCGGTCACGAGCGCGGTCAGCCCGTCGATCTGCACGCGCCCATAATCCATTGACATGAACGAGCCGGTCCAGCTCACGGCGGCCGACGCCGGCCAGATCGCGGCGTTCACCCGGGTGGCGTGTCCGTTCGACCTGCTGTCGACGGGTTCCGTCGAGCGTTCGCTGTTCTACGAGCCGGACGACCCGCTGCTCGTGCTCGGCGTGTTCGACGGAGGTCTCGATGCCGTGGCGGCGGGCGTCGTCCGCGGTGAGAACGCGTGGGTGAAGCTGCTCGCCGTTCATCCGCGTGTCCGGCTGCAGGGGATCGGCGCCGCGCTGCTCGAGCGGATCGAAGAGTTCGCGCGCGCCAATGGTGCTTCGTCCATACACGTCGGCAACTCCGCCCCCTTCTTCGTGGTGCCGGGCGTCGATCCTCGTTCGACGGAAGCCGTGTGCTTCTTCCAAGCGAAGGGATACAAGCGAACGGGTGACGCCGTGAACCAATCGGTGTCGCTGAACGCGCTTCCCGAACCGGAGCTTGCGTGCAGGACGGCGGGAGCGGACGAGCTCGCGGCGATCATGCCGTGGGTGCGCGAGCACTACCCGCACTGGATCGCGGAGGTCACGCGCGCCGTCGACCTCGGCACGTGCGTCGTCTGTGAGGACGTCGGGTTCGCGTGCTACGACGTCCTGCGCGACGGTTGGTTCGGCCCGATGGCGACGCGTCCGGATCTTCGCGGCAAGCGCGGCGTCGGGACGTCGACGCTCCTCACCGCGCTGCACCGCATGCGCTCACGCGGCTACGAGCACGCCGACATCGTCTGGTCCGGCCCGTTGCTCTTCTACTTGAAGACGGTTGGAGCACGCGTGAACCGCGTGTTCTGGTGGTTCGGTAAGAAGCTCTAAGCGGCTCCGACCGCTGCGCGCAGTTTCTGCAACGTCTGCGACAGCAACCGCGAGACGTGCATCTGTGAGATGCCGAGCTCTTCGGCGATCTGGCTCTGCGTCCAGTCGCGGAAGAAACGAAGCACGATGATGCGTTGCTCACGCTCCGGGAGCGAACGCAGATGCGGCTCGAACTCCGCCCACTGCTCGGCGAGTTCGAAGTCGTCGTTCTCGACGGACAGCCGGTCGGAGAGCGTCGAAGCGTCCGAGCCTTCGTCCATCGGAGCGTCGAGTGAGATCGAGGCGTACGCGTCTTGCGCGTCCATCGCCTCGAGGACCTCTTCCTCGGAGAGCTGCGCGTGACGTCCGATCTCGGCGATCGTCGGCGAGCGGCCGAGCTCCTGCGCGAGAACGGGGATGGAGTCTTTGATCTGCAGCGTCAGCTCTTGCAGACGCCGCGGCATCCGGACGGACCACCCCTGGTCGCGGTGGTACCGCTTCAGCTCACCGAGGATCGTCGGGATGGCGTACGACTCGAAGTTCACGCCGCGTTCGGGGTCGAAGCGGTCCACGGCTTTGACGAGTCCGATCGACGCCACCTGCGTGAGATCGTCGAGCGCTTGGCCGGAGTGCTGGTAACGCCGCGCGAGACTTTCCGCGAGCGGCAAGTAGCGCTCGATGAGCGCATCGCGCATGCGCGGATCTTCGCGATGATCGAACAACTCGCGAACAGCCGCGTCCAACCCAACGTATTCCATGGTCACGAGGTCTTTGTCTATTCCGCCTTGCCCAAGTCCGGCGTACGACGCTTCAGCATCCTGATCGCCGGCCCCTCATCCGACTGTTCGAAATGCACCTCGTCGATGAGGGTGGCGAGCACACGTCTGATCAAGGCCGACTGCGCGCTCACGGGCGGCCACAGCTCCGCTTCCGTGTCGCGGCTCGCCGTTATGTCAACGTCCGAACCGTCCGGACGGATACGAAGCGTGATCGCCGTCGGTACCGGAGGTGTCGCGAGAAGGCCGGCGAAGGCTTCGTCGACGGCAAGACACAGCTCGTCGATCTCGTCGAGGTAATAACCGTTCGATCCCGCCCACGACCGCATGACCGTGCGCACGATGCGCACGGCTTCGGCACGCCCGGGAACTGTCAACCGCAGACCGCCGGGCGCGGGTGGATCGTCCGGTCGTACCTGTACGGTCACACCTCGCGTCTGACTATCGGTCGACCCTAGCACCCGCGAAGTGCTGGGTTTTCTACGCACAGCACAGGGGTACCCAAAATACGGAAAGCAACACCTGGTCAGCGGGGGTTCCGGCCGGCGCGCCTGCGGGCAGGAAACCGAACGAGCGAACTAGGCTGGAAAAAGATGGACAACGAACGCTACGTCCTAGAGATCGATCCGGACCCGCAGCTCGTCCCGACAGCGCGCATGTTCGCGGCTACGGTCGCGCGCCAGCTCGGCTGTGCCGAAGAAGCCGTGCTGGACCTGAAGATCGCGGTGTCGGAGGCGTGCACGAGTGCGCTCGAGGGCTCGGCGCTCGCGAGCGAGCCCGTGCGCCTTGCCGTGACCGAGAACGGTAACGACCTCGTCTACGAGGTCACCGATGCGTCCTACGGGTTCCACGGGATCCCGGACGAACCGGCCGAGGTCTTCGAAAAGGTCGCGGACGGTGCGCCGGACGAGCAACAGATGCGCCTCGCACTCATCCGCGCGCTGTTCCCGACCGCGGAAGTAGCGACCGTCGACGCCCACTCGGCGATCCGGTTCCACGTCTCGCGCTAGCGCCTGCGCGCGGCGCGATGAATGTTCCCGCTCCGAAACGGGTACTCACTGTCCAATGCGGGTTCAGGCCCAAAGGAGGTAACGAAATGGGACTCGGAGCAAGCATCGTCATCTTCGCGATCGGCGCGATCCTGAAGTTTGGGGTCACGACGACGGCGAGCGGTTTCAACCTGGCGGCGATCGGCGTCATCTTGATGATCATCGGTGTCGTCGGAGCGCTGATCTCGGTTCTGTTCCTCGCAAGCTGGTCCCCCTACCCGCGTCGCCGCATGGTGCGTGACACCTACGCGGATGACGTGGACGGCCCGGTGCGCACCCGCACCCGCGAGGTCCGCGACTACTAGCACTGCCCATCGCGCGAAAGGCCCGCACACCGCGGGCCTTTCGCTGTTCCCTCTCCGACGTTTCCCCTGGTCGGAGGCCATGTTTAAGGCCTAGGGGGCCGGGGTATCATCTGATCCCCATCCCTGCCCCGCACCATCAGAAGGCCGTGGCGAGAGCCGCGGCCTTCTGCGTTCTCCAACTGCAGCGTCTGGTGTGGCATCTGGCCCTTACGCGTGTATCGTGTTCTTGACGGATCTGAGCGAGGTTGCATGGACGGCATCGAACTAGCGGTCGACCGGGGCACCGAAAGCGCGACGCTGCGCGTTTCGGGCGAGATCGACCTGACTTCGGCCCCCAAGCTCGACGACGAGATCCAGAGCCTCATCGAGCAGTCGGTCCGCACGCTGACGCTTGATCTGTCCTCGGTCGCCTTCATGGACTCGACGGGCCTGCGCGTGCTCCTCAAGGCCAGCAAGCTGCTCGAGAGCTCCGGGGGGAAGGTCGTCCTTCTCAAGCCCAGCGAGCCCGTGCGGCGCCTCCTCGAGGTCAGCGGCCTCGAGGGTCACTTCGACCTGTCCTAGCTCTCGGCGCGCGCCTCGAACTCGAAGAAGCTCCGGAGGTTCGCGATCGCGAGCGTGCGCGCGACCGACGGCGTCACGCGCGCCAAGACGACCTTGGTACCAAGCGAAGATGCGCGGTTCCGCGCCGACAGAAGGGCCCGCAGGCCGGTCGAGTCGATGAACGTGACATCGCCCAGGTCGATGACGAGCTCCGTCACGCCGCCGTGCAGCGCGCCGAGGAGCTCGCGCCTGACGCGCGGCTCCGTAGCGAGATCGAGCTCGCCCCCGAGCCGGCAGCGAGCCTTTCCACCGCTTTCGTAGCAGGAGATGGTCATCGGCACGTAGGTGTCCTCTTGCGTCCCTACCCACGTTCACAACGGTTCATGCATCACCGGTTGCGGGTACGCGCAAGAAACATGACCGAGATCGGATACGCCCTTTCGTCGGAGGAGCACCGTCCGGATGCGTTGATCGCGTCCGCCAAGCGGGCGGAAGAGGTCGGATTCACGTTCGCATCCATCTCCGATCACTTCCATCCGTGGACGTCGAAGCAAGGTGAGGCGCCGTTCGCGTGGTCCGTCCTCGGGGCGCTGGCGCGTGAGACATCGGCGATTCGGTTCGGCACGGGCGTGACGTGTCCGCTCATCCGCATCCACCCGGCGATCGTGGCGCAGGCCGCGGCGACCGTTGCATCGATGATGCCCGGACGGTTCTTCCTCGGCGTCGGCACCGGCGAGAATCTGAACGAACACGTCGTCGGAAAAGGATGGCCGCCCGCCGACGTGCGGCTCGACATGCTCGAAGAAGCCGTCGGCATGATCCGCGCGCTGTGGAGCGGAGAAGATACGACGAAGCGCGGCGACCACTTCACCGTCGAGCAGGCGCGCATCTATACGATGCCGGACGAACCACCGCCGATCTACGTCGCCGCGGCTGCACAGACGTCCGCCGAGATCGCGGGACGCATCGGTGACGGACTCATCTGCACGAGACCCGACGCGGACATCGTGAAGACGTTCGACTCGAAGCGTGCGGACGCGGCACCGAAGATCGGCATGTTGCATGTGTGCTGGGCCGCGTCCGAAGCAGAAGCGAAGCACACCGCGCACGAGTGGTGGCCGAATGCGGCGATCAAAGGCGAGCTCGGACAGGAACTTCCACTTCCGCGCCACTTCGAGCAAGCCGCCGGAACCGTTCGCGAAGAAGATGTCGCGGAAGCCATCGTGTGCGGCCCCGACGCGGACCGTCACGTCGACGCGATCCTCGAGTACGTGCGCGCGGGGTTCGACCACGTGTACGTGCACCAGATCGGCCCGGACCAGGAAGGGTTCTTCCGCTTCTACGAGCAGCGGGTGCTTCCGAAAGCCGCTTAGTTCGGCAGGTGGAGCAGCGATCTGACGTCGCGGACGCCGGCCACACGCTCGACATCGCGCACGAGCGAGTTGATCTCTTCCGGGTGCTGCAACTCACCGCGCAGGACGGCGATCCCGTTCTCGACGTTCACGTTGAGACGCGACGTGTCGTAGCGACGCAACACTTCGCTCCTGATCTTCTGCGCGACCGTCGCGTCGTCCGGTGCTTCGACCTGCGTCGAGCCCAACACCTCGTGCTTGAGTCCCTCCGCTCGGTCCGCCGCGTAGTGCGCCTTCCGCTCGGCGTCGCGCCGCGCTGAACGCATCCACGCCTGCGACCGCTCGCGGGCGAGCGCGCGCCGGCGACGTCCGTTCTCCGGATCGAGCAGATAGGCGACCGCGGCACCCGCGGCCGCGATGACGAAGAGCTTCAGGAGCTTGCGCATGAGCGTCCCCTCAGACGTGGAGGATCGTGCCGGCCGGCCCGATCAAAGCCGCGATGACGACGAGGACGATCCCCGTGACAACTGCGCCACTCATCAGCGAGAACACCCCGAAGAGGGCCACGGCGGCGGCGAGGATCCAGAGCAAAGACGCCATGGATCGATCAGCGAGCCGTCTGACGGGCGACCTTCATGAAGAGCTTGAGGCGGCGGTTCGCTTCGTCCAGCGCGTCGGCGTCGAAGTCGTCCTCCGCGATCAGCTCTTCGGCCTCCCGCGCGGCCGCGGCGAGAACGGCCAGCACTGCCATCTTTTCGTTGTGTCCGGATGATCTCCACATATCGATGGAAAGGTTCCCGAGGCCCTAGGCGGCGAAACGTTCGAGGAAACGCCTGACCGCCCGCAGATCGGCGACGAAGAGCTCCATCTCCCGCCGCCGCGTCGCCTCGTCCGGCGCCCGGAGGATCGACGACGGGTGCACCGTCGCCGTCAGCGGCGGAAGGCCCGCGAGCCGGACGATCTCGCCGCGATGCTTCGTGACCCGGAAGGACGCTCCGAGCAGCGATTGCGCCGCGACGGCTCCCATGCACACCACGAGGTCGGGACGAACCGCAGCGATCTCAGCTTCGAGCCACGGGTGACATGCCTTGATCTGCGGGCCGCTCGGGCGCTTATGGATACGCCGCTTGCCCCGCATCTCGTGCCGGAAGTGTTTGACGGCGTTCGTGACGTACGTCGAACGGCGGTCGATCTTCGCGGCTTCGAGGGCCTCGTCCAGGAGGCGTCCGGCCGGGCCGATGAAAGGGTGGCCGGCGATGTCTTCTTTGTCGCCCGGTTGCTCCCCGACGAACATCACGCGGGCGTGCGGGTCGCCTTCGCCGAAGACCGTCTGCGTGGCGTCGCGCCAGAGTTCGCACCTCCGGCAGTCGGCGGCGTCCTTCT
The DNA here is from genome assembly GCA_025934435.1 of Actinomycetes bacterium. GTDB lineage: Bacteria > Actinomycetota > JAICYB01 > JAICYB01 > JAICYB01 > JAICYB01. Next base: position 81,286 of record JAICYB010000001.1, on the reverse strand, counting down.
TGAGGTTCCGGATGCTCGTCACGGGTGAAAGGACCGGACCGCCGGCCATGCGACCGGCGGTCCGAAGTGGGTTGGTCCGTTGCTCTCTACCGCGCGTTGACCGCGGCGGTCGGGTTCACCATCTCTTCGGCGAGCCCCGAAAGTTTCTGGTCCGTCTCCCCTTCTTCGTTCAATGTCTGCTGGAGGAGGTCGGCGGCGTCCTTTTCTCCGAGGGTCTCCGCGTACGTGCGAAGCGTCCCGTACGCAGCGATCTCGTAGTGCTCCACGCGCTGCGCGGCGGAGATGAGACCGGCGTCCATCGCGGCGCTCTCGCCCTTCTCCTTCAAGAGCTCTTCGCCTTCGGTGACGAGACCTTCCATGCCCTTGCACTTCACGCGCTTGGGCTTCTCGCCGATCATGTCGAACACCTTTTCCAGGCGCTCGATGTGGCCTTCCGTCTGCTTGAGGTGTTTGGTGAAAGCGTTCTGCAGCTCTTCGAACGAAGCCGCTTTCGCCATCTTCGGCAGCGCCTTGGTCATCTGCTTCTCGGCGCTGTACACATCACTCAGTTCCTTCACGAACAGATCGCGAAGCGTGTCGACTTGCACAGCAGCCTCCTTGCTCTTCGAACGTTCTTGCCTTCTGCGCTCCTACCCCCGCGTCTGTGGGGCAAAACCGCCGGGAGGGCCGTTCATGACATCCTCGCGACGAAGCGGGGACGGAACCGTGACGAACGGCCACGACCTGCGGAAATGCGTGGACGTCCTTCGTTTAGCGGGAAGGGCGCCGAGGGTAGTCCGTGAAGTAAGGAAAGAAAGGGGGCGACTGTGGGCATCGGCGTCAGCTTGTTCTTGCTGGCTGTTGGCGCGGTGCTGACCTTCGCCGTCCATTCGACCGTGCCGCATACGAGTCTTGATACGGTCGGCGTCATCTTGATGGTCGCCGGAGCGATAGGCCTCTGCATCTCGATCATCATCGCTGCGACGCGCGGACTTGCTTCACCACGGACGAAAGAACATATCGTTGAACGAGATCACCACCCCGCCAGGGGGATGTAGCTAACAGACTTCCCAAGTGCCTGCCCGCACGTCAGAAGGCCGTGGCGCCCGCCACGGCCTTCTGATCGTCTCAGGGTCGTTCGCGGAGGCGTTACCACACGCGTCGCGCGGGGTATGACGACGCCGCTACCGAACGTGTGGGTGTGCAAGTGCCGAAAGTCATAACGAATCATCGCCTCCGGGCCTTTACGGTTGTGTTCGTCGTGTTCTCGATGCTCACCGTGATGGCATCGCTGCACTTCGCGTCCGCCGTCGCGGCGTCATCGACCACGAAGGACGCGGCATCGTTCAGCTCGGCGGCGTCCAGCAAGATCTACGACTCGGCCGGCCACGTCATCGCGACGCTTCACGGCGCCGTCAACCGGGAACCGGTCAAGCTCGCGGACATCCCGCTGTCGCTCCAGCACGCGGTGATCGCGATCGAGGATCGCCGGTTCTACGAGCACCGCGGCATCGACGCTCGCGGCCTCGCGCGCGCATTGCTCGAGGACGCACGAGGCTCGCGACAGGGCGGATCGACCATCTCCGAGCAGCTCGCGAAGAATCTGTACTTCCACGGCGCGCCGCGGACGATGGGCCGAAAGCTTTCCGAGGCCGTCATGACCCTCGGGCTCGAGGGGTTGTCCTCGAAGCAGCAGATCCTCGAGGCCTACCTCAACACCGTCTACTTCGGACGCGGCGTCTACGGCGTCGAGACCGCATCGCAGTCGTACTTCCACCGGGACGTCGGCCACCTCACGCTCGCGCAGTCCGCGTACCTCGCCGGATTGATCCACTCCCCCGCGTCATACGACTGGACGATCGCGAATACCCCGGCCGAAGCCACTCGGCGGAAGCAGGAAGCGATCGCCCGGCGCAACGTCGTGCTGAACGTCATGACGGACGTCCGCTACATCACGAAGGCTCAGGCGCACACCGCGGCGCACGACCCGATGACGATCTTCGCGCCCGCCGATCCGCGCTGGCAGGATCCGTACTTCATCGACGCGGCCCTTCGCGAGCTCGGCGTCTGGCAGAGCAACGCGAAACAGAAACCGAACAAGCGCTTCGACTTCCTCGGCGACACGTTCAACGAACGGGCGCAATCGGTGTATGCGGACGGCCTACGCATCTACACGACGCTCGACTCGAACGCGCAGAAGGAAGCCGAGCAGTCGCTCGCCGCGCAGCTTCCGCCGGACGAGCTCCCGAAGCTTTCGGCCGCGCTTGTCACGGTGCAACCGGGGACGGGGTTCGTCCGCGCGCTCATCGGGGGCCGGGATTACTACCCGAAGGGTTGCGACAACGTGAAGTCCGACGACGTGCCGCAGGTCTGCCGAAACGCGAAGGTGAACCTCGCGCTCGGCGACGTCGCCGGCGGTTCGGGTCGCCAAGCCGGTTCGTCCTTCAAGCCGATCGTGCTCGCCGCCGCGCTCGAACACGGCATGTCGCTCAAGCAGGAAGTGGACGGATCACCGTTCACGATCCCGCTTCCGTACGGCGAATGGAAGGTCGACAACTACGAAGGCAACGAGGGCGGTCAGATGAGCGTCGTCGACGCGATGGCGAACTCGGTGAACGCGGCCTACGCGCGCGTCGAGGTGCAGGTCCTCGGTAACGGGAAACCGCTCGACGGAAGCGCGAAGGTCGCGGCGATGGCGCGCAAGCTCGGCATCCCGTTCCCGACGGCCGCGGAACTGAAGAAGTCGTGCGGTTCGAAGTTCATGTCGAACGGCGCATGCACCCCTGCGGACGACGTGCCCGCTATCGCGCTCGGTGCGAAGGAAGTCGCACCGATCAGCATGGCGGCCGCCTACGCAACCTTCGCGGACGACGGCATCTACACACCGCCCACGACGATCGAGAAGATCACGGATTCGTCGGGCAAGGTGCTGTACCGGGCGAAGCCGGAGCATCACCGCGCGATGTCCGATGCGACGGCGCGCGGCGTCTCCTACGTGCTGCAGCAGGTGATCCAACGCGGAACCGGTACCGCGGCGGCGTTGCCTCGTCCGGCGGCGGGAAAGACGGGAACGTCGGAAGTGTGGCGCGACGCCTGGTTCGACGGGTACGTCCCCCAGCTCGCGACGTCGATCTGGGTGGGTAACCCGATCCCGGTGCAGAACTACGACGGCACGTGGTCGCTCGAATCGATGACGCCGGACAACGGCTACCCGTTCCAGGTCGTCGGCGGCACCTACCCCGCGCAGATCTGGGGGCAGTACATGACGCAAGCCGTCGCAAAGCTGCCGGTGAAGGGCTTTGCCGCGCCGCCGGACTCGCTCTTCCACGACCCGAAGGACCTGCCGTCGCTCGGTAACGATCAGAGCAACCTGCCGTCCGGCAGCGACGCCGTCGCGCTCGAGAACTCGCTTCGCTTCTCCGGACGCGCCGTGCGCGTCGTCGAAGAGTGTCCGCCGGGCGGCGGTGGCGGCGGACTGCAGGCATGGAAGACGGAGAACGACGGCGGCGTGACGACGATCTACCGCTCGCGCGCTGTTTGCTAGTGCTTGTCGAGCCAGGACACGACGTCGGCGATGACCGTGTCGCGTTCCGGTTCGTTCAAGATCTCGTGACGTAGCCCGTCGTAGCCGAGCAGCGTCTTGTCCGAGATGACGAGTTCCGCGTATACGCCGCTGGCGCCCGCGATGTTCGTGAGTGGGTCGTCCCTCCCGTGGATGAGCAGGACGGGGATGTCGATGAGCGGGATCGCTTGCTGGACGAGTCCCCCGAGCTCGATCAAGTGATCGAAGATGTGGCTCGGGACCTCCTTCCACACGAGCGGGTCGGACTCGTAGGCTTCCTGCACCGCGGGATCGCGCGAGAGCGCATCGAGCGGGACGGCGCCCTTCTCGAAGAGGTCACCGCCGGCCGGGCCGGGTTCCGTCGCCGTTCCGGAAAGGATCAGACCCGAGAGAGTGCCCTCCGGTACGCGCGGCACCGCGGGCATGGAGAGCAGCGTCCCCATGGAATGCGCGAGCAGGAACGTTTTTTCGAACGACTCGCGCACGCCGACACAGAACTCGACGACGTCCGTGACGACCTGGTTGAGATCGTCGCCCATGTCGTGCGGGAAACCGACGGACCGACCGTGACCGCGGACGTCCATCGCGTATGCGGAGTAGCCCGCTGTGTTCAGGGCTTGCGCGACGTAGTCGTAGCGTCCGGAATGCTCACCGAGACCGTGGACGATCGCAACGGCGCCCTTGGCGCCCGCGACGGGCCAGCTGCGTTCGTAGATGTCGGGCATCGGACGACACGGTAATCGTTTCTGGGGTATCCACGCGTCGCTCGGCGTAGCGACGCCTTCCCCAGAACGGGCGCCGGGCCGTCCGGGGGCCGGTAGACTTGCCGGCTACGGGCCCTTAGCTCAGCGGGAGAGCACTGCCTCGACACGGCAGGGGTCACTGGTTCAAATCCAGTAGGGCCCACTGGCTTGCGAAAGTCGCCGAGTCTTGGCTTGTCAAAGCCATTTTCGGTCTCCGCTCGCTCGACACGCTAGATGCGAGATTTGGACCTCGGAGACGGGGTGTACTCGTTCCCACTTCGAAGAGGTTCGGCTACGAGCGCACTAAACTACGGTCGGAGGCGCTAGCGAGGACCCGGGGGCCGCTTGTCAGTCGCTCTTTCCCGCATCACCCCGTACCTGAACGACGACATCGTTGCTGTGATCGTCCTCTGTCTGACCGCAGCACTTTGGTTCATGGTCGAATCGCGCCAGAGCGGGACCAAACGGCTCGAGGCTTCGGACGCGGACTCGGGCAGTGGACGCTTGCTCGGCCGACTCTGGCGCGTCGCGTTGGTGATCGCCGTGTTGGCCATCGTGTTCCTTCCGAATGCGAGCATTCGCTCCAACCCTGCGGTCGTCTTCTGGATTGCTATCGCCCTTGTGTGGTGCGGGATCGGACTGCGCTTCTGGGCCTTCGCGACACTAGGCCGATACTTCACCTTCAACGTCATGACGAGTCCCGGCCAGGAAATCATCGCTTCCGGTCCGTATCGCCTCCTCCGTCATCCGAGCTATGCGGGGAGCACGCTCGCGCTCGCTGCGTTCGGTTTGGCCATGGGGAACTGGGTGAGCTTCGGGGCGCTCCTGGTTCTCCCTCTGATCGGTACGGTCAACCGGATCCGAGTTGAGGAGGCCGCTCTTACGGCAGCAGTCGGTAAGCCGTACCAGTCCTTCTCCGCTGGACGGAAGCGACTAGTGCCATTCGTCTGGTGACGCACGATCAGAGAGTCGTGGGGGCCGTGCCACTCTCGACGCTGCTGTCGCAGGCGCTCGTGGCATACACGATCGAGTTCGACAACCTCGCTGAGCAACGCATCCATCACGGCACGACGGTGGGCGGACGTCAGGCGATGAAGACAGGTGGCATCTGGTTCGGCTCCCAGGTGATGTGGACGAACTACGTCCGCCACATCAGCGAGGGTGGCACGCCAGTCCTCGACGTGCAGGCGCTCGCGTGCGATTCCGCCAGTACCATCAAGTCTCGTTTGCACCACCTTGAGTGGTGGCTCTGCGTCACCGTCGATCACAAGGCGAAGACGGTCAAGCTGACGCCGAACGGCACGCAGGCGGCGAGAGGCTGGGCCACGGTTGGACCGGATATCGACAGGCGATGGACGAAGCGCTTCGGTAAGACGAGGATCGATGCGCTGACGAAGTCCCTCCGCGCAAACGTCCGCGATGACGTCCCTGACTACATGCCCGTCTGTGCATACCAGGACGGCATGCGCGCCTCTATCGTTCTGCAGGCTGAGGCGCCGCCACGCACCCCGATCGCGAAGCTCGGGATCTCGGCCTTGCTGTCGCGCGTCTTACTCGACGTGACGCTCGCGTTCGAAGCGAAGTCGAACGTATCCCTCGTGGCGGTCGCGAACCTTCTCCGCGTCGTCGACGATGACGGGACAGCACAGAAGGATCTTCCACTTCGTGCGGGCATTGCCAAAGAGGGCCAGCTGACGGTCGCGAAGTTCCTGGCGAAGAAGGGCTATCTCAGCGTCGGAACGGACAAGCTCAAGACGGTGAGGCTAACGACGAAAGGCAAACAACTCCGGGACGAGTATCCGCACATGATGGCGAAGATCGAGAAGCGCTTCCACAAAGGACTGCGAGATGCGCTCCAGGCGATCGTCGCCCACCCGAAGTTCGTCGACGGGCTCCGTCCGCCGGAGGGCGGTTGGCGCTGGGACAAGCGTTACATCAAGCAGACGGAGGCGACGCTCGCCAATCCGCGCGCGGCGCTGCCGCACCACCCCATGATCACGCACCGAGGCGGATTCCCGGACGGCTGCTAACCGCCTCGCGAAGCGCGGTCCGCTCCGTCCGGATAACCCCGGGGATGCGCCGAATCTGACGATGGAGGCTGTCTCTTCGGAGCTACGTGCTCGGTGAGACCATCGAGGAGAGAGGAAACCGCGGACCGGAAGTCGTGGTTCAAAATACGTCCACCAGGGCCCACTGGTAGGGAGGCGCGGTGCTCGTCCGAGCGATCATCGTCAATCACAACACGTCGTTGTTCTCGCAGCTCGCCCTGCGATCACTGCTCTGGTCTCACGACGGCGACGAGGGCATCGACCTGACCGTCTCGGTCGTCGACAACCATTCCTCGGATGAGGATCTGGCGGCCCTCAAGGACGCGTGCGACTCTCTCGGGGCGACGTTCTCCCTTTCCCGCTGGCCGCTCGCGGAGTCAAAGCTGAATACCCACGGCGACGTCCTTCGGGACTTCGTGCTCACGCACGAGGACGCAGAACAGTTCCTCTTCGTCGACACCGACATCGATTTCGAAGAGCAGGGGACGGTGACGACGATGACAGCGGAGGTCGCTGCTGATGACGACGTCTGGGCCGTCCAGGCACGTTTCCGGTGGGCTGAAGAGAACCGTGGTGAAGGAGCGAGCCTCGACATCGGTGCGGGCAGTGACATCGCACTGAAGGTCGGACGAGCGAGCGCGCGACTGGACGAGACGAAAGGGTTCGACGGAACGATCCAACGACGTTGCCATCCGGGAGCCACGCTCTGCCCGAATTCGCCGCTCTTCCGTCGCGTCGCCGAGCACGTCGGCTTCAGTACGGCCGCCCGCGTGAGCGCGGACACCCAGCACGCTGGCTTCTTCGACACGTTCGGACTCGCGAGTGCAGCAATGACGGCGGCCGGGAAGCGCTATGTCCTCTCGCGCGCAACGGTGCATCACTTCTTCACTGCCAGCTACGACGACGAGTACGCGGCCAAGCGGAAGGCCGACTGCGTTGAACGCTTAGAGAGATTCGAGAGGCGATAGCCCGGAGCGCCTCCGGATCGCGTCGCGGATTTCGCGGTTCAAGTACGTCCGCTAGGGCCCACTGGCTTGCGAAAGCGTCGTGCCTTAGTCGTGGACGATCAAGCCCTGGCGATGCCGCGGGTCTCGCTGCGTCGCAGCAACACGAATACCCCGGTCTTTCCGACGGCGTCTTTCACACGCTGGGTTCCAAGGATCCCCAGGGCCCGCAAGAGCCCCGGTTCCCGCCTGATTCGCCGTTGCATCGACCACGACGTTCGAACGTCCACGGGGTCCCAGCCGAGCTGCCTGAAGAACTCCGCCCCGTTCGGTGGAGCGAAACGAAACGAGGCGCCGGATGCACCAAGCTGACGGCGTCCGAGCGCGTTCGCAACTCTACGGAGGGACGCTCCGAGGAGGTCGACCGCCCACCAACGATAGCTCGGGCGCTCGTGAAGCTCGCGTGCCAACGCCTCGACGACGGGTTCCTCGAGGTACGGCACGACGCCTTCCGTCACGACCAGCGTCGGCGGATCATGACCGGCGCGATCGAGAAGCTCGCAGCGAGCGGACGCCACCGACAGATCGACGCCAAAGCGTTCGAGCACGCACCTCGGCTGTGCTTGTTCGAGCACCATCGTCTTGTACTCGATCACGCTCGGCTGGTCGGCCTCAACCCAGCGCAGCCCGGCGGGAATCGTCAACCGATAAGGGCGAGCGTCGAGTCCGGCGCCGAGGTTCACAACGCAACGGACACCATCGTCTGCTACCGAGCGAGCGATGAATTCATCGAAGGTGGCCGTCCGAGCGATGATTCCCGAAAAGAACGCGCGGTATCGAAGCTTCGCTCTGTACGCCTCGAAATGATCGCCCGCCAGCTTTACCGCGAAAGGATCACGAAAAACTGGATCGGGCTCTTCGGTCTCTCGCGCTCGCGCTACGGCAGTGACGATGGCGGTGTCCGAGACGTTGTGGAGCCTTGCATCGATCACGAGATAAGTCTCTCCAAACGATCATCGACGAGAGAGTGGACGAGTCTGCGCACACCGTTCCAGAATTCTTGTTTCAAGATACGTCCACTAGGGCCCACTGCTGCGAGAGAGTCGTGCACCGGATCAGCGGTGTGGAGCGAGGCTCGATGGGAGTCGTTGCGCTGTGTTTCTCTGGCCTTTACCTTGCTTTCGCTCTCATCGTACCTTTGTTTGTAGCTCGCAAGCGCACGGGCACCTCCTCGCTCCGAAGCACGCCAGGTGTAGCAGGGAGAATCGCTCAGCTGCTCTTCCTCGCGGGCAACGTTCTGATCGTCGCCGGACCGACCCTCGACCTCAGCGTGCCGACGTCACGAGCCAGGTCGATCGATAGCCCTACCATTCACGCTTGCGGGATTCTTCTGGCAAGTGTCGCACTCGCTTTGATCCTCGCGTCGCGCAGAGCGATGGGAGCTTCGTGGCGCGTCGGCGTCGATGTAAGTGAGCACACCCCGCTCGTTACCCAGGGCCCGTTCGGCAAAGTGAGGCATCCCATCTACACGGCGATGGTTTCACTCGCGATCGCCATCGCTTTGATGGTGCCGAATCTGCTCACAGCCGTGGCACTAGCCTTCTGGTTGGTTGCCGTCCAGGTTCAAACGCGATTGATCGAGGATCCCTACCTTCTCAGAACGCACCCGGAGTTCAACAGATATGCGCAAACAACGGGTCGTTTTCTCCCTCTCGTCGGACGCCGGCGACCCAAAGGCTGAAGCCGCGGCCACTGCCGGCGTGCGGCCCCGGGATCGGTTGACCCCTCGGCTCACTCTCGATCGGTGAGACGTCGGAGGGCAGCGCAGAACTTCGGGTTTAGAAGCGGTCCAATTAGGCCCACTGCTTGCGTAATGGCCGGACGTTGCCTGTCGAGGCGATTCGTGATGTCCGGTCGCTTGAGACCCTAGATGCGACATTCAACCGTCGGGTCAACGAGGTGAGCACATGACGCGTGGTGACGACTTCGCGAACCGCGAGTTCCACAAGACGTGGGAGACGGTCACCGGCCCTGTCATGTGCGACTTCCGTGTCGACGATGATCCCGGGTTCTCGCGACTTGATCCCGTGGACTGGTCGAATACCCGCGCCGTCCTCGATGCGGGTTGCGGTCCGGGAGCGTACGTGGCACATGTCCGCGAGCGTCTCGACCCGCCGCCCTTTACGTCGCGGCGGACATCAGCTTCGAGCGCGTGACGCACATCGAGATGGCCGTACCGGTCTGCGTAGACGTGGCGGCCCTCCCCTTCGCCGAGGGTGCGTTCGATGCTGTGATGGCGATGCACATGCTCTATCACGTCGAAGACATCCCAGCGGGTGTTCGTGAGCTGCGTCGTGTCTTGCGCGACGATGGCACGCTCCTCGTCTCCACCAACTCAGTGACGAGTGAACGGGAATTCATGGACCTTCTCATGGCTTGCGGTCTCAAAGAGTTGCCCGTCCAGGACGCGCGATTCAGTTCAGAGAACGGCGGTGAGCTTCTTGCTGAAGCGTTCACTGATGTTCGTTTCTTCGAGGAACGTTCGAAGTTTGTCGTGCCGGATCCGGGTCCAGTTGTGAACACGGTGCAATCGATGCGTTACTCGCTCGAGGCGCACCTCGCGTCATCCGTGACGTGGGAAGACTTTCTGTTCCGCGTAGCAGACGCTGCTCAGGACGTGGTCGACCGGCATGGGGCACTTGTTACTCAAAGCCTGAGCGGCGTTTTCGTTTGTAGGTGACAGGCCTCCAATTGCGTTCACTCGGCCCACACCCTGACGGCGGCATCGAAGTCGCGCTAGCTGCTAGGTGGTGTTGGACGCCCCAAGGACTATCCGCTCGAAGGCGTCTTCGAAAAACTTCTGAGGAATCTCGCGTGGCGCAAGAAGGCTCATGCGCGTCAGCCCGAGGCGAACGGCTGTCAGCAACGTACCGATCTCGTCGGCGCTGAGGTCCAGCTCGACTCCCTGTGATTTCGCCCGGTCCTGTATGAGCTTGCCGAGGGATCGCGATTGTGACTTGGCCGCATCGACAAGGATCTCGCGGAAGCGATCGCTTTGGAGCGCGAGCGTTGCAAGTTCAAGCTCTCGCGGCGCAACGCGACGGACTTCCTCACCCGAAGATGCGCGCGCGATGAGTCGACCCAGCCCGCGTAACTGCTCCCGAAACGGAAGATCAGAGCTTGGAAAGTCGTCTTCGTCGATGCGGAACGCCTGCTTCGCACTCACTGCCAGGAGGAGATCCTCCTTGCTCTGGAAATTCGAATAGACGGCGCCCTTCGTGAGACCGGCATCGTCCGCGATCTCGTCGAGGGACACACCCCAAAAGCCGTGCTCGGCGAAGAGCTTTTCGGCAGAAGAGACGATCGCTGCGCGGGTTAGGTCACGTCTCTCCGCTCTCGTCAGCCGTTGGGGCATGCCGCAGTCTACCCTTGACATACCGACAGTAGTTGGATACTTTGAGTATTCCAATACCGGAGGTATCACACCATGAAGCGCAAGAAAAGACTTATCGCGGCAATGGCGAACTCCGAGTGGCGCCCTCTCGCGCTGGGCCCTCTCGCGTTCCTTGTCGATGAGATGCCGCCGGCTCCGGCAGATCTCGCGGAGGTTCGCCGACTCCGCGCCTGCGGAATGTATGTCGAAGGCTTACTCGCGCTCGACGACGTGTCCCCCGCTACGCAGTGCGCAGGATGACGCGATGCCACTGAGACGCCCACAAGGTGCGATCGCGGCCACGCTGTGGCGGAGCCGACCTATCCAGCTGATCCGTGCTCTCGGCTGGCTGTCACTGCTACCGGATCGGCTCGAATGGCAACCACTCACTTGGACGCCCTTCTTCCCGCCCCTAAGCATCCCGCTCGATCAGATCAAGACAGCAATCGTCGGCGGGATCGTCATCGGTCCGGATCTCCGCATCGACACGAATGAAGGAACGCTGCGATTTACCGTTTGGCGGCGAGAGCTACTTCGCCAGTGGTTGGTCGATACTGGGATCCCGATCAAGTAGAGCTCGTACGAGTCTCGTCACCGCTGATCCGACGTCGTGGTTCAAAATACGTCCACCAAGGCGCACTCGTTTGCGAAAAACGTCATGTTTTCGCCGGTAGGAAACGACAACGCTGCCCTCACCGCACATGATCTGGAAGACACTCATCGGGATCGCTGTAGGGATCGGCCTCGTTTGGGTCGCACTGATCACCGCACTGTGGGTCACGAAGCCTGAGAGCGGCAGGCTGCGCGAAACCCTGCGACTGCTCCCCGACGTACTGCGGTTGCTGAAGCGTCTCTCCTCCGACCGGACGATGGAGCGCGGCGTCCGCGTTCGTTTATGGCTGCTCTTCGGCTACCTCGCACTGCCGATAGATCTGATCCCCGACTTCATCCCGGTCATCGGGTACGCCGATGACGCGATCATCGTCGCACTCGTACTCCGTGGCGTCGTGAAGCGTGCCGGGGCGGGTTCGGTCGCACAGCACTGGCCGGGTACGACCGACGGGCTCTCGGCGTTGTGGCGAGCGGCCCAGCTCCCCGGCGAACCGCCGAGGGCGTCGGCGCACGACTGACGGTGAGGTGATGAAGAAGTCTCGGGCGCGTCACACTTGCACGGCGAAGAGTTCCCACTCCTCGGGAACTCCTTTGAGGCGGTGAAGGCCACGATGATCGAACTCGAGGCCCGAACCAAGTGACAACTCCTTGACGGTGCGGGTGCAGATCACTTCGCCCGCTTCCGCCTTCGCCATCGCTCGAGCCGCGAGATGCACCGCGATGCCACCAACATCTCCGTCGCGTCGCTTCTCGATCTCACCGAAATGAACGCCGGCGCGTATCTGCACACCGGCGACGGCCAGGCGGCGGTTGAGATCGAGGGCAGATCGGATCGCTCGTCCGGGCCCGTCAAACGTTGCCAGCAGACCGTCGCCGGTAGTCTTGATCAGCTCACCTCGCCATGACGAGACCACCGATCGCGCCGTTCGATCGTGGACATCGAGGACGGCTTTCCAACGAGCGTCACCGATCGTCGCCGCCTTCTCGGTCGAACCGACGATGTCGGTGAAAAGCACGCTGGCGAGAACCCGGTCCGCGCGCGACGCAGGAGCCGAACCGGTTGCGAACTCCTCGACAAGGTCGAGGATCTCGTCTTCATCGTCACGCTCGAAGATATCGAGGCTCCATCCGGGAAGACCGACGTACCGCGCGTTCGGCACGTGCTCGGCGATGTAACGCCCGAGCGCCGACGGAACGACCTCGTAGTCTTCCGCGTGAAGAACGAGGGTGGGAGCCTCGATCAGCGGAAGCGCATGCCGCGCATCCGCGACGGACATCTCGATGTTCTGCCGGGCGTAAGACGCAGGTGTGCAAGCGCCACGAGATAGCTTTGCATGCCACTCGACGAGTTCATCGGTCGCCGCATCCCCAACGAGATATCTCGTCAGATCTTCGGTGCCCCAGCTCTGCTCCAAGATCGCGCCGATCGCCGCGTACGCGGACGGCGGTTGACCGATCGGATAGTCCTCCGCCTGTTGCGCGCGCGCATACGAGTTCCAGAAGATCAAACGTCGTACGCGATCAGGGTTCGTCGCCGCGAATGTCGCCGCGATCGGACCGGAGTCGAAGCACGCCATGATCACGGCGCTCGTCGAACCGGCCGAATCCAGTACGGCCGCGAGGTCGTCGCCGTAGCTTTCCCAGGTCGGAAGTCGGCCCTCGGGTAAAGGATCGGAGATGCCGCTTCCGCGCCGGTCGAAAAGAATGAGTCTTCCGAAGGACGCGAACCGCCAAAGCATCTCGGCGAACGGCGGCCAGTCCCACCAGCGCTCGAAGTTCGTGCCGATGCCAAGCATGTACACGAAGTCGAGGGGTCCATCACCCGTGACTTGATACGCGATCTGGCTGCCGTCGAGCGTCACGTACTGAACGGGCCCGGGCCGTGGCGGCTCCATCGCTTCCCTCCATCTCGCCGACCGTGCGGGCTCACGCTTCGATCGACCAGCGAGGCCACGATGCGCAAGCCCTTTGGCTCAAGATACGTACACGACGGCCCACCGGAGGGCGCCGCCGGATCCGGCGGTCCGCGCGGGCATATGCGCGTCCTTCTCGAGGTCTACGATCGCCCGTGATGAAGCGGGACGACCCGAGCGAGGCGTGGCGAGATCTCGCTTCGGATTACGAGCGAGCCCGGAGCAAGCAGGACTCTCTGGACCGGCTTGTCGAGTGGCCTGCGCAGCGGCAGCTCATCGGTGACGTTGCCGGCCGTTCGGTGCTCGATGTCGGTTGCGGCAACGGTGGCAAGCTCGCCGAGCTCGTCGCAGAGGGCGCGACCGCCTGCGTCGGCCTTGATGTGAGCGGCAACTTCCTGGATGCCCGCTCGCCGGATATCGAGTTCATACAAGGCGATCTCTCTGAGCTCGATTCGGTGCCGGAGCTTGCCGGCCGCACCTTCGACCGGATCCTGTTCCTCCAGTCGTTCGGTTACGCGAAAGATCCGGTCCGCACCTTGCTGGCTGCGCGCGCGATGCTGGCCGACGACGGATTCGTCCTGCTGACGAGGACGCAACCGGTCCGGTACGCCCTCGAACGGGCCGAACAGAATGGAACGTCCTTAGGGGAAGAATATTTCTCGACCGCGCCGTTTCGTCGCGCGACCGGCTGGAACGACAAGATCTCCATCACCAAGCGGCCGTACACGATGTCCGACCTGATCAACGCGTTCAGTGCGGCGGGGCTGTGGATCGAGACGGCGCTCGAGCCTCAGTTATCCGACGACGCGCGGCGCCGCTATCCGCACAAACAAGCGTGGATGAACAAGTACCTCGGCATCCTGATCTTCAAGCTCCGCCCCCATCGCGGCATCTAGAGCGCGTCGATCGCCGGCCACGGCGGCCCGGCCCGCACACCCTCCAGGAACTCGAAGCGCCCTTGCCTACTGTTCGGATGGTCCGAGTCCGGACGCCAGAAGTGCGCGGCAACGATCGCCAGCATGAGACCACGGCACTCACTGAGCAGTTCTCGGTCGGTATCCGGGTAGCGCTCCGCGACCTCGTGCGGCGCCCACGCGAGGTCATACTCGACCGGCCCGCGGACGCAGTTCTCGAAGTCGATGAAGAGCGGGCCGTCCATCGTGTTGAGGACGTTCCACTGGTGCGGCTCGCCGTGCAGTAACTGCTCGGACGCACCGCGATCGATCGTCGACCTTCTCAGGTCCTCGAACGTATCGATGAGCAGCGTGCGGTCCGCTTCATCGAGCTCGGGTGTGACATCGCGGCCGACCACCCAGCGCTGACTATCTGCGATCCGATCCGTGAAGTGCGGCGTGCGAACATCGATCTCGCGCATGGAAGCATGCAACCGGGCAAGCGCGCGCGCGTAGTCGTTCGAAGGAACCTCGGACGGGACCGGTTCGTAATAGGTCCACATATCGATCACGAAGTCGTCGTGCAAGTGGACACGCGGCTGCACTCGAGGATCGGGAACCGCAACCGGACCGCCGATCAGAGCGACGCGGTGTACGACTTCGAGCTCGATCTCTGCGCGCGCCCGATAGTCCGCCCACAGCGAGTACGCACCGGACGGCTGATATTCGATGGGCGCGACGCGCGCGACGATGTCGCATGGCAGCAGTCGGATGACGAGCCGGTTCGAATCGTTCAGAACGACCGCATCGTCGACGGCCAGGCCGAGCATCGAAGCGGTCGAGATCGCCGCAGCGACGGCGCGCCGTGCGTCTGATGGTTGCACGACGCAACACGATACGAGGTTCGGTCGTCGGCGGCGCCCTCTTACTATGACGGGCATGGAGAGCAAGGACTTCGAACGCGCCGACATGAGCGGCGCCCGGTTCACCGCGGTGACGTTCAAGGGCGCGTCGTTCCGGGCGTGCGCATTGCAGAACGTCGTGATGCGTGGCGTCGAGATCTGGGACAGCACGATCGACGGTGAGATCCAGAACCTCGTGATCAACGGCGTCGACGTCGCACCGTTGGTCGAGGCCGAGCTCGATCGCCGGCACCCGGAGCGCCCGAAGTTCCGTCCGTCCTCGCCCGACGGGTTCCGGGAAGCCTGGGACATCAACGAGCAGCTCTGGGAGTCGACCGTCACGCGGGCGCGCGAGCTGCCGGAGGAGATGCTGCACGAGTCCGTCGACGGCGAATGGTCGTTCATCCAGACCCTGCGACACCTCGCGTTCGCGACCGAGTCGTGGGTCGTCCGCTGCATCATCGGCGATCCGAGCCCGTGGCACCCCCTGTCGCTGCCGTGGGACACGATGACCCCCAGGCCGGGCGTGCCGCACGACCGTGATGCGCGTCCGTCGCTTGCCGAAGCCCTCGCATTGCGCCACGACGCGATGTCGGCGATGCGACGCGTACTCGATGGCCTGACCGCCGAGCAGCTCGACAGCCGGACGGAGCCGCTCGTCGGTCCCGGGTGGCCGGACGAAGGCGCGACGTTCCCGGTCCGCGAGTGCCTGCTGATCGTCCTGAACGAGGAGTGGTGGCATCGGATGTTCGCGGAGCGCGATCTAGCCGTCCTCGTGCAACGCGTGTAGGCGGAGCTCCGTCCTCGATCCTTAACCGTCGCGCAACGCGGCGAGTGCACGGTAGACGGCTGCCTGCACGTGATACACGGCGCCGACGTGCAGCTTGTTCATCACCCAGCCGAAGCCGACCTTGTTGAACGGATCGGCGAGCCCGACGGAGCCGCCCATGCCCGTGTGTCCGAACATCCCCGTGTACTCGACCGCCGGGAACATCTTCCACAGCAACTGGTAGCCGAGGCCGACCGGACCCATCTCCTCGTAGTTGTTCACGCCCGCCGATGGCACTTGCTCCTGCACGGCAGCATCGATCGTCTCGGGACGGAGCACGCGCACACCGTCCAGCTCGCCGCCGCGTGCGAGCGCGGCATAGACGCGGGCGAGACCCTCCGCCGTCCCGAATGCCGTTGCAGCGCCGTCGCCGGCAGCGTGCCACTGCGGCGTGTTCGCGGGGCCGGCATCGTCTTTCGAACCGACCATCTCCGCGCAACGAGCCTCCTCGTCCCCGACGGCGATCAGATAGTCGGCCGCGACGGGACCGGCGATCTCATCCTTGAAGTACTGCGTGAGCGAACGTCCGTCGATACGGCGCAACATCTCACCGACCAGGAACCCGAACGATCCGCCGTGGTACGCGGCCTTCGTTCCCGGCTCCCACATGGGCGTCGACCGCGCGAGCGCATCGGTCATCGTGTCCCAGTCGAAACGCTTCTCGATCGGGAAGGGCGCGTTCGCCCACGGGAGTCCGGATTGGTGACTGAGAACCATCCGCACCGTGATCTTCTCCTTGCCCGCCTGGGCGAACTCGGGCCAGTACGTCGCGACGGGTTCGTCCAACTCGAGTAGACCGCGTTCGATGAGCCTATGAGCACACGTCGCGGTCATACCTTTCACCGCCGAATACGTGCACGCGATCGTGTCGCGCTCCCATGGACGGGTCTTCGCCTCGTCCGCCCAGCCGCCCCACAGGTCGACGACCTTGCGGCCGTCGGCGTACGCGCAGACGCCCGCTCCGACTTCGCCGTGCTCGAAGCTGCGCGTGAACACGCGGACGACGTCCTCGTATCCGGGCGCGACCGTGCCGTTGACCGGTGTGTCACTCACAGGACTCCCCTTCCGCATGAGTGGATCCGACTCTGGTCGCTCATGTTAGACGAGCGCGTGCGAACGGAGACGTAGGTCGGACCGAGTATCGGCTTGGTCGGTTTGACGGTCTTCGACCCGTTTGTCGTTTACTTGACCGTTCACGAATACCGGAAGGTCAGAAAGGACGCGTCGTCGACGACCAACTGATCGCGGCAACCACCATCGATGCATCGGCGGACGCGATCTTCGCCGTGCTCGCGGACCCGACGAAGCATGCGTCGATCGATGGAACGGGCTGGGTCTGCGAACCGATCGACGCCACGCCGCTGACGCGCGCCGGGCAACACTTCCGGATGTCGATGTATCACCCGAACCATCCGGACGGGAACTACCAGATGGTCAACGAGATCATCGTCTTCGAGCGTCCGCACGCGATCGCATGGAAGCCGGGATACGACACCGACGGCGGAGGCCTCGGCTTCGGCGGTTGGGTGTGGCGCTACGACCTGGCGCCGACCGGGACATCTCGAACGAAAGTCACGCTGACGTACGACTGGTCGGCCGTTGACGACGACGTCCGCGAGCGCATCGGCTTCCCACCGTTCGGCGTCGACCACCTCGAGAACTCGCTCGGCCACCTGGCCGAGCTCGTCCGGGGTTAGACGGCGGCGAACGCCGGCGAGGGATCGAGCGCCGTGCGGAGTTCCGCGAGACGTTCGGGAACCGCGCGGTACCAGATCCAGGAGCCGCGCTTCTCCTTCGTCACGAGACCCGCTTCGAACAGCACTTTGAGGTGATGGCTGACCGTCGGCTGGCTCTTGCCGATCGGCGCGACGAGATCGCACGCGCAGACCTCGCCTGTCGGCTGCGACGCGATGAGGCTCAGCACGCGCAGCCGCGCCGGATCGGACAGCGCTTTGAACGCGAGACAAAGGCCCTCGGCATCGCGTTCCTCGACGGGCGC
This sequence comes from Actinomycetes bacterium, assembly GCA_025934435.1. GTDB lineage: Bacteria > Actinomycetota > JAICYB01 > JAICYB01 > JAICYB01 > JAICYB01. The sequence continues at coordinate 63,429 of JAICYB010000001.1, read as the reverse complement.
CACGAGGACGGAGCAGCAGCCCTGGATCGTCTTCTTCGTCATGGCAACATATTGACAGACATCGATACGTCTGGCAAGGTATCGACGTCCATCGATATGCCGAGGAGGCAGGTATGAGCCGTGTGCAGCTCGCTTTGAACGTGTCGGACATCGACGAAGCCGTCGCCTTCTACTCGAAGATGTTCGGCGCCGAGCCGGCCAAGCGCCGGGACGGGTACGCGAATTTCGCCATCGCCGAGCCGCCGCTGAAGCTCGTGCTGATCGAGAACAAGGGCGCCGGCACGCGGCTCAATCACCTCGGCGTCGAAGTTTCGTCCACCGACGACGTCGTCGACGCGCAGCGTCGGTTCTCACAGGAAGGACTCGAGACGTCCCGCGAAGACGGCGTCGAATGCTGCTACGCGAAGCAGGACAAGGTGTGGACGTCCGACCCCGACGGCGCGTCGTGGGAGTTCTACACCGTGCTCGCCGACGCCGACACGATGCTCAAGAAGGACGCTTCACCGGACGCATCCTGTTCGTGCTGCTGAGTCGTCGCGCGCTTGCCGAGTTCATCGGCACCGCGCTGCTCGTCACTGGTGGCAACGTTCGGACTGTCGTTCGTGATCTTCGGTGTCGTCCGATCCGGGCGGGCACGTGATGGCATGACCAGAGGTCGTCGTCACCGAGCTGGTGCGCGGATACTAGCGGGGCGATGACGCACGAGATCGGCGACCCCGCCCGCTACGAGCGCGAGCGCGACTTCCACGACAAGCGCGATGTGGAAGGACGCCGATCGCAGGCGCGCCGCTTCTATTCGGTGACGCGCGCGAGCACGGCCGCGCTGGACGAAGCCGTCGCGCGCTATCCGGCCAACAGCCGGGTGCTCGACCTCGGATGCGGACACGGCGTGCTCGCTCGGCGACTCGCCGAGCGCGGCATGCCCGTGACGGGGATCGACATCTCACCCGCTGTCATCGAGGAAGCGCGCCGTGATCCCGCGGGCGTCGAGTTCCGTGTGATGAACGGTGAGCATCTCGAGTTCGACAACGCGTCGTTCGACCTCGTTGTTTCGTCCGGCGCTCTGCATCACCTCGACGCGGACAGAGCACTCGCCGGGATCGTCCGCGTGCTGAGGCCGCACGGGGGCGCCGTATTCGTCGAACCCCTCGCACACAACCCGTTGGTGAACATGTACCGCCGGCGTACACCGGACGCGCGCAGCGCCGACGAACATCCGCTCCGGATGTCGGACCTCGACGTGATAGGCCGCTACCTGAAGACGACGCGCGTTCGGACGTACCACCTCGCGTCACTCGCGGCGGTACCGCTACGGAACCGAAGTTCGTTCGACGTGGTGCTTCGTGCGCTCGAAGCCGTCGACCGCGTCCTGCTCGCGCCGAAGACGCTGCGACGCTTCGGGTGGATCGCGGTGATCGAAGCCAGACGCCCGTAGCGTTGGTTCGGGGCCGCTCACGGCGGGTAGAGATGCCTTCGGAGACAACTTCGGAGGTGACCCGTGTCCAAACGCAAGGTGCTCTTCCAGCGGGCCGCATGAGCGTCGTCGGGAGCGAACTCCATCGCGCCGTCGAGAAACTCGGAGCGTCGGACGCGCTCGGCCCTCTCGGCGAGAAGCTCGCCGGCGCGATCAAGAGCATCGTCGGGCCGGGGACGGCGAAGGACTCGCTCAGCGGTACGTGGCTCGGACATCAGCTCCACCCGCTGCTCACCGACATCCCGATCGGCTCGTTCACGAGCGCGACGATCCTCGACCTCATCGGCGGGGAACAGTCAGGGCATGCAGCCGACGTCCTCATCGCCGTCGGCATCCTCGCCGCCCTGCCGACGGCCGCGTCCGGCGCAGCGGACTTCTCGGACACGTACGGCTCAGAACAGCGCGTCGGTGTCGTCCACGCCGCGTCGAACGTGATCGGCATCGCTCTGTACGCCGCATCGCTCGGCGCACGCGCGCGGGGACGCCGGGGCTCCGGAAAGCTCCTCGCCCTGGCCGGGATGGGCGTGATGACGGTCGGCGGATATCTCGGCGGATACCTCAGCTACTCGCGCGGTGTCGGCGTGAACAACGCGTTCTTCGAGCACGGGCCGGAAGACTGGAGTGCCGTCATGTCCGACGCGGAGCTCACCGTGGGTAAGCCGGCGCGCGTGGAGGTCGAGGGCGCGTCCGTATTGCTCTACCGAACGAGTAGTCGCATCTTCGCGATCGGTGCGCGCTGCAGCCACGCCGGCGGGCCGCTCGATGAAGGACAGTTCGACGACGCACGATGCACGGTCGAATGTCCGTGGCATCAAAGTGTGTTCGAACTGGCGGACGGATCCGTCGTCCACGGTCCGGCGACGACGCCGCAAGCGCCATACGACGTTCGCGTCATCGACGGTCGCATCGAGGTACGGCGAACGGCGCCCGTTCCCGCGTAATGTCGGGCTGTGCCCGTTCGATTCTGGTCCGTGGTCGTTGACGCGACCGACCCGGTCGCGCTTGCGTCGTTCTGGGCGGACCTCCTCGGTTGGGATCTCGAAGAAGAAGACGGTTTCGCCGGCGCTACGGGCAAGGGCACCGTCCGGCGTCTCGAGTTCGTCCCGACGACGGAGAAGAAGACGACGAAGAACTGGATGCACTTCGATCTGTCGAGCGCGTCCGTCGACGACCAGCGCGACACGGTTCGGCGTGCCATCGAACTCGGCGCGAGCAAGATCGACGTAGGTCAGGGTACGGACGCAACACATTCCGTTCTCGCCGACCCCGAGGGCAACGAGTTCTGCGTCCTCGAGCCGGAGAACAACTTCGTCGACCGGACGGGACGACTCGGCTCGCTGACGTGCGATGGATCTGTGGCGGTCGGCCATTTCTGGAGCAGCGTCCTCGGCTGGCCGCTCGTCTGGGACCGCGACGACGAAACGGCGATCCGTTCACCCGAGGGGACCGGACCGTTCATCACCTTCGGTCCGCCCGTCGTACCGAAACGGACGAAGAACCGATTGCACATCGATGTCGCGGGATACGCGGGCGACGATCAGGGGGCCGAGGTGCAACGGATCGAGTCGCTCGGCGCGCGCCGCGTCGACATCGGCCAGGGGGACGTCCCGTGGATCGTCCTCGCCGACCCCGACGGTAACGAGTTCTGCGTGCTCACATCGCGCGACTAGCTGCGCTTCACTCTCCACGGATACGTCGCGGGCGGTCCGGGGTTCCCTCCTTGCCGCCAGACGGCATATGGCAGCTCGCACACGATGGAGGGTCGAGGCATCCTGGAAGAGCGATGTCCGACAGGAACGACCCACGGCTGCGCGAGCTCGCGCTGCTGCGGCGCGTACGCGACCGCATGGACCGCGAATACGCGCAGCCGCTCGACGTCGAGGCGCTCGCGCGGAGCGTCCATATGTCCTCGGGACATCTCAGCCGGCAGTTCAAAGCGGCCTACGGCGAGTCGCCCTACTCGTACCTGATGACGAGGCGTATCGAACGCGCGATGGCACTGCTGCGTCGCGGCGACCTGTCCGTCACCGAGGTGTGCTTCACCGTCGGCTGTTCGTCCCTCGGGACATTCAGCTCGCGGTTCAGCGAGCTCGTCGGGATGTCACCGAGTGGTTACAAGCGAAGCGCGGAAGCGGACACGTCCGGGGTTCCCCAATGCGTCGTCAAGCAGGTCACGAGACCGGTCAGGAATCGAGAAGCACGGGCTCCAAGCCTCACGTAGCGTGGGCTCATGACGAACATCACGATCCACACTACGGTTCTTCCGCACGAAGATCCGGACGAATCGCTCGCCTTCTACCGCGACGCGCTCGGCTTCGAGGTGCGCACCGACGTCGGCAAAGGGACGATGCGCTGGATCACGATCGGTCCGCCGAACCAGCCCGAGACGTCGATCCTGCTCGCTCCGCCCGCGGTCGACCCGGGCATCACCGAGGACGAGAAACGCTTGATCGCCGAGATGATGGCGAAGGGAACCTACGGCTGGATCATGCTCGCCTCGAACGACCTCGCGGCGACGTTCGACAAGGTGCAGGCCACGGGGGCCGAGGTCGTCCAAGAGCCGACCGACCAGCCCTACGGCATCCGCGACTGCGCCTTCCGCGATCCCGCGGGAAACCTCGTCCGCATCCAACAGCTCGCATAGGAGGACTCACGATGGCTACGAAGTCGAAGACATTCAGCGCAGAAGAACGCGCCGCGATGAAGGCCCGCGCGCAAGAACTGAAGGCCGCCAAGGGTCTCGCCGCCGAGGCGAAGGCGTGTAAGGACGCCATCGCGAAGATGAGTGAGCCCGATCGGTCGATCGCGAAGAAGTTCGACGCGCTCATCAAGAAGACCGCGCCCGACATGACGCCCAGAACGTGGTACGGGATGCCCGCGTACGCCAAGGACGGTGAGACGATCTGCTTCTTCAAGCCCGGCGCGAAGTTCCGCATGCGGTACTCGACGTTCGGATTCAGTGACAAGGCCAACGTCGACGACGGCAACATGTGGCCGACGGACTACGCGCTGATGAAGCTCACGCCCGCCGAAGAGAAGAAGATCGCCGCCCTCGTGAAGAAGGCGATCCGCTGAAGCAGCACGACGTCATCCGCGTGCACGGCGCGCGGGAGAACAACCTGAAGGACGTCAGCGTCGAGCTACCGAAGCGCAAGCTCACCGTCTTCACCGGCGTTTCGGGATCCGGCAAGTCGTCACTGGTCTTCGACACGATCGCCGCGGAGTCGCAGCGTCTGATCAACGAGACCTACAGCGCCTTCGTCCAAGGATTCATGCCGACGGTCGCCCGGCCGGACGTCGACGTGCTGGAGGGATTGACGACCGCGATCATCGTCGACCAGGAGCGCATCGGGTCGAACCCGCGCTCGACGGTCGGCACGGCGACGGACGCCAACGCCATGCTCCGGATCTTGTTCAGCCGGCTCGGAAAGCCGCACATCGGTCCGCCGAATGCGTTCTCGTTCAACGTCCCGTCCGTGAAGGCCAGTGGCGCCATCACCGTCGAGCGCGGCAATCGCCGCACGGTGAAAGCGACCTTCAACCGCCTCGGCGGGATGTGTCCGCGCTGCGAAGGCATGGGCAACGTGACGGAGATGGACCTCACGCAGCTCTTCGACGAGAAGAAGTCCCTCAACGAAGGCGCCTTGCTCGTCCCGGGCTACAAGACCGGAGGGTGGAATTACCGGCTCTATACGGAGTCGGGTTTCTACGATCCGGACAAACCGATCGGGAAGTTCACGAAGAGAGAGCTGCACGACTTCCTTTATCGCGAGCCGACGCGGATGAAGATCGCCGGCATCAACATGACGTACGAGGGCCTCGTCGTCCGCGTGCAGAGATCGATGCTCGCGAGAGACAGGGAGTCGATGCAGCCCCACATCCGCGCCTTCGTCGACCGGGCGATGACGTTCACGACGTGCCCGGACTGCGACGGCACGCGTCTCGCGGAGCCCGCGCGTACATCGAAGATCAAGGGCGTCAACATCGCGGAGGCGTGCGCGATGCAGATCAGCGATCTGGCCGCTTGGGTACGAGGGATCAAGGACGCATCGGTCGCTCCGCTCCTCGACGCGCTCCGCGGCACGCTCGATTCGTTCGTCGAGATCGGCCTCGGATATCTCTCGCTCGACCGACCCCCCGGGACACTTTCCGGCGGAGAAGCGCAGCGCGTGAAGATGGTGGGCCACCTCGGCTCCCCGCTCACCGACGTGACGTACGTCTTCGACGAGCCGACGATCGGACTGCACCCGCACGACGTCGGCCAGATGAACGACCTGCTGACGCGCCTGCGGGACAAGAGCAACACGGTGCTCGTCGTCGAACACGAGCCCGAGACGATCGCGATCGCCGATCACGTCGTCGATCTCGGTCCGGGAGCCGGTTCGTCCGGCGGTGAAGTCGTGTTCGAAGGCACGGTCCAAGGGCTCCGCAAGAGCGGCACGCTCACCGGGAAGCACCTCGACGACCGCTCCGTACTGAAGCCGTCCGTACGGGAAGCGTCCGGCGTGCTCGAAGTGCGCGGCGCGAAGACGCACAACCTCAAAGACGTGGACGTCGACATCCCGCTCGGCGTCCTCGTCGTGCTCACCGGCGTCGCGGGATCCGGAAAGAGCTCGCTCGTGGACGGATCCGTCTCGAAACGCGACGGGGTCGTGTCCGTCGATCAAACCGCGATCCGCGGATCGCGTCGCAGCAATCCCGCGACCTACACCGGCCTGCTCGATCACATCCGCGCCGCGTTCGCGAAGGCGAACCGCGTGAAGCCCGCGCTCTTCAGTGCGAACTCCGAGGGCGCGTGCCCGACGTGCAACGGCATCGGCGTCGTCTACACCGACCTCGGGATGATGGCCGGCGTCGCCACGACGTGCGAGGACTGCGAGGGCAAACGCTTCCAGCCGGCGGTGCTGAAGTACAAGCTCGGGGGACGTGACATCAGCGAGGTGCTCTCGATGTCGGTGGACGAAGCCGAAGCGTTCTTCGGCGGCGGGAAAGCGAAGACGCCGGCGGCGCACGCGGTCCTCGAGCATCTGGTCGACGTCGGACTCGGCTACCTCACCCTCGGTCAGCCGCTCACGACGCTTTCCGGCGGAGAACGGCAACGCCTCAAGCTCGCAACGCACATGGGCTCCAGCGGCGGCATCTACGTTCTGGACGAACCGACGGTCGGCCTGCATCTCGCCGACGTCGAACAACTCCTCGGACTCCTCGACCGTCTCGTCGAAGGGGGCAAGTCGGTGATCGTGATCGAGCATCACCTCGCGGTGATGGCGCACGCCGACTGGATCATCGATCTCGGTCCGGGCGCCGGTCACGACGGCGGACGCATCGTCTTCGACGGGACGCCGGCCGAACTCGTGAAAGCGCGCGGGACGCTCACCGGCAAGCATCTCGCAGCGTACGTCGGCGTGAAGACCCGCTAACATCGCGCGATGCGGAAGATCGGCCCGCGCGGCGTGTGGTGCGCGACGGACGGGATGAACGCGTCCGCGGCGGCGAGCTTCGTCCAGCGCGTGGAGGGGCTCGGGTATTCGGCCATCTGGCTCCCCGAAGTCTTCGGACGCGATCCGTTCGCGCACATCGCGTTCCTCGCGACGGAGGCGTCGTCGATCCTGTTCGCGACGGGCATCGCGAACATCCATCACCGTCTTCCCGGCGTGATGAAGCAAGCGTCGAACACGATCGCCGAACAAACGGACGGACGATTCATCCTCGGCCTCGGCGTCAGTCACCACACGGTGGTCGAAGGTCTGCGCGGTCTCTCGTACGACAAGCCGCTCACGACGATGCGTCGCTACCTCCAGGCGATGGACGCTTCACCATTCATGGCGGTCGGTCCGTCCGAACCGGCACCTCGCGTGCTCGCAGCTCTCGGGCCGAAGATGCTCGCGCTCGCCGCTGAGAACGCGGACGGAGCGCATCCCTACTGGACGACGCCCGAACACACGGCGGAAGCTCGCGCGATCCTCGGACCGGAGAAGCTCCTGTGCGTCGAGCAGAAGGTCGTCCTTTCGACCGATCCGGCGGACGCTCGCGCGACGGCGATCGGGGCGCTCGGGATCTACGCCGACCTGCCGAACTACCGCAACAACTGGCTGCGGCTCGGTTACACGAACGAACAGATCGACGCCCGCGACGACGCATTCATCGATGCCGTGGTCGCGTGGGGACCGGCGCAACAGATCGAGGCTCGGCTGCAGGCGCACATCGACGCCGGCGCGGACCACGTGTGCATCCAGGCGCTCACGCCGAACAACCCGTTCCAGCCGGACGAACGCGCCCTCGAAGAGCTCGCTTAGGCGGCCGAGACGTTCGCCGGCTTCGCCGGGATCGTGAAGGCGAAGACCGAGCCCTCGCCGACGACACTCGTCGCCCAGATCCGTCCGCCCTGCTGCTCGACGAGCTGGCGGCAGATGTACAAACCGAGGCCCGTGCCCTTCTTGTCCGTGCCCGGCAGGCGCGTGAAGCGGTCGAACACGGTCTCGAGGCTCTCCGCCGGTATGCCCGGCCCGCGATCGACGACGGAGATGGTCACATCGCCGTCGCGCCGCACCTCGACGGCGCACCCGTCGCCCGCGTACTTGATGGCGTTCCCGATGAGGTTCGCGAGCACGCGCCGATAGGCATTGGCGTCGCCCGTCATCCAGATCTCTTCAGTGGGTACCTCGACGTCGAGGCGAGCCTGCGGCGCCGCGCTGCTCATCTCGTGGGCGGCCTCACGCACGAGTGCCGCCACGTCGAAGGGTTCGGCAACGAGGTGGTACTCCCCAGCTTCGATCGCGGAGACGTCGAGCACGTCATGCACGAGGTCGTTCATGCGTTGCACCGCGGCGGTGATCCGTCCGGCGAACATGCGTGAGTCGTCCGTGTCGCTGACGGCGATCAGATCGGCGAAGCCGCCGATCGCGGTGAGTGGCGCGCGCAGGTCGTGGGCGACGACACCGACGAACTCGCTCTTGATGTCGTTGAGCCGTTTCTGCTCGTCCGCGAGATCCGAAAGACGTTGGGCGGCTTCGCGGAGATCGGTCACTTCCCGCGTCACGACGACGAATCCGTCGGCGACCTTGGTCGCACGCACGTCGAACGCGCGGTTGCGTCGTGTCCCGTCACCCCAGACGTCTTCGTACCAGAGCGTGTCGTTCTCGTACGGCACACCGGTTGCGACGAGTTCGCGGTAGGCGTCGAACATCCCGCTGTCGCGGTGATCGGGAAGCACTTCGAGCAATGTGTGGTCGACGAGCTCTTCGGGCGAGAAACCGGTTATCCCGCTCGCCGCGGCATTCGCGAACGTCCACCGGAAGTCCACGATCTCGCCGGACGGATCACGGACCGCCGCGAATACCGAAACGGCGTCGGGCAAGCTCTCGACGGTCGCGCGGTACCGCTCCTCACTGACGACGAGGTGCTCGGCCTGCTCGCGCAGCCGCTCCTCCGAGCGCCAGAGTGTGCGCGAGACGAAATACGTGATGAAGGACGCAACGATGACGAATGCGAGGATCGCGAGGAACAGCACGCTCGCGAGGCGATCCGCGGGTGCCAGCGCTTCGGATTCGTCGATACCGATCGTGATCCCGAGGTTCGAGTTCGGTAGCGGAGCGAACGCGGTGAGGCGCCGGAGTTTCAGCGTCACCGAGCGATAGCTCGCGGTGCCCGATCGCCATTCCTTGACGAGGCGTACAACAGCCGGCGAGTGCAGGCGCGAGTTCTTCGATCGTGGGTCGCTCGAATACAGCACGTGCAGGTTTCGCTCGACGATGGCGCCGGAGCCCGAACGTCCATGGTCCAATGCACCGGGTCCGCCGATCGCCTCGATGAGCGACACGTACGTGACGAGGTTGCCGGTGACGATCGGCATCGTTGCCTTACGGTCGGACGAACCGACATGGAGAACGGTCCTGCCGCCGGAGCGAACCTCGAAACCTCTGACGAGATCCGTCGATGCGAGATCCTGCCTCAGTTCGCCCGCGGTAAGTGACGGACGCGCCGCGACTTCGGCGGCGAAGGTGTGCGCTTCGGCGAGGCTGTGTTCGAGGAAACGTCCGGTCGACGCGGCGAGGGCCGCCTCACTGGTCAGGATCTGGCCGGCGACGGCGTGACGAGCGCGTGTGACGACCCAGAGCGCGCCGACGATCGGAACGACGATCGCCACCAGCGCGACAAGCGCGAACAGCCGGACGCGCCTCGGCCGTGTTTGCATCTGGACCCGCCCCCTCGAACGAAACCTACGCACCCGAGAGTCGGCCGGAGCGGGGCCGGCTGAAGACCTCTACATCGAACGCGGACGGTGGTTCAGGAACGGCGCTCGGTCGCGTATACGCGCCTCCGGCACACGTCGCCGCTTGCCGAAGCGCCGGACGCCGCTCGCGCCACACGTGCATTCGAACCTGACGACGATCTCGTCACCGGCGTTCTGAACAGCGGAGATCGACTCGATCCCGAGAAGGACGTCGGTATCGCAGTCCTCACAGTGCACCGAGAGCATGACCGAACGATAGAAGGTGATTGGCGCGAAGTGAAGACCACATCGAAAGCCGGCCGCGCTTGTGTGATAGATTCAGAAGGCATATGGCGCAGATCGCTTTCGATGTCCTGGACGAGGTATCCCATCGGATCCTCGCGGAGCTGCAAGCCGACGGCCGCCTCAGCCTCGCCGAGCTCGGACGCCGGGTCGCGCTCACGCCGCCGGCCGTCGCCGAACGGCTGCGGCGACTCGAAGCCTCAGGCGTGATCGAGGGCTACACGGCGCGCGTGTCGCCGCGGGCGCTCGGTCTCGACCTCACCGCGTTCATCCGGCTCCGTCTCCCGTCGAACGTCGCCGCCCGGAACGCCGCCGAGAAACTCGGCGCCTTTCCGGAGATCCTCGAAGCCCACCACATCACGGGCGACGATTGCTTCTTGCTGAAGGTCGTCGTCGAGGACACGTCGGCGCTCGGCGACTTCATCGACAGGATCGGTGACTTCGGCACGACGACCACTTCGATCGTCGTGTCATCGCCGCTCGACGCGCGACCCATCCTCCCGCCCGAACGCCGCTAGCCCGTCCGGGTCGAGCGATCGGCTCACCGTCGCCCACACCGCGAGCACGAGCGACGAAGCCACGAACACTCCGACGGCGACGCGCGCCGAGAACGCACCGAGCGCCGCACCGGCGACGAGGGGGCCGAGCGGCGCAACGGCGAGTGACAACGTCGCCCGCGCGGCCTCGCTTCGTCCGAGCACATGATCGGGCGTCACGCTGATGCGCGTCCCGTGCACGACGGCGTTGCTCGACGGGATGACGACGATGGACGGTGCCATGCCGGCGACGAGGACGTAGACGCTCGGATGAACGAGAAACGCCGCGTGCGAACGAGACGATCCCGGCCTTGATCGGCGAATGGGTGAGCGCCAGCACGAGGAGCGGGTACGCGATCGTCGTCGACGTCGTGCCTATGCTCGACAAGGGCTGCCCCGACTGGAGCAGGACGAAATCCCGATTACGACGCAGCGCCACCCGGCGATGCTGACAGAAGGAGGACGAATGCCGAAGCTCCGCGTGCACAACTACTGCATGTCCATCGACGGGTTCGTCGCCGGACCCGATCAGAGCCTCGAGAACCCGATGGGCGTCGGCGGGATGAAGCTGCACGAGTGGGTCTTCGAGACCGAAGGCGGACGACAGATGATCGGCCAGACGGGTGGGTCGACGGGCGTCGACAACGACTTCTTCCGCGCCGGAACCGAGGGCATCGGCGCGACCATCATGGGCCGCAACATGTTCGGCCCCGTGCGCGGTCCGTGGCCGGACGACTCCTGGATCGGCTGGTGGGAGGACGAACCGCCCTTTCACCACGATGTGTTCGTCCTGACGCATCACGCACGCGACGACCTCGCGCTGACGGGGACCACCTTCCACTTCGTCACCGGTGGCATCAAGGAGGCCTACGACCGGGCCTTCGCCGCGGCGAACGGGCAGGACGTGCGTCTCGGCGGCGGGGCCGAGACCGTTCGTGCGTACCTGCAGGCCCGTCTCGTCGACGAGCTTCACATCCCGGTCGTGCCGGCGCTCCTCGGATCGGGCGAGCGGATCCTCGACGGGCTCGAGGGCTACGAGGTCGGCGAGTACATCACCACGCCCGACGTGCTGCACGTACGTATCACACGCTCGTCGTAGCATCTGCCGATGGCCCGAGGCGGCGCGCGCGCTCATACGAACATCGATCGCGTCGTCGTCCCGTTACGTCCGGAGGGGCTCACGATCCGCGAGGACGGCGGGCTCTTCGCCGAGCTCGGAACCCCGCTCTTCTGCGTCGACGGCAACAACTTGCTGTGGCGCGCCGCGCACGGGAACCCGGCACCCTTCACGGCTGACGACGGACGCGACCTCACTCCCCTGTTCCGATTCATCACGCTGCTCCGCCGTGCGCTCGGCTCGTACGGCGTCTTCGCCGAGTGCATCGTGTGCTTCGACGGCGCCGACGCATGGTCGGGACGGCTCGACGTCGATGCGACCTACAAAGCGAACCGTTCCTACGAGAACGCCGATCTGTCCTTCATGGGCTGGCTCCCGGAGATCCGCGCCGCGCTCGATCTGATCGGTGTGGAGAACATCGAGGTCGCCGACAGTGAAGCCGACGACGTCATCGCGACACTGACGACGCTCGCAGCGGGCCGTCACGTGCGGATCCTTTCGACGGACCGCGACTACTACCAGCTCGTGTCGCCGACGACGACCGTCGTCGGTCCGCGAACGGGGATCGTGGACGAAGCGCGCATCGTCGCGAACTACGGTGTCACGGCGAGCCAGTGGTGCGACCTTCGCGCGCTCGCCGGTGATCCGTCCGACGGGATCGGCGGGATCCCGGGTATCGGGATGAGCCGCGCCGCGGCGATGCTCGCCGGCGGGAAGTCGATCGACGACCTGCGGAACGACCCACTCGTCGCCGCGCACTGGGACGACGTCGATCGGTGGCGCGATCTCATACGCGTCCGGCGGGACGTCCCGCTTCCCGTCGAACCGACCGGCGTCGCGACGAGGCGGCTCCCCTCGCCGAGCGCACTCTGCGCCGCCCTCGGTCTCGTGGGCTCATCATCGGGCCGGGCGAGCCGATACCTATAACGTGATCACCGGCCGATCACGCCGTAGAGACCTCGTTGTCGCAGCGGTTCTCTTCGTCTTCGCCGTCCGGATGGCGGCCGACCTCCGCGTCCCCATCATCGAGTTCGTCGACTTCGGCGTCCACGAGTTCGGCCGGATCCTCGCGACTCCGCTCGGGGCCGTCTCCGCCGCCGGGGCCGGCTCGATCTTCCAGATCCTGGTACCCCTCGCCTTCGCCGCGTACTTCTTCGTCCGCGATGAAGGGGGAGCCGCCGCGTGCCTCGGGTGGGCGGCGACGAACTGCGCCGACGTCGCGCGCTACATGACGGACCCGCACCAGCAGCTACCGCTGCTCGGCGGGGGGCAGCACGACTGGCCGCTCGTGTTCGCGCAGTTGCATCTCACCGCGCACACGCAACAGATCGCGGACCTGACGCGGTTGATGGGCTGGCTGTTACTCGTCGGTGCCTGCGTGCTGCTCGCGCGCGCGTACGTCCTCGTCAAACGGCCCACGCCTGCGTGAACCGATGTTCGCCCGTTCCGACATCGGTCGGGGCAGCGTCCGGTAACGACACGGTCGCATACGCGTTCGGCGGAACGACGACGTCGAGCGCAAGCTCACCGTTCGAGATCGTCCACGACACGGCGGTTCGTCCGAAGCGGCTCTTGATCTCCGCGCGTGCGCTCGTGAGCGAGCCGCCGGGACGCGGTGCAACGACGACGTGGTGATAGCCGGGGTCGTCAGGGTCGGGCGCGAGACCCGCGACCGTCGTGTGCAGGAACTCCGCCACACACCCGTACGCGTAGTGGTTGAACGACACCATGCTCGATCCCGTCCCACCGCCGAGATCGGCCATCGGGACGGATCCGTCCGGACGAAGCGCGTCCCAGCGTTCCCAGATCGTCGTCGCTCCGGCGAGCACCTGGTAGAGCCACGACGGCGGCGTGCGCTGCTCGAGCAACGCGTAGGCCACGTCGAGGTGGTTCGTCCGCGCGAGCGCCGGCAGCAGTAACGGCGTGCCGAGGAAACCGGTCGACAGGTGCGTGTCCGTCTCGCGCACGCGCGCAGCGAGTGCGTCGCCGAACGATCGCACGTCGTCGACGAGCGCGAACTCGATCGCGAGGGCGCAGCCGGTCTGCGTCGACCGCGCCTTGTCCGCATAGTTCCGTTGCCACGCTTCGCGCAGCTGCGCGGCCCGCTCGCCGTACCGCGCGGCCAGCTCGTCTTCACCGAGCACACCACAGGTCCGGACGAACAGATCCGTCGACCGCACGGAGTACGCGCTCGCGACGAGGTCGAATCGCGCCTTCGCCTTCCACGGTTCGGCGGTCGGCGCGTCCGGATCGAGCCAGTCGCCGAACTGGAAGTCGCGTGACCAGCGGAGGTCGTCGTCGAGGCGCTCGTAGACGTAGTCGATCCACCGCCGCATCGCCGGAAGCGACTGCGCGAGCACGTGCTCGTCGCCGTAGGCCACGTAGGTCGTCCACGGGACGACACACGCGGCGTCGGCCCAGCCGGCCGCGCCGACGCCGAGCTCGAAGTGCGTGTCGGGGATCACGGGCGGGACGGCCCCCTCGGGGCGCTGGTCGGCCGCGAGATCGGCGAGCCAGTTCTCCCAGAACGTCTCGCAGTCGTAGAGGAACGACGCCGTCGGCGAGAAGACCTGCGCGTCGCCCGTCCAGCCGAGCCGCTCGTCGCGTTGCGGACAATCCGTCGGAACGGAAACGGAATTTCCGCGCCATCCCCACACGACGTTGTCGTGGAGCCGGTTGATCAGCTCGTCCGAGGACTCGAAGGACCCGATGCGTTCGAGGTCCGAATGCGTGACGACGGCTTCGACGTTCGACGCGTCGCCGCCGACCTCGGCGTAGCGGAAACCGTGGAACGTGAACGTCGGCTCGTACGAGCCACGCACGCCGGCGATGCCGTCCGTCGCTTTCGCCGTGCGGAGCGGCGCGGTGTACAGACGCCCGTCGGGGCCGAGGAGCTCGGCGTGACGCATCTTGGCCCGCTCGCCGTGCGACTCGATGCGGAGGCGTCCGACGAGGTTCTGCCCGAAGTCGTATCGCGTGACGCCGTCGATCTGTTTCGCCTCGACCGGCGCGATCGTCTTCGTGCGCCGCACGGGTGGGACCGTCGGCCAGACGAGCGTTCGAAGATCCAGATCGACGAGCGAGACGTCGCAGCGTTCGATCCGCGCCGATCCGTCGACGGTTTCGCCGTCGTAGATCTCGGCGAGCTCGAACGTGGTGGACGAAGCGCTCCAGGAGTCGTCGGTCGAGATCGTGAGCGCGCGGCCGCTCGCAAGCGTGATCTCGAGCTGCGCGAGCAGACCGACGTGGTCGCCGTAGACCGGACGCTCGCGGCTGAGACCGAACGAGCCGCTGAACCACGCGGGCGCAACGAGGGCCGAGATCTCATTCGATCCCGCCGCGAGCGATGCCGTCACGTCGTGGGTACGAACGGCGAGCCGGCGGAGATACGACGTCCATCCCGGCGCCAGGACTTCGTCGCCGATCTCGCGCGCACCCAGATAGGCAACGACGGCGCCGTGCGCCGTCACGTAGAGGCGCGCGCTCGCGACGGGTTCGTCCAACTCGAATGATGTCGAGAACCGCACGACCGGCGTCCGCGCTCGGGCCGTGATCATGCGCGCCGTCCAGTCGGACGGATCGAGGAGGCCCATCTCGAATGTCGCGTCGTCGCTCGAGTCCACTCCGTCATCCGTGCGGATCTCGACGCGCCACGAGTGCTTCGTCCGTGACGCGAGGGGTGGCCCGGCGTAGACGACCTGCTGGCGATGTCCGTCGACGAAGCCCGAGTCCCAGTCTTCGAAGACGACACGAGCCGCACGCTGCGTGCCGTGGTCGAGACGCCATGACAGGCGCGGCGTTCGAGCGCCGATGCCGATGGGATCGATCGCACGCTCGCAGCGCAGGTCGAGGGGCATCGTCCGCGGACCTTACCTCAACCGAACACGGCGGCAACGGACGCATCACCTGCGCGGGACATCCTTCACCCGTCGTTGTCCACGAAGAAGGAGGCAGCATGCGGAAGTTGGTCGCATCACTCGCGATCGGCGCGGTCGCCATCGCCGGGTCGTTTCTCGTGGGGGCCGGAGCGGACGCATCGACGTGCGTGCATGGGTCCTGGCCGTCCGACGTACAGGGTCGTCCATCGACACTGCAGTCAGGCGCGGCGACCGGGTTGTACGTCTGGCAGACGTCGAACGGGTGGGAGCTCGCCGTCACGCACGACGCCTCGTCCAAGATGATCTTCACCGGGAGCGTTCGTACGGACGGCCAGCTCTACGGCGCCGAGCGTCGCACGGAGCGTAGAGATCACGTCCTGTTCTCCGAAGATGCGAACGGCGTGCACTACCGCTTCACGAACTACGGACACATCGACGGCCTCGTGTTCCGCACCCGGTGCGCGAACCGTCTCGTGTTCAACGGAAAGATCGACGGGGTCGCACTCACTGTGAACCAGATCTTCATCGGCGCCGACGGACACCATCCCGGCGGCGTCCCGTTCGTGATCAGCCGCGGCTGATCGTCGTCCTTCTCGCAACGGGGTCGGTTTCCCCCACGGAACCGGCCCCGTTCGCGCGTGGGACGGCTCCCCCTCCGCGCTCTAAGCTGGGAGCGTGACCGACGAAGGGGATGACCGGATGAAGCTTCCGCACGAAGTCTCCGAGACGCCGTACGCGATCGAGGCCTTCCGCGTGGTGCATTTCCACGAGGACTCGGAGGAGTTCCCGGGCACGATCGTGCTCGAGATCGCGGGCGGGCTTCCCGGAACGGAAGCGGAAGTCGTCGTTCCCTTCGAGATGACGCCGGAGAACGCGCTGCAGCTTGCCGACGAACTCCTGCATCAGTACCGGTGCCTCGTCCACGGGCTCCCCGAAGAGGACGAGGATCTGGACTAACCGCGCAGCGGCGGTTCGAGGTACCGCGTCACGTCGAACGCATCCGGACGGATCCCATCCTCGACGTCGAGCGCATCGACGTGCGGGATCACGCCGACGACGGATGCGATCTTCGCGATCTCGGCCGGATTGGTGCGTTCGGCGATGTCGGGTTCGTCCGGATAGTCCGAGATCACCACGCCGAGGACATCGAGTCCGCGCGCACGGGCGGCGTCGACCGTGAGGGCTGTGTGGTTCAAGGTGCCGAGCGCCGGTCGCGCGACGACGACGATCGGTAGCCGGAACATGGCGGCGAGATCGGCCATGTCGGTGTCGTCGTCGATCCCGACGAGCAGACCGCCGGCGCCTTCGACGACGACGACGTCGTATGCCGCGCGCAGCTCTCGGTAGCGATCGACGAGGCGTTGCAGGTCGATCTTCACGTCCGCACGGCGCGCGGCTACGGACGGAGCCAGAGGTTCGTCCAGAAGGACACCCGTCTCGCCGTGACATCCCGCGAGCGCCGCGGCCCAGCCGGCGTCGTCGCCGTGCCCCGTCTGCAGCGGCTTGAAGATCGCAACGCGTTTGCCGGCTTCGGTGAACGACTTCGCGATCGCCGCTGTGACGACGGTCTTTCCGACCCCGGTGTCCGTTCCCGTGACGAACACGGCCTCGATCCCGCGCGGCTTCGAAGCCCGGCGCGGTCGGGACGCGAACGCGTCGAGCGCGGCGTCGATGTGATCGTCGGTGTGCGTCGCCATGACCGTCACGCGAAGGCGCGACGTGCCTTCGGGCACCGACGGCGGACGGATCGCCGGACAAAGCACGCCGCGCTCGAGCAAGCGCTCCGAGAGCGCGACTGCTTCATGTGCGTCGCCGACGATCACCGGCACGATCGCCGCCGACGGCTCGCGAGCTTCATACCCGAGACGACCGAACTCGCCCGCGAGGCGGCGTGCGAGTTCTCGCACGCGTTCGCCACGCCACACTTCGCGCTCGGCGATCTCGAGGGCCATCGCCGCCGCTCCGATGGAAGCCGGAACTGGTGCGGTATCGAACACGTGCGTCCTCGCTCGGTTACGCAGCAGCGTTGCGCAGGCGTTGGTCGTCGCGACATAGCCACCGGACGAACCGAGCGCCTTCGACAGCGTTCCGACGACGACGGGCGCACTCCGCACACCCTCGAGAACGCCCGTTGCGTGCGCGTCGTCCAAGATCAACGTCGCGTCCAAGGTCGCGAGCTCGTCGACCGGCGCGACGTCACCGTCCATCGAGAAGACGGTGTCGGTGACGATGAAGTGACGACGTCCGGGATGCTCGCGCATCAGCCGACGGAGACGGTCGACATCCCGGTGCGGGTAGACGACGACTCGCGCTTTCGACAGACGGCAGCCGTCGACGATGCTCGCGTGATTGAGCTCGTCGGAGAACACGACGTCGTCCGGGCCGGTCAGCGCAGCGAGTACGCCGAGGTTGGCGAGGTAGCCCGAGGAAAACAGGACGACGTCCTCGGCCCCCTCACGAGCGGCGAGCGCGTGCTCGAGATCGCGGTGGATGTCGAGCGTGCCGGACACGAGACGCGACGCACCCGACCCCGCGCCCCATCGCTTCGCGGCTGCCGCCGCTGCCGCGCTCACGCGCGCGTCGCCGGCCAGACCGAGGTAGTCGTTCGAGCACAGCAGGACGACGCGCTTCCCCTCGACGACGACCTCCGGCCCGGCGGGCGAGGAGACGGTGCGCGGATCGCGCAGCAACCCTGCGGCCTCGAGCGCGTTCAGCTCGTGGTCGATCCAGCTCACGCCGTCACCGCATCGATCGATTCGATCGTGACGCGGGCGAGGCGCTGCAGCTCGTCGATGGGGATCGCGAGCGGGGGCATCAGCACGATGACGTCGGAGAGCGGACGGATGATCACGCCGCGCTTGCGTGCTTCGAGGATCACGCGATGTCCGACCCGTTCCGCGGTGTCGTAGAACGTCTCGCCGCTCGCGCGCAGATCGATGCCGACCATCAGCCCCCGCTGCCGTATCTCGTAGACGTGCGGGTTTCCTTCGAGCGGCTCGAGCATCTTCGCGAGCACCGCTTCGCGTTCGCGGACACCGTCCACCGTGCTCCGTGCGGCCATCAGATCGAGATTCGCGATCGCCGCCGCGCACGCGAGCGCGTTGCCGGTGTAGGTGTGTCCGTGGAAGAACGTCTTGAACGCGTCGTACGGCGCGAGGAACGCGTCGAAGACGGCTTGCGTCGTCATCGTCGCCGCGATCGGCAGATATCCGCCGGACAGCCCTTTGCCACAGACGAGGATGTCCGGTGACACGTCCTCCTGCTCGCACGCGAAGAACGTCCCGGTACGCCCGATACCCGTTGCGACCTCGTCGCAGATCAGCAGTACGTCATAGCGGTCGCAGAGTTCGCGAACCTTCCTCAGATATCCAGGCTGCGCCGTGAGCATCCCGGCCGCTCCCTGCACGAGCGGCTCGAGGACGAACGCACAGATCTCGGCGGCGTGATCTCGCAGGATCTCCTCGGCTCGCGCGAGCGAGGCTTCGTCCGACACATACGGACTCGGAACGCGGAACACATCGAACAGCAGCGGACGGTACGCATCGTGGAACATCTGCATCCCACCGACCGAAACCGCACCCAGCGTGTCTCCGTGGTAGGCCTCCTCGAGCGCGAGGAACGTACGCTTCGTCGTCACGCCGCGGTGCTGCCAGTAGCCGAACGCCATCTTGAGCCCGACTTCAACGGCGGCCGCACCGGCTTCGGAGAAGAAGACCTTCGTGATGCCCGGCGGCGCCAGCGCGACCAGACGTTCCGCGAGCTCGATGGACGGTGCACCGCCGAGGCCAAGCAGCGTCGAGTGCGCGACGCGGTCGAGCTGCGCGCGGATCGCATCGTCGATCTCCGGGACGCGGTGGCCGTGCACCGACACCCAGAGGGACGAAACGCCGTCGAGGTACCGGCGGCCCTCCGTGTCGATCAGGTCGAATCCGTCGGCAGCATCGATGATGAGGGGGTCGTCCGACAACCAGTCGTTCATCTGCGTGAACGGGTGCCAGACGAACGCCTGATCGGCCGCCGCGAGGGAGCGCGTGCGCTTGGACGTCACACCTTATATATAGAGGAAGTATGCGGACCGCCGACGAGATACGCCGTGACCTCGAAGAAGCGAAGCAACGCGTCGCCGATCTCCTGCGGACGGAGTACGAATCGCGGCCGGCCGAGGAGGACGACGGCTACGTCGCCGAAGTCGGGAAGGCCGAGGATCGCGTGCGCGAGCTCGAAGCCGAGCTCGAAGCCGCCGGTTAGTCCTCGGCGAGGATGCCGGAGTCCTGCGCGAATCGAGTCAGCTCGGAGCGCGCGCGGAGTCCGGTCTTCTGCATGATGTGCGTCTTGTGCGTCTCGACGGTGCGCACGCTGATGAACAGCTCGTCGGCGATCTCCTTGTTGGCGTAGCCGCGGGCGACAAGACGGAGCACGTCGACCTCACGCTCGGAGAGCGACACCCCGCGATCGGTTCGCGAGCCGCGCTTGGTTTCGTCCTGCGCCCGCACGAGCTCGGCCCCGAGCGAGGGATGGAGATAGCGACCGCCCTCGGCCACCGCGCGGACGGCGTCCGCCAGTTCGACGTCGACGGCGTCCTTCAACACGTAGCCCGACGCGCCCGCACGGAACGCATCGCGCAGGTTGGCGCCGTCGCTCGCCATCGTCAGCACGAGCACGTTCAGACCCGGCCAGTCCTCCTTGATACGGCGCGTGGCCTCGATGCCGCCGATGCCGTCCATCATCACGTCCATGACGACGACGTTCGGACGATCGGCTTCCGATCCGGCCAGGAGCTCGTCGAGGAGACGTATGCCGTCTTCGCCCGACTTCGCGTCGCCGACGACCCGCATCCCGGCCTGAGCTTCGAGGACCATGCGGATGCCCGAACGGACCACGTTGTGGTCATCGACAACGATCACGCGGATGCCACCGTCGTTCATACGCTCCGCACCCTGCCTCCGAGCTTAGCGCGCTGCCGGACGACCGATCACGAGCGTTTTCAGCAACCGCTCGGACGAACCGGCGATCTCCTCGACCGCTTGCTCGAACGCTGCCTCGTTGTGCTTCGCGGGTACGCGATATCCGCTGATCTTGCGTACGAACTGGAGCGCGGCTTCCCGGATCTCCAGATCGGTTGCAGCAACACTTCCTTCACGAAGACGCTTGATGCTCCGGCACATGCCGCGATGGTAACCCGTGGGTAGACTCCGGCCGTGCCGAAGGTCTACGCCGTCGCGAATCAGAAGGGCGGGGTCGCGAAGACGACGACGGTCCATGCGCTCGGGACGGCCCTCGCAGCCCTCGGTGACCGCGTGCTGCTCGTCGACCTCGACCCGCAAGCTTGCTTGACCTTTTCGACGGGGACGGATCCCGACGCGCTCGAGCGATCCGTCCACGACTGTTTCGTCCGCGACGTCCCGGCTGTGGACGTCGTGACGAAGGTCGGCGACCTCGTGCTCCTGCCGGCGTCGATCGACCTCGCGGGATCGGAGCTGTTCCTGCTCGGGAAGACCGGACGTGAGTTCGCACTGAAGAAGGTCCTCGCGCCGATCAAAGGCGACTACGACGTGGTGTTGATCGACTGTCCCCCGTCGCTCGGCGTTCTCACCATCGGGGCGCTCACGGCCGCCGACGCCGTGATCATCCCGATGCAGTGCGAAGCACTGAGCGAGCGCGGCGTCGCGCAGCTCGTCGAGACGATCAGCGACGTTCGCGAGTTCACGAACCCGGCGCTCGAGATCGCCGGAGTGATCGCCACGATGTTCGACGGCCGAACGGTGGAAGGACGGCGCGTTCTCGATGACGTTGCGTCGAAGACCGGACTCCGCGTGCTCGAACCGCCGGTGAAGCGCTCGGTCAGGATCGCCGAGGCTCCGACGGCACACCGCTCGATCGTCGATCACGCACCGAAGCACGCGGGGGCCGAGGCGTACCGGCGCCTTGCGGAGCAGCTGCGATGAAGCGCGCCGACCCGCTCGGCAAACGGGCGCTGTTCTCCGTTCCCGAACCCGACGAACCGAGGGCCGGACCTTTGGACGTCCGCGTGCGTTGCTCGTCATGCGATGCGCGCACCACCACGTCGCTTCCCGCCTTGATCCGCAACCACTTCCCGCTCTGGGTATGGATGCCCGGACGCAAGCCCGGACATCTCATGCGTTGCGCAACATGCCACGAGGTGGCGTGGCACGACATCAGCCGAGCAGCGACTCCATAGGGTTCGCGACCTCGTAGTCGAGGCGGCTGATGTCGGCCAGGGCTTCGTCCGGATCGAGCTTCGGCACCGCTTGCGGCTGCGCGCAGTACACGAACGCCGCCGCGCAGTAGTCGTCGACACGCTCGTGGATACCGAAGGTCGATCCGTCCGGACGCTTCGTCCAGCCTCGTCCGGCGGCGGGGCGCGACGCTTCGAAGTCGTCGAAACGGTCCGGCGGCAGGAATGCCGCGCCGATCTGCTGGATCGTGACCTTCACCTCGCGTTCGAACATGATCGGGTCGGGGACGTGCCACCGGTAAAAGCCGACGAAGTCCGGCAGCGGTCTCCTTTCGCGCCGGATGTCGAGCGGCGTTCCCGCGAACGGTGCATCGTGCGCGCCGAGCCCCCACGCCGAGCCGACGTAGTCCTCGAGTCCGGTGCCGCAGATCGTCGGGAAGTCCGTGTCGCCGTCGCGGAACACCTTCACTTCGCCTTCGCCGTACCACATGCCGCCGTCGCGAAAGACGCGGATGCCGACGACGCAGCCGAGGAATCGTCCGGGACCTTCGAAACCGTCGGCGATCACGAAGTCGCGGCGCATCGTCGTCGGGTTCTCACGGCGCCACGACACGTGGAGATATGAAGGCTCGACGGGGCCGAGCGTGTAGTCGATCTGGAAGTAGACCTCGAGGGCGCGCGCGCTCGCATTCGTCAGCTCGACACGGACGCTGCCTTCGAACGGCATCGGGAAGAACGCGTTGAAGCCACGTCCTTCCTGCGCCGCCGTCAGGAACGACGAGTACGCAACCGGACGGCCGTGCGGCAGGCCGAAGAGATCGAGGCACGGGACAGAGACGGACGGTTCACTCGCGCCGTTGTAGAAGACGTCGAACGACAGCCCGCGCATGATCTCCGGCGGCGCCGGCGGGAACGTCATCCAGATGTGCCGGATCGTCCCCGGACCATCGATCTCGGCGAGGACGACGCGCTCCCCCGCTTCGATCCTTCGCGACGGTGAACCTTTCCGTCCGTCGTATGACGTGCCGCCGGCTCCGCGGGCGCCGGTCGGGTTCTCGAAGGTGATCGCGCGCGAGTCGAGCGACGTATCGATCCGAGACGGATCCAGCCACATGACGCGCATCGTATCGCGCAGCTAGGCTCTTCCTTCATGACCGATACCGACGTCCGGACGGATCTCCTCCGCGGTCTGTTGCAGTCGTGCTACGTGATCGAACACGCGCGCGCGAACGTGCAGCGTGCATGGGGCGGCGCGTTCGAGGACGACGCCGAATTCACCGACAAACGCGCCGCGCGTCTCGGCCGCTTGCTCGACGAGAAGGGCTTCCGCCGCCCGGACGAAGTGATCGAGCCGCACTCCGCATGGTTCGGAGGTCTCTGCGGTTCGCATCCCGAAGAAGTCCCCCTGGGGGCCGCCGTGCTGCACCAGTTCTCGAAGTGGTCGGACGTCTTCTGCGCGCCCTATCTCGACGACATCGACGAGTTCGCCGATCTCGGCAGACACTTCACTCGCGTGGAGATGGAACTGCGGACGATGACGCAGGACGAAGCGATGCTCGACCGCCCCGAACTTCCCGACGGCCGCCGCTTCGTGATCCTGACCGACGTCCACATCGGCTCGGCCGGGCGCGACGATCTCTTGCGACTCGCCGTGAAGGAGATCAACGACATCGGTCCGGAATTCGTCATCATGCCCGGCGACATCACGGAGGACGGCGAGCCCGAACAGTTCCAACTGGTGAAGTCGATCATCGACGGACTGAACTGCCCGTACTACGTGGTCCTCGGCAATCACGACGCCGTCCAGCGCTCGACGCGCGAAGGTATCGGCGCGCGCTTCTACGAAGAGACCTTCGGCGAGCCCGCTCACGATCACGTCGTCGCGTGCGGCGATCTCCAGATCGCGCTCGTCGATTCCACCGATCCGACGGCGTCACCGTTCCCCGACTGGGACGTGTCGAAGGGTGAGGTCGGCGGTATCGCCGCGGGGACCGACTCCGGCGCGCTGCGTCCCGGACAGGCCGAAGCGCTCGCACAGCGTCTCGATCCATCGCAGCGGACGCTCCTCGTCCAGCATCACGAGCTCCATCCGTTCCCCGGTTTCCCGCCCGTGAAGTTCGCGCTCCGCGAAGAAGATGCCGAAGCCGAGCTCGACGCATTGTCGGGGCACAACCTGATCGGTGTCGTCGCCGGACACACGCACCGGTCCGCCGTCCTCAAAGTGGGGCCGAAGCGCGACGTGACGCAGCTCGAGATCCCATCGCTCAAGGACTGGCCCTTCGCGTACTCCGTCGGCGGCGTCACGGACGACGGCGTGCAGATCGTCGTCCGTCAGGTCGGCGAGCCCGCTGAAGTATGGGATCTCGCGAAGGGACTGCTTCCGTTGATGCGGCGGTTCGCGATCGGACCGCTGTCGGATCTCGCGTACACGTTCTCCTAGGGGGTAGGGATGTCGATCACGCCGAACCGCGAGGCGTTCAAGCAGCTCGCGTCGGCTCGCGATGAGGGACCCGTCGTGATGCTGAATCTGCTGAAGTTCAAACAGACGTCCGACCGCAGCGATCGCTCGGGTCGGGAGGAGTACAACGACTACGGACGTTCCGCGCGGAGGATGGTCGAAGAGCGCGGGGGCCGCGTCGTCTGGATGGGTCGTCCGGAGCAGGTCTTGATCGGCGACGAAACGAACGAGTGGGATGCCGTCGCTCTCGTCGAATACCCATCGCGGAAAGCGTTCATCGAGATGGTGTCGACGCCGAAGTACATGGAAGCGCACGAACACCGCGAGGGAGGCCTCGAGCGCACCGTCCTCATCGCGATGCACGAAACGGCGCGATGAAACGGAACATCCTTTTCATCACAACCGATCAGCAGCGCTACGACTCCCTCGGCTGCAACGGTGGACAGATCGCGCGGACGCCCGTCGTCGACAAGCTCGCCGCAGACGGTCTGAACTTCCATCGCGCGCACAACCAGAACACGGTGTGCATGCCGTCCCGCGCGACGCTGATCACCGGGCAATATCCGCGAACACACGGCGTGTACGCCAACGGCGTCGCCTTGCCGGACGATGCACCGAGCGTCGCCGGATATCTGAGCGAGAACGGATATCGCACCGCGCTCCTCGGGAAAGCGCACTTCGAACCGGGGTTCGATGCGAAACGGCGGTGGTACGAGAACCGCATGGCCGAGGAAGGCCTCACCGGCCCTCATCGCGGCTTCGAGCACATGGAGCTCGCGCTGCACACGCCGGGCTTCGCCGGTTTCGAGGTCCAGCACTACGGCAAGTGGCTGGCGTCGAACTATCCGGACGAGATGGGCGGGTTCGCGCAACTACTCGGCGCCGAGCCGGGCGGCGACACCGGTGCGCCGGAGACGGTCCACAATCCCGTCCCCCGGGAGCACTACCACACGGACTGGGTCGCCGATCGGACGATCGCGTGGCTCGACTCGCTCGAAGCGGACGAGGCGTGGTTCTGCTGGATGAGCTTCCCCGATCCGCACCACCCATGGGATCCGCCGAGCTCGGAGCTGCACCGGGTCAACTGGCGCGACCTCGATCTCCCGCCGGGACATCCGGGCTCGCACGACGAGATCGTCAAGATCCTCGCGCAGAAGCCGAAGCACTGGCTCGACTGGTACGAGGGACGCTTCAAGAACTACGAAGGCGGGCCGCAGAGCTTCGTCCCGGCGCAGATGACGCACGACCAGGTACGCGAGATCAACGCGATGACGCACATCGAGAACGAGTTGATCGACGAAGCGTGTGGCCGCGTCCTCGAGCGCGTCGGCGTCCGCGGGTGGCTCGAGAACACGGACGTCTTCTTCACCTCAGACCACGGCGAGCTGCAGGGCGACTACGGGTTGATGTTCAAAGGTCCGTATCACACGAACGCGCTGATGCGGATCCCGCTGGTGTGGCGTCCCTCGGGAGAAGTTACGCATCAAGACGTGCAAACGCCCGTCGGCCTGATGGATCTCGCGCCCACGTTCTGCGAGATCGCCGGCCTCGATGTCCCCGAGTGGATGCAAGGACGGCCGCTGACGCAACCGCGTGACTACGTGATCACCGAGTGGGATTCACAGATGCGCCGCTGCGGCATGCACATGCGGACGATCTACCGCGACGGCTGGATCTGCACCGCGTACGAGGCGACCTCGAACGAAGGTCTCTGGGGACGACCCGACGCCGAACCGGTCATCGTCTACGACGGCACCGAAGGTGAGCTCTACAACGTCGACGACGACCCGTACCAATGGACGAACCGCTGGGACGACCCAGCATGCGCGTCCATCAAGTCCGACCTCGTCGCATCGCTGTACGACGAGCTCCCGCCGGAACGGGAGCCGAAGCTCTATCCCGAAGCGCCGACGTAGCTCAGTTGTGACAGTGCGCGACCGTACCTGCGGGCGCGCAGTTATTCGGCTTGTTGTGGGTGATCGTCGTGTGCCGCGGTGTGATCGTCGTCGTCGCGGCGTTGAAGATGCCGCCGCCGTTGCCGCCGGCGGCCGTCTGGTTCCGCGTGATGACCGAACGCGCGATCGCTGCCGAGTGCGTGCTGCCGTTGTAGATGCCTGCGCCGCTGCCCCCCACACCCGGCGTCGGTGTGGCGGAACCGCCGATGCCGGTCTGGTTCCCCGACACCGAGGACGAGCGCACAACGAGCGTCCCCTCGTTGTCGATCCCGCCACCGTTACCACCGTTTCCGCCAATCAGGATGGCGACGCCGCCGCCGCCGATGCCGGTGACGTTCCGGACGACGCGCGAGCGGACCAGCGTGAGCGCTCCGCTGTTACTGATACCGCCGCCGCTGCCACCGGCGAACCCTTGGACGGCCACCTGCGTTCCGCCGGCACCGCCGACGTTGCCGACCACGGCGACATGCCGGAGCGTCAGCGTGCCGGCGTTCAGGATGCCGCCGCCGTTCGCGCCGGCCGCTGCCGTCGTTGCGTCGGGAGCGTGGCCGTTGCGGATCGAGAGCCCGGAGATCCTGACCTCGGCGCCCGACCGTACGTCGAAGATCCGGAACTGCGTGGTCGTGCGACGGACGAGTCTCGCGCCGTTGCCGATGATCGTGACGTGTCCCGTGATCGCCGGAAGAGCGTCGCCGGCGCTGGACGAAACGTCGGTGAACGAATAGGTGCAATGCTGCTTCAACTTCAATGTGCCGCCCGACGTGTTCGCGGTTGTGATCGCGCTCCGCAGAGCCGCAACACTGCACGGAACGTGGACGGTGCTCGCTTCAGCGTAAAGACCCGTCCCGCAGACGAGCCCCACGATGACGGCAGCGACGAAGATCGAACGCTTCATGTTCCCTCCTTCAGTGATCGCAGTGCGCGACCGCGCCCGCGTCGGTGCTATGGGGCCAACCGACGATCGTTGCAACGATGCGCGTCAGCATGTGTGTCCTAGTGCCTGCAGGGTGTGACGGGTGATGGGCCGGCGCAGTTGTTCGGCCGGTTCCTCACGATCTTCGTATTCGTCGGTGTGATCGGGCCGAACGAACCGTTGAAGATCCCGCCGCCTTGGCCTCCGGCGACGGCCTTGTTGCGCGTGATGACCGAGTGGCTGATCGTCGTACCGGCGGCGACGATGCCGAGATTGATACCTCCCCCGGATCCACCAGGCTCAGAGGTACCTCCCCGTCCGGTGCGGTTGCGTGCGATCGTGGTCCGCGACAAGTGCATCGTCCCACCGTCTAAGATCCCGCCGGCATCCCCGCCGGTGCCGGGGAATGGTTGGGGAGTTCCGGCACCGGCGCGGTTCGCCAGGACCTTCGACCTCGACATCGTCAAGGTGCCCGTGTTCGAGATGCCGCCGCCGCCACCACCGGGGAACGGGATACCGGCAGCCGTCGAGTTGCCCGCCCTGTTCTTCACGACCTTGACGCGGTTCAGGACGAGCGTGCCGGCGTTCAGGATCCCCCCGCCGAATGCGCCGAAGAACCCGTCCATCGCGTGGCCGTTCTTGATCGTCAGCGAGCTGATCGTGACGTTCGCGCCGCCTCCGACATCGAGGATGCGGAACTGGGTCGAGCTTTTCCGCACGATCGTCGCGCCGTGACCGATGATGGTCGTGGTCGACGTCAGTTGAGGAAGACCGTCGCCGGGCGACGCGGCGCTATGGAGCTTGTAGACACAACCTCGCGCGAGCGACAGGACGGTTCCCGGCGCCGCGTTCGCCGTCGTGATGGCGGCGACGAGCGCCGACGCGTTGCACCTGACCCGCACGGTCGCCGCCTCGGCGGCGGTCGTGAAGCCGAAGACACCGAGTCCGACGACGATGATCGTTGCGATGATGCGGTTCCTCACATCTTCCTCCTAGTGCCTGCAGTTCGCGACGAATCCGGACGGCTCACAGTTGTCCGGATGATTCCTCACGATCCGGGTCTTCGTTGGATTGACCGTTATGAACGCAGTGTAGATGCCGCCGCCGATCCCACCGGCCGCTGTCTTGTTGCGCGTGATCAGGGAGCGACTGATGACCGGCACGGGCCCGATCGAGATGGCGATGCCGCCGCCGAAACCACCGCTGCCGTTGCCCGCACCCCCCAAACCACCAGGCCCGGTCACGTTGTGCGCGACGGTCGATCGCGTCACGGTCAGCGCTCCGAACGAGAAGATCCCGCCGCCGCTGCCGCCGGCCGACGGTGTCGTCGGATCGGGTCCACCCCGGCCGCCGCGATTCGACACGACCCTCGAACGAACGGCGGTCAACGTTGCGCCGACACCGTTGAAGATCCCGCCACCACCCCCACCGGAAAAAGTTCCGCCCGGCCCTGACGAATCGCCCGCCCGGTTGTGCGTCACCGTCACGTGCTGCAGGGTGAGCACCCCGCTATTGAAGATCCCGCCACCGAAGCCGCCGGATATACCGTCGGGCGCACGTCCGCCTTTGATCGTGAGCGAACGCAGGGTCACGTTCGCGGCGAATCCGATCTCGAGGATACGGAACTGGACGGAGCTCTTGCGCTCGATCGTCGCGCCGTGTCCGACGATCGTCGTCGTGGACGTGAGCTCCGGAAGACCGTCTCCGCTGATCGGTGCCACGGTGGGCCGCAGCTTGTACACGCACCCCCGTGCGAGAGAAAGCGTCGTACCGGGTGTCGCGTTCGCGGTCGTGATCGCGGCGATGAGCGCCGACGTCTTGCAGCGGACGTGCATCGTCGCAGCATGAGCCACGCCGTTGAGGCCGAAGGTGCATAGGACGGCGCCGACGATGGTTGAAGCGATCTTTCTCCGCACGTTCCCTCCTAATGGCTGCAATGGGCGACTGAACCGGCCGGCGCGCAGTTGTCCGGACGGTTCCTGGCGATCCTGGTCTTGACCGGCACGACGACGAGGGCGACGCCGCCGTTGTAGATGCCGCCACCTTGACCTCCGGCGACGGCGGTGTTGCGGGTGATCAACGAATGGCTGATCGTGACGGACGTGGCGTTCGCGAGATAGATCCCGCCGCCCAGTCCGCCCAGAGCCGGCGCTGCGCCCGGAGAGCCCGTGTCGTTGTGCGCGATCGTGGTGTGGTTGATCTCGAGCGTTCCGTCGCTGAAGATCCCGCCGCCGTACCCGCCGCTCGCCGGCGGCGCACCGATGCCACCCATGCCCGCGCGGTTGCCGACGATCCTGGATCGAATGACCCGGAGCGTCGCGCCGAACCCATTGAATATCGCGCCTCCGGCGCCTCCGGGGAGCCCTGCTGTCGAGGCGCCCGCGCGGTTATGCGCGAGCGTCACGTGACGCAGGACGAGCGTTCCCGAGTTGAGGATCCCTCCGCCCGCCGCACCCACCGGCCCGTCGGGTGCATATCCACCCTTGATCTTCAGTGAACGGATCGACACGTTTCCGCCGAGTCCGATATCGAAGACCCGGAACTGGGTCGCGCTCTTCCGGACGATCGTTGCTCCGTGCCCGACGATCGTCGTCGTCGACGTCATCTGCGGAAGCCCGTCGCCAGCAGTGACTGCACTGTGGAGTTTGTAGACACAGCCAGGCGTGAGCGACAACGTCGTGCCCGGCGTCGCGTTCGCGACCACGATGGCGTTCACGAGCGCCGATGATCTGCAATGCACATGCACGGTCGACGCCTCGGCCACTCCCGTGAAGCCGAGCATCGACAGCACGACCACCGCGACAACGATCCGCCTCCGCACCGTCCCTCCTTACCCTTCGCTCAGATCGACCCACACATCACGGCCCGCTTGCATCTGCACGTCGAGATACACGTCGTAGGTTGGGCCGAGTGGGACATCGCCGAGGTGGCGAAGGACGATCACACGTTTCGCGTGCGGTACGGCTTCGTCCACCTCTTCTTTGAGGGGGCGGACGAAGCCGTTCTCGACGACACCGTCCGCCGTCACGATCACCTCGGGCGCATCTTCGAGTCGGACGACCCGCTTCCCGGCGCGCGCACACGTTTCGATCACCTCGGCGCGGATCACCGCTCCGCCGAGGTGTACGCCGACGGCATCGTCCGGCACCGTTGCGAGCAGCGCGGCTAATGCCTGCAATGCCGCACGCTTCCCGCGGGCGCGCAATCGTCCGGCACAGTGCCGCGGCACCCCGGTGCGAGCTCGAGCGTGTCCGCGTCGAGGTTCGCGTTCGCCGCTATCAGCTTGTCCTTCAGATCCGGCGTACTACAGGTCACCGTCGTCGTTGCGGCGCGCGCGGGCGCCGGCACGGCGACCGTCGCAAGTCCGAACAGGACGATGCCGACGAAGCGCAGTCGAGATTTCATCCGATGGACGCCCCCGTTCTCGCGAGATGCTTCGCGAAGAAGTCCTCGGATGCTTGGATCTCGAACGCCGGCACCGAGGAATGGAGGCCGGGGTTCACGTGCATCGTCTTGTCCTTCGTGCCGAGCGTGTCGAACAGCGCCAGCGCGTCGGTCCGCTTGATGAGTTCGTCGTCCCACTGCACGAGGAACAGGACGGGACACGAGATCGCGCGTGCCGCGTCGCCGCGGGCGTCCGCCGGGATG
The DNA here is from genome assembly GCA_025934435.1 of Actinomycetes bacterium. Classification (GTDB taxonomy): domain Bacteria; phylum Actinomycetota; class JAICYB01; order JAICYB01; family JAICYB01; genus JAICYB01. The sequence continues at coordinate 32,739 of JAICYB010000001.1, read as the reverse complement.
CCCATCAATCCGAGCACCGCGGCGTCGATGCGCGGTTCGCTCGCGACGTAGGGAAGCCCGATCACGGTTCCCATGGAAAGACCCCAGTAGCCCGTCGGACCGTCACCGACGTCGGGAAGTTCCTTCAAGGCGGTGAGCGTCTCACGCCACTCCTCGCGCGCCGCGCGGAAACGCCGCCCGACGTCATCCTGGTCGAGGCGCATGCGCTCTTCGATCGACAACGGTTGATCGCCCTCGATGCGCTCGCCGTGCAGTGGTCCGTCGATCGCCGCCGCGGCGAATCCACGGTGACGGACGAGTCTCCTCGCGAGCGCGAGCACGTTCGGCGCTCGCTTGTGCTGACTACCGCCGTGTCCGATCAGGACGAGCGGGCGTGTTCCGTCCGACGCATCTTCGGGGGTCCACACGATGCCGGGGACCGTTTCGCCGTCGACGACGTGGTCGAAGCGACGCTCACGCACGCCACGGGACACATCGGGCTCCCCCCGGAACTCCATCGCGTCAGATTCTCACGGTTGGAGGGCGCGCGCGAATCGGCGCCCGAGCTCGATCTCGCCGCTCGTATCGAGGTGGACGAGCGACGCCGGATCGTGCTCGAGATCGTTCGTCTCGACGATGGTGGTGTTCTTGTCGTGTCCGGCGACGGCCGTTTGAGCGTCGCGGATCGTGCGTGCGTACGGCCCGGCGATGTACGCGATCCGTCCGAGGACGACACGCAGATGAGGGGCATCGAGGTCGCGGCGCACGTCGGCGAGGAACGAGGTGAGGTTCGTTTGGTAGGCGTCGGCGTGCGCGCGCGTGTACGAGTCGCCTTCGCCCTGCATCCATACGAACGCGACGATGTGCGGGTGCTCACCGGTCGTCGCGGCAAGCCGGCGGAGCGCTTCGTGCGTGCGCGCGATGAGGCCGGCGTAGAGACCGTCGGGTCGAGCGGGGTTCCAATCGTGATAGAGGTTCGTCCCATCGTGTGCGTCTTTGACGATCGCGATCGGTTCGTCCGGGCTCGCGAGTGCGGCGGCCGCGCTCAGCTCGGGACCGAAGCCGGGCCCGTAGGACGAACCGAGCAGTTCGGTCGGCGCGCGCAATGGTGCCCACCGGGTCGCATGGTCGTCCGTCGGCCCGAAGAACAGGACGTCGCGCTGCGGAGCAACGAGTTCGGGAGCGAGGTCGGGGAGCCCGTCCGCGGCCGCGGACGCGCCGACCATGTTCGACTGGCCGGCGAAGACGTAGACCGGTATGGAGCGTGGCGAGGCGTGGGGATCGGCGTGCGTCGCGGTGGCCGACGCGATGACGCCGAGCGCGACCAGAAGGATGATGCGTCCCCGAAACCCTGCCAGCACGTTCCTATCTCCCGTCCAGCCCGGTAGCAGTGTACGGGGGCGGGGGTAGAATCGCTGGTCGTTTGGGCGTGTGGCGCAGCGGCTAGCGCACCTGGATCACAACCAGGGGGTCGCAGGTTCGATTCCTGCCACGCCCACGAATTTTCCGAGGTCAGCGTGTTCTCAGCTGACGTTGTCACTCCCTCACGGCAGTGTTGCCACCGTAACTGCCACTTATCGGAAAGAGTGAGTGAGGGTTTCGTGGCGAGCGCAGGAAGGCCCAGACCGCGCAGGCCGAAAGGCTCCGGATCGTACCGCTGGCGAACCCCTGGCTCGATCGAGATGTCCTGTTGGGACCCGGAGCTTCAGAAGAAGCAGACGAAGAACGCGCGGGCAGAGAACGACGAGGATGCCCGCCGGCAGCTCTCGATCTTCGTCGCGGAGGTCCTCGAAGGAAAGGTTCCCTCCCAAAAGGCGAATGCGACCGTCCGTTCCGTGGCTACGAAATGGCTGCTGCACAAGGAGGCGTCCGGAAAGGTGAGCGACGCGACGCTCGCCCAAGCGCACGGGATGGTGAAGAACCACATCTTGCCGGAGCTCGGGGACAAGCGCGTCAGGAAGCTCAAGGCGATCGACCTCGAGCGGCACTACGCGCAACTTCAGCTGCCCAAGAAGGGCACGCGTGACGGCCTCTCTGCGAAGACGATCGCTCACGTCGCCGGCGTAATCTTCCAGATCCTCGAGTTCGCGCGGCGGGCCGACTACATCCGGTGGAACGTCGCGAGAGATGTCCAGGAGCGCCCGAAACCGGATGACCGCTCTGTCGAAGTGCCGGAGGACGCGGACGTCCAAAGGTATTTGCAGAAGGCGCAGGAGATGGACTTCGCCCTCTTCGCCTACGTGCTGCTGTCCGCCGCGACCGGCGCCCGCCGTGGCGAAGTCCTGTCGCTTCGCCGACGCGACGTGCTACTCGACGAGGGTCAGGTCTGGTTCCGGGCCTCGGTTACATGGCGCCGGCGAACGAAGGACTTCAACGGGAAGCGGATCGATGGACCGAAGGTCATCGTGAAAGAGCCGAAGACGCCTGCAGGTCGGCGCAAAGTCGCGATCGGTGAAGGTGTCGTCGCCGTCCTGAGAGTGCTCGTTGATGAGCTCGACGGTCGCGCCCGCCGGAGCATGCTGGAGACCTACCCACGCGATGCATTCATCTTCTCCGCTCACCCGCTCGGTGAAGTCCCGCTCTACCCGTCGACGATCAGTGCGCGCTTCCGCCGCATCGGTAAGCGGATCGACAAAGAGAACAAGGACAAGGGCGAGCCACCCGGCGTGAAGATTCATCCTCACCAGCTTCGTCACTACGCGGCGACATCGGTCGCTCCGTACTTGACCGAGACCGAGATGATGGGGCGCTTCGGCTGGCGGACCTCACACATGCTCCGCCGGTACTCCGAATACCGTGCGATGCGGGATAAGGAAGCAGGGGCAGTCATGGACCGGGTCCTCAATCTCGTCGAGACGCCGCCCGACGTGGCCGACGAAGCGTCCGCGTAGACATGTCGTCCACGAGGATCGACTCGATCACGTCGCAGAGTCTGTCGTCTCGAACCGTGTTGATTCGGTCCGAATTCCGTCTGTGTACGCAGTGATACCTCAGAGCACGTCTTCTGATGAAAGGACGGTGGTCGGCGGCCAAAGGGCGGGGTGAAAGTCCACCCTTTCGGCGGGTTGCAGACCCCTCCCACCGCCGGGATACGAAGAACACATGAGCGAATCGAACGTTGCTGCGAAGAAGTTGGTGTGGTCGCCGGCGGAGCTTGCGGAAGCCCTCGGCGTGACGGTGCAGTTCATACGTCGTCTCATCCGCAACGGGACAATCGCGCACTACCGCATCGGCATCGACGGTCGGCGGATCTTCATCCCCGGTCCGGAGGCCGAAGCGCTCCTGATGGGCGAGCACCCCGCCGTCAAGCGCCCGAACGCGCCTCGCGAAGAGTCGTAGCGCGGCCGGGGCGGGTAGACAGTGCCTCGGGCCATCGGCCGCGGACGAGTCGCGTACAGCGACGCGGGCAAGGCCGGTCGCGCCGTCATCGACGCGGCGCTCGGAGCCGATCCCGAGCTTCGTGCGGGCGAATGGCGCGTGCTCTCTGTGCTCATCGAGTACACCGCCCTGTACTCGAAGATCACGGACCGGCTCACTCTCGAGAGGATCGCTCGCCGCGCTCGACGCTCGCCCCGGCAGGTCCGAAGGCATCTTTTGCGCCTTCATGAACGTGGCCTGATCTGCTACGAGCCCGGAAGGGGCCGCCGCATCTCGCGGGTCACACTTGGCGGAGGCAAAGGGACATCTCATTTGACCCCTTATAAGAGGACGCTTGATATGACCCCTCCATCCGACGCCGCGGGTGCGGATGACCCCTCCGAGGCGACACCACACGTGACCCCTCCCGAGGACACATGCGATGACCCGTCAACCGAGAAGTTGATTGAGAAACAGATCGAGAACACGGCGGATGTGAAGACGGCCAAACGCGAAACCAAATCGCTCGAATGGGGGCCGGGGCGCAGAGAATATGCGGCAAAGATGCACGAACTCAGGCAGAAGAACGCAGGCCGCGCCGCCGGCGAAACTCCTCGGGACCTACCGCTCAGCACGCGAGATGCCCTAGCCGATTTCGGGATGCAGCTCATGAAGACCGGCGGAATCGACGCTACGAAACGCGACCCAACGGAATCTGAGGCTTCCTGAGGTGCCGCCGCCGTGCGGGCGCTGGACGACGCCAGCGGCCGAGGGGGGCACCCGAAAAGTCTCAGCGGTCAACCGCGGCGACCCGTAGCGCAGTGCCGTCCGGCCCCGCTCAGGTTTCTCAGGTTTTTTCCCGACCAGGTTTCCTCATGAGTTACGTAGACGACACAGAAGCGCGGCATCCTCGAAAGCGCGCGGGCCGCAACGCCGTAAGGCCGTTCGCCAGCGGGAGTCGCGGGGATTCGACGACGCGGAGCTGGCCCGTCGGGTCAAGCGTTATGCACGGCCATTCGACGGACGTTCGGAGCACCGGTCCGGCTGGCAGTCCTCGTTGGTCGACTCTAAAAGGCCGCCCGAGACCGGGAAGCCCGAATAGATACGCGTTGGTAAGTCCTTTGATCCAAGCGTGGGCCGAATCCGCACGAGATTTCCGGCGAGGAACTCGCCAAGATTGCGGTCCATCAGGCAGTTCCCTCTCGCGTCGATCCGGCACCCACATCCCCAGTGAACAAGACCAAGAACGTCGTGCTCGCCAGACGACGACGCGTCGTCGCTGCGTGGGAGTTGGCGCTAGCGGATGCGTACGCGCCATTGTGCGTCACATAACGAGTCCCAAGGGAGGTAAGCGTGAAGGCCCGGCAAGTGTCGCCCCGGGGTGCAAGACGCAGAGCCGTCGTTTCCTCCGAACCGACGACGCCAACGTTCCGCAAGCCCCGCATGAAGGACGTCGGACGGCTTGTCCACGTAGAGAATTTCTTTTCGGCCACGCGAGACTCCGGCTATCGCAGCACTTCGTTTGCAATGGCTGAGCTCGTCGACAATGCAATTCAAGCTGGAGCTAGTCGAGTGACGATTGATGTCCTGACTCCATCGAAGGACGGGATTGAGATCGTCGTTACAGACGATGGTGCCGGCATGAGCGCGCGCCACATGCAACAGGCGCTAGCGTTTGGCGGGACTACGCGATTCGGGGACCGTTCATCTCTCGGACGGTTTGGCATGGGACTCCCTAACGGGGTCCTCAGTCAGGCCAGACGCGCGGAACTCTACTCTTGGCGTGGTCGGCAGGTGCTCTGGACTTACCTCGACTTTGACGAAGTCGTACAGGGCACTTACGTCACGATTCCTAGTCCGAAACGCGTGGTGCCTCCTGACTTCGTTGGCAAGTCGCCCCAAGGTTCCGCCGTCCGGCTTTTGAAGTGCGACCGACTCGACTACCGTCGGAGGAGTTCGCTCCTGACACGTCTCGAGCACGATCTCGGCCGAATATACCGACACTTCATTGGAACCCGGCTGAAGCTGACGCTCAATGGAAAGAAGATTCCCCCGTATGACCCGCTGTGCATCCAGAAGAATGCGGTAGTCAATGGCGGTCGCTTGTTTGGCGATGCACTTCGCTACCAGCTGACGAGCATCAGCGGAGCTCCGGGTGAAGTGGTGGTTCGATTCGCGGAGTTGCCCGTCGAAGATTGGCATGGGCTGACGAACTCCGAGAAGCAAAAACTTGGCCTCACGCGTAGCTCACCAGTCTCCATTGTTCGTGCCGGTCGCGAAATCGATCATGGCTGGTACTTCATGGGTTCCAAACGACGGGAAAACTACGATGATTGGTGGCGATGTGAGATTGCGTTCGACCCCACACTTGACGAGTTCTTCGGCATAACAAATTCAAAGCAACGCATCGTGCCTCGCCAGGCACTGATCGAGACCCTCGCGTCAGACATAGAACAGGTGGCGCGTGCACTGAATTCTCGGGTCCGCCGTCGGTTCGAGATGCTTAAGGTCCACACTTCGCTGCGGGAAGCCGAACGCCGTGCCGCGTCAGCGGACCGTTCGCTCCCGCGACTCCCTCCAGTACGCAGACGTGAGGCGACCGCGTATGAGTCGCTCCTCGACGATTTGGGGCGGCAGGATGCGCCCTACCTTGTTCGAGTCGCCGAGCTGACCGACGCAATCGCATTCGACTTTGTGCGTCGCGATAACCAGCTATGCCTCCTCCTCAACTCACGACACCCAATATTTCGAGACCTGTTGGGACCTCTGGCGTCGAGCGACCTAGATCGGGATCAGAAGTGGGCGACCCTATTGACGATGCTCGTCTTAGCAACTGCCCGTGCAGAAGCCTCGGCTGCCAACGAGGCCACTCGACGTACCCTTCTGAGAGACCAACGCCGCCTTTGGAGCGATGTCAGCGCGGCCTTCTATAACGCTGTGTGATGGACTGTTCGGACTGTTCCGCCTCAATCGAGCTCCCGGCGCTCCCGGTGGCGTCCGCGCTACGACGGCGGTTCGTCCGGCACGTCGAAAAACTGATCTCGAGAGACGGCTCTTCGGACTCCGTCGTCTCCGTCCTCAGTCGAGATGACGACGTCGTCGTTCGAGCAGCCGTCAGCTTGGTCGCTGACCTCATAGCGGACGGGTGGCGTGTTGAATTGCAAAGCGGGAGTTCGCTCATGGTGACGCCACCGCTTGTGGAACTCGACCCGGATCGTGAGCGCGAGCGCGTACGAAGACAGGAACTCCGCGCGCGGGATGAACAGCTCTCGTCGCCTGCCGTCCGTCGGTTCGTCTCTCAAATGGAGCGCCCATCGGAGTGGAATGGCAGATTTGTGTCTATTTTTGACCTCATGAGAGACGGCGAGGACCTCGTTCGACGCCTGAAGGAGTTTGAGGCGAGCGGGCAAGCTGACTCGAGAAGCGTCGTCGATCCGTACGTGCAAGTTGTGGAACCTGGGATGCGTTGCGAGCTCACCGGGCTTCGGCTGCTTGATGTCTGGCGCTATTTTCGACACACGTGGTCGAATCAGTACCAGACAACACCGGGCCGAACTCTTGCTTTCCTTGTGCGCGATCAGATCAGCCCCTTCCATCCTGTCATCGGCATCGGCGCGCTCGGTAGCGCCGTTGTTCAGATTCGCGAACGAGACGTCTGGATCGGTTGGGAGTCAGACCAGGTCCTCGAACGTATGCGGGAAGAGCCGACGGCGGAGACAGCGCGTTGGGTCGTGGAACGACTTAATCGCGGGCTCTCTGAGACGTACGTCGACGACCTAATCCGCGACGGCCTGTACTGGCCTTCGCTCTGGGACGAACCGACTGAGGCTGCGGTGGAACGTCTTCGCACGGAAGCCGCGGTCAGACGACGCGACCATCATCGCTTCGCTCGGAGCACTGACCTCAAATCAAAGAATGGATCTACTGACTGGCAAGCGAGAGCTGAGTCCGACTTGTACCGGAGTAAGCGCTGCCTTTACTTAGCCGAATTGTTGCAATGCCGCATGGCGCTCGGGCGAAGTTTGTTGGATCGTCCGACCGCACACCGCCTCGCCGACGCGCTGCAACGTCCCGAGGCCAGGCGTGCGGTTCTCGCAATCACGCGGCGCGCAAGGGCCGAAGCGGTCGGCACCGAGATTGCCGATCTTGTCGTGTGTGGAGCGGTGCCGCCGTATAACTCGCTCCTCGCGGGCAAGCTGGTCAGCATGCTCGCTGTCAGTCCTACAGTGATACGGGCTTACAAGAAGCGTTACGGCGATTACGAAAGCGAAATCGCTTCATCTATGGCTGGCCGCCCTATTCAGCGCGAATCCAATTTGGCTTTCATCGGAACGACTTCGCTCTACGGTCGCTCATCCAGCCAGTACAACCGCGTCCGAATCCCCGCCGAAGTGTTGGGTGGCAAGAGCGGAGCCGACGTCGTTTTTCGAAAACTCGGCCGTTCACGCTCGTTCGGAACATCTCACTTCAGTCAGCCGACGGTCAGAGCGCTCGTCGAACTGTCTGAGCAACAGGAGAATGGCAGTCGCGTAAATAGCATCTTCGGTGAGGGTGCCAGTCCCAAGCTCCGCAAGATTCGGGAAGGAATCGATCGGCTGGGCTGGCCGTCTGAAGATTTGCTTCAGCACAGAAGGACACGACTCGTTTACGGGGTCTCACTTGTCCATAACCTGTTGCCCTATCTGCTCGGTCACGCCGGCAGTCCGCGGTATCTCTTCAACGTCGATAAGAAGGACGACGTGAAAGAGATAGTTGACTGGTGGTTCGAGCGATGGCTCGTAAAGCGGATCGGACGCGAGGATGTTCTTCATTCAATTGCGCAACAGTCGACGCGGAGGCCCGTTTGCCATGCCGCGCGGGTCCCGGTCGTCCCGACCGCCAGCGCGTACAGAGAGAGCTGAAGATTCGCCTGGCGAACGGGACACGTCTGCGTGGGGTCCGTGGGGGCGCAAATGCCACCGAACGGCTACCCGCCCCCCCCTTTACTTCGAAAACGGAACTTCCACTCCGTTCCAGTCTTGGTCTTTGGATGGCAAACGCTCGATAGGTAGAGTCCCATTGCGTCATATGCCAAAAGGGGGTAACGCTCTGGCGTCCTCTCTCCGCCGCGCCCTGGCTATTCGTCGGATTGCTGCCGCGGTGGTCCGGCGACCGTTGTCGGTTGGTAGCTCTTGCCTCTTGCCGCAGAGATGACACTTCAGGACCTGCATCACAGGCTCACGGAGCATTTCGAAGCTTTGCGGGCTAGCCGCGACGCAGTCGACCCGACGTTGCCGGTCTTTGCTTTGGAGCACGGGCTCTCGATACCAGAGATCGAGGAGCTTCAGGGCCTAGTAAAGGAGTCGGTCTTCGCCGGCCGCTGGCGCTCCAGCTCTTGGTTGCCCCTAGTTATCTACGCCGCAGAGCTGGGTTATGAGTACGAAGGCGATGAGTATTGGCCAACATTCGAGGAAAGAACGCCGCGGTGGTCGTGGCAAGGGGATGCGGCAAGGCAATATGTCCGTTCTCGATTCAGTGAATTTGCCGCTCAGTTCCGTGGTGCGCAGCCTAGAGGAGCCTGGGCCGAGTGGTTCCGAATCATCGCGTGGCCGATAACGCACGCCATACTGCCGACCGACCTACAGCGCCAATTAGCACGGATTCTCTATGACTACCGATATGCCCTTAACGCGGCAATTCTCGAGTCCCCGGGAGAACTCGGTAAGCGACTAGCGAGTCGGTCTTACGGGACATCGTCGCGTTTCTACAACTTCGCGCAGAACACCGAACTGCTCGGGCAAGTCGCGGCTGCCCTTCTGACGGGCGACGACGATAACTCTCCGTACATCCTCGGCGCGACACTAAAGCGCATAGTTTCAGACCTATCGAAGGAGCGGGAAGCAGCAAGGTTTCTACGGGGCGCGAAGCGCGTGGCGAGTGAAGTACGGACGCGCGGGTTCATGCCCGCGAAAGCGCCGACCACCGGAACTCGCGATGTCCAAAAGCAATCGCTATCGCTAACAGACCCCAACATCCTGTTGGAACGCGGTCCGCGTGGATGGACCGCCATGATTGAACTACCGGATCTGACGACCCTCGGCGAGCGATATCCTGCGTTCCACGACGAACTTCGTCATTTGCGATCGACTGTTGCCGGAGTTGACGGCCGACTCGCAACAGGACGGCTGCTCTTTCCAAACCAGAGACTAACGCTCGACTATTGGCCTGACCCCGCGGCGCCTCTGATACAAGCAGACCAAGGCTCACCTCGACTCAACGCGCTCCTGGCAGAGAGCTGCATGTTGACTCCCGGCCCAAAGTGGCTCTTTCGTTCGACAGATTCCACAACCGCGGTCCAGGTGCGGGGACTCTTCGTACGGCCAGGGAACCAATGCGTCCTGCTAAGCAAAGAGTGGCCGGGAGAACTCCCCGACTGGATACGGCGAACGGAATGCTGCACGAGAGGCGTCTATGCATTCGTCGTCATCGTTCCTGGCGTAATAAGCGACGAGGAGTTCGAACTCCTCGAACGCATGTCAATCAGCGTTGTCGCAGAGGTAGAAGTACGGCCTGTCGCCGTTCTGCCGGCCAAGTGGGATGGCGAAGGCGTCGCCGAGTGGGTTGCTGGGGACGACCCAATCATTGCGATTAGCTCGCAACGTGCCGTGCGCGAAGCGAATATCAAAGTGAATGGCATTCCTCACGCCATCGACTGGATTGGCTCGGAGACTTACGTTCGACTTTCAAGCCTCGAGGTGGGGGAACACCAGGTCGACGTGCTATTGAAGCCTCCCGAGGGAGAGCGCGCGATCGCGGAAGGCCGGTTGCTCGTGGGAATCCGTCCGCCGCACCCGTGGACTGCGAGCGGTTCAGGTCGAGAAGCAATGACGATTGTTCCGAGCCCAGGACGGCCGACGCTGGAGGAACTCTGGGATGGACGGGGGACGCTAGCGATTGACGGCCCCGCCGGCGCCGAGGTTAAGGTGCGAGTCGTTCTAGGGACACGCTCCATCCGTGCAATCGCCGACACCACGGTCTCTGGCGCATTGCCGATCGATGATGCGGCATGGGCAAGAGTCTTTGCGTCGGCCCGTTCCTCGCCTCCCTTGCAACGGAGCTACGACCATGCCGACCTTGCGTTCGTAACCGTCTCCCACAGTTCAATCGGGTCTGTATCTATCCAATGCGAGCGTGAATTCACTGCCTTGCGCTGGTCACTAGGTGAGGACCACGAGGGTCCCTTCGCCCGCCTCATTGACAACACGGACGCCGCAGCGACGAGGGTTGAGGCGTACTCATTCCGGAGCCCGTCCGCGAAGTTCACCCTCGAGCTCGACGACCTTGGCGTCGCGCGACACGCCGACGGCGGACTCTTCCGCGCTCTCTCTAACTCGCTGTCGTCAGGAGTCGTCCTTCCTCCGATGGTTCGTGACCTCCATGATTTGCGATCAACAGTGCTCACAGAACCTGAAGTTGAGTTTGGGCCAAAGAACGAAGCGAGAGTTCGAGAAGCAATTGGCATCGCGAGGATTTGGCGCGAAGCGAAGCTTCCGGCGAACCCATTTGCTGCGACGTCGTGGCTGCACGTTCTTCGAGCTATCGCGCGAGCGTTGACCGGCCTGATGGCTGGGCCGAACTGGATCAACAAAGAACGACAAGTATTAGAAGCAGATTCGTCGGCCTTACACGGGCTAACCACAGAACTAGGCCGACATGGCGGTTACCAAGCCGTAATAGCAGGAGCGTTAGCTGAACAGCTACCGCACCTCGCAACGGCCCAGCTCTCGGAGAGAGTATCGAGATTCGCCGAAATCCTCGCTGCAACAGCCGGACAAGCAGGGGTCGACACGGTGGACCTCTCTCTTGCAGAGTTCTTGCTTCAGTTGGCGAGTGATCCCGGGGTGATGTCGCGTGTCAATGACGATGAGTTGAGTTACTACATCAATCTCGTAATTGTCTCGCCTGTCCTTCTACGCGCAGCCCGGTGCGTCGTAATAGGAACACATCTGGCGCAATCCGAGGACTCCATTTCAGTCTTTCGGGGCTGGCGATGGCCGTAGAGCGCCTAGATCCGGCCACTGCTGCTGAGGCCCTGCTCGACACTATCGACGTGGAGCCGATTCCAGAGAGCATCGTGGCTCCAGAGGCCCTCGCAGGTCTGGTTCGACGAGCTGCGTCGTTCGTCTGTCCCATTACCCCACGGCGCCTTTCGGAGTTCGTCACTCGCACCATCATTGGCTTGCCGAATATCGGGGCCGACTGCTCGTCGTTGGTCGACCAGACGATCGAGTCACTTATCGCCATCGGCGACCTGGTTGAACTTTCGGTCGCGGACGAACCCGAAGGGCCGAAGCGTCGGGTCCTGTATCTGGGCACTCCCTCATACGTCCGAAGAGAGACGCGCGGTTGCTTCGTCTTCGGCGTCAGGCCAGACGGTGAACCTCTAATCGCCGACGATGCCAACGTTCATCTAGTCCACAATGCTCACATACGCCAGCTCACATCCGTCGATCCGAGTGGAATCGAAGACGCACTCCAACTAAACGGACTGCGCCGCCTCCGAATAGAGCAATGGTTACGTGTGCCACGGCCCCTACCGGCAGTAGAGCTGCTAGCAGACTACGATGCTCGGCTGAGCGCTCGCGGACCGGCCGGAGACATTCCAGACCTACGGATTCTCGATCCAGCTTTGCCTGTCAATTACTACAGTGGTCGCTGGCGAGGACCTCGTCGTGCGGACAGTGGGAGCTTTGTTGCAAGGCGACCTCAGGAGTTCGGCTCAGATATTTGGTGCTACGCAACTCTCTCCGACGGTCAGGTGGAACGCATACTCGATCTTCCAGTAGGCGATCCCGTTGCCCGAGGCGCCGATGAGGCTTTGAGGCTGCAAGCCGCTATCGATGAACAGTGCGGGCACCCACAGACGGTGAGAGTAGGGGACGCGGACGCCGTCAGCGCGCGGATCGACTTCTTTGGTCCAGTCCCGACATGGGTTCAAAGACGCCTTGATGTGATCGCGTCCGAGGCACCTCGCTCACGAGGTGCTCTCTTCTCTTGCGTCGTCCCACGCACGGAACTGGACGAAGAACTCACCTTTCTTCGAGAACTGATGTGGTTTGTGGTTGCCCTGGAATAGGAGCACGAATGACTACTGAACTCACGATAAGTGGCACCGTAGAGGAAATTCGTTCGGCGCTCCGCGACTACATAGAGGCGACCTATCACGTCGGCTCTCCCGAGCTAGTAAGCCGCAGGCGGACACTGCTCGACGCCGAAGGAAGCACGTTTAGGGAGCCGTACATCGAAAGTACGCCGCGGTACCAGACCGGTCCTTCCCTCGCCGACCTTCGCCTGCCCGACGCGGCGACTGAACTGCTAAGCCGTATGGCGGGCTGGGAAGCGTTTGGTGAACCACTGTTTCGAGATCCACCATACACGCACCAAGCGCAGGCTCTCGAGGCGGCAATCGCCGACCGGAAAAGCCTTGTCGTCGCAACGGGAACGGGCTCGGGAAAGACAGAGGCCTTCATGTTGCCGATGCTCGCGAACCTTGCGATCGAGGCACGGACGCGCCCGCAATCTTTCGCAAGTCCGGCGGTCCGGACGATTCTGCTCTATCCCATGAATGCGCTCGTTAATGACCAGCTCGGTCGACTGCGTTCGCGGTTAGGTCACCCAAACGTCACTGCGCTCTTTACTCAATGGGGAGGCCGCCCGGCCCGCTTCACCCGGTACACCAGCCGCACTCTCTATCCGGGCGTGCGTAAGCGAGAGAAGGACCAAAAGCGCCTCAAACCAATCGGCGACTTCTACGTATCGCATGTCGTTGCTGCAGCGGAGAGCAGAGATCCGCATGAGCGAGAAAGAGCGGCACACCTGATTGAAGCGTTGCGGGCGCGGGGAAAGTGGCCTGCAAAACCGGACATCCGAGGATGGTACGGGGAACCGGGGACACGGTGGCAGCGCAATGGTGAGTTCGTTAGAGCGGTACTCGGACATGAGGACTCCGAACTACTAACGCGCCATGAGTCCCTAGGTAGCCCACCTGATGTATTGGTGACGAACTACTCCATGCTCGAGTACATGCTCATGCGTCCGCTTGAGCGGCCAATCTTTGAGGCGACCGAAAGCTGGCTACGTGAGAATCCACAGGAGCACTTCTTGCTCGTCGTGGACGAAGCCCATCTCTATCGCGGAGCTGCGGGTGCAGAGGTCGGATTGCTCCTGCGTCGGCTGCGTCATCGACTTGGTATTCCTGCCGAGCGCCTTCAAGTCATCTGCACAAGCGCGAGCTTCGACCGGCTCGAGTACGCGAAGGAGTTCGCAGCGCAACTTACCGGTAAGAGTGCGGAGGAGTTCGTTGCGATTGGCGGCGATTTGGCTCTGCGTGAACCGGCGACGAAAGGCACCGAAGCCGACGCGCGTGCGCTGGACACGGTCTCTTTAGACGCGTACTACAAGGCCGCGAACGACAACCAACGGCGCGAAGCCTTGGAGTCTCTTCTTGCATACCGGGGCATATCGTCCAGTGAATCAGCAGCGAGTGCGTTGTACGACGCGCTTGCCGACCTTCCTGTGTTGAACCTTCTTGTAAATAGCACCATGACTACCGCACGCAGGTTGTCAGAGCTCGGAACCAACCTATTCGAGACGAATGACCGTTCTCTCGCGGATCGGGCAATGACAGTTCTCGTCGCTCTCGCTAGCGCTGCGCGCGCTCGAGGTTCTGACGCCGGACTCTTGCCATGCCGCGTGCACGCCTTCTTCCGCGGCCTCCCCGGCCTCTGGGCTTGTGCGGATTCTAATTGCTTGGAGCTTGCCGAAACGCAACGGGGACTGGCCCCCGTTGGGACCCTGTACGCTCAGCCTCGTTCGACGTGTGGATGCGGCGCTCGCGTCTTCGAACTGTATACGTGCCGGCATTGTGGGTCCGCCTACCTTCGCGCCTACACGGACGATTTAGCACGGCCGACCTTCCTGTGGGAAGAGGCCGGAGCCGCGTTCCGAGCATCGGGTGGTCCGGTCACCGAACTCCAAGCGCTTGACCTTCTGGTCGAAGAGCCCATCGAGCCGACCGAACCTTGCGACCTTGATCTAGTCACAGGACGACTCAATCCGGACTCACTTGGAGAACGGACGCGGAGGGTCTTCATACGACTCGACCGCTCCGGACGAAACGCTTCTACCGATGACGATGAGGACGATGGTGATGCCAACGAGGAAGGCTTGGGGCAGTTCACGCCGTGCGGTGTGTGTGGCCAACGCGCTGGGTTCCAACGATCATCAGTGCAAGACCACCAAACAAAGGGTGACCAACCCTTTCAAGCGCTAATAACGCGCCAGCTGGAAGTTCAACCTCCCGGGCCGCAGGCCGCTACTCGGTTCGCACCACTGCGCGGCAGGAAGGTCCTCGTCTTTTCGGACTCCCGCCAAACCGCCGCCCGTCTCGCACCGAACTTGCAAACGTACTCAATGCAAGACGTTCTACGTCCTGTTCTCGTCCGTGGCTGGCAGGAACTCGCCAGCGATGCTTCAATCTCGGACCGCCTCAATCTCGAGGATCTTTACTTCGCGGCGTTGGTCGGTGCCGAGCTACTCGGTGTGCGGCTGCGTCCGGTCCTCAAGGGCACCGAGACGCTCCAACCCATGCAAGAGGTCGCTAGCGTCATCGAACGTGGACTTCTTCACGACCGCGCCGAAATCCTACAGCTGCGCGATACGTGCAACGAACCGCCTCCTGAGTCTCTGTTGCGGGGAATAATCACGACACTGTCGGATCGATTCTGGGGACTTCAGTCGCTCGCTCTCGCATCGTTACGAGAGCGGCAGAACCTTACGCCACAGCTCCTTCAGCTACCTGATATCCCCGGCCTTGCTGAGTCAGACGATTCAAAAGTCGCGTTAGCGCGGATCTGGATGAGCCAGTGGACCTTGCGGAACACTGGGGTTTGGTTCCGGAACATGACGGACAGCTGGTGGCGTACTAAGGGTGGCGTTCGTCCGCACTCAGGTGCATTCCAGAAGATGGACCAGTGGCTCGATGACGCCGGACACAAGCGAGAATTCCGCCGGCGATGGTTACCCGAACTCTTGAGACTTTTCTGCGAGCAACGCGCACCCGGAAAGAACCGTCTACTCGCGCGTCACTTGGCATTGGAGTTAGATGGTTCGTGGGCATATTGCCGTCTCTGTCGTACGACGCAGCGTCCTTTCCCAGGCGTAGCTCGCTGCGTCAACTGCATTCGCAACACCGTTGAGAGCGTCGATCCGGATAATGACTCCGTTTTCAAGGCTCGCAAAGGCTACTACCGTGCAAGCACCACTCGTGCACTCGAGCGAACGGGTTACTCGCCGATGGCAATCATTGCGGCCGAACACACGGCTCAGCTGAACGCGGCGCAAGCGGATGAAGTCTTCAGTAAGGCCGAAGAGCACGAACTGCTATTTCAGGACATAGACGTTAGTGCAGGCTCGCACGACGCCGTTGCGATTGATGTCTTGTCGAGTACGACAACTATGGAGGTCGGAATCGACATCGGAACGCTCTCCGGCGTGGCTCTCCGGAATCTGCCGCCCTCTAGAGCGAACTACCAACAGCGCGCCGGCCGCGCTGGAAGACGTGGGAACGCGGTCGCGACGGTGTTGGCCTTCGGCAGCGCCGATAGCCACGACGAGAATTACTTCACTGATCCAGAAGAGATGATTCGGGGTCGCGTCGAAGATCCGACGCTGACTCTTTCAAACGCGGAACTTGCCGGGCGCCACGTGACGGCGTTCCTATTGCAG
The DNA here is from genome assembly GCA_025934435.1 of Actinomycetes bacterium. GTDB lineage: Bacteria > Actinomycetota > JAICYB01 > JAICYB01 > JAICYB01 > JAICYB01. Next base: position 16,638 of record JAICYB010000001.1, on the reverse strand, counting down.
CAATATCACCTTGCTCGATTGCCCGAGATAGATCCCGATAGTCAACCCCAGTTGTTTGAAGTGCTCGGAAAGGTTGCGAGCTTCCGCACCAACGGCGCGCTGAACCGAAACGACTTCGAAGCCTGGCTCCGCCAGAACGCCTCTGCATTAAGAACGGGAATTGATGATTGGCTTCCTGGTGAACTCAGTTCGTCTGATCGTTCGGCGATATTGGACGGGTTCGTAGACGCCACGGTCAGGTCCATCGACTGGGCGATTGGCAAACCTGACGAACCGGAAACCGCGGAAGCCTCCTCTCGTGAAATTGAGGAGGCGGATGACGCTGAGGTCACAGAAGCGCCGCCGGAGGAAGGCGAAGAACGGACAGACCCGAGGCGCTCGACAGAGAACCTCCTCGATCGCCTGCTCTACAAGGGAGTACTCCCGCGGTACGCCTTTCCTACTGATGTCGTCGGATTCTATGTTTTTGATGTCGACCGATCCGCCCCGTACCGTCCGGAGTACCAATATTCCCCGAGTCAGGGGCTTCCCGTTGCGTTGACGCAATACGCTCCAATGAAGAATGTCTGGATTGACGGCAAGCTTTGGCGATCTGGCGCAATCTTCTCGCCGATTAGCGAAGACCGATTTCAGGCTTGGTCTAACAAGAAGCTGTATCTCGAATGCGAAGTCTGTCGGTATGCTCGCACTCAATCGACTTCTGAAGCGGAGCGGGGCGAAGTACAGGACTGCCCTGCGTGCGGCGCTCAGTCAAAGTTCGGCGAGGCCATGTACTGGATGCGCCCCCCAGGGTTTGCCCATCCATCCGACGAGGACCCGCGCACAGCAATCGAAGATCAGCCTCCGACGAGCTACGCGACTCGAGCGAAACTGCTCGCATCGGGCCCTCCAGCAGTCGAAGATTGGGACCGAATCACGGAACAGATTCGTCAGAGTTACTTGCGGCGGCACCTCCTCGTCTCGAATACCGGACCACGCGGAGAGGGTTACACCTATTGCACGCGGTGTGGTCGTATCGAACCGACCGCCATTCCAACCGGAGTTGTCGCTGGTTCTCACCGGAAACCCTTCCCAGATGAACGCGAGCCGGATTGCCCGGGTGGCCGTGCGTCGCGTGGCGTCGTATTGGGAACCGACTTCATATCCGATGTCTTGTTGGTGCGTATCGAAGTAGGCCGCCCGGTCACGCTCAAGCCGGGAGATCTCGCTACGGACGTCGCGTTGCGGACTCTCTCGGAGACTTTTAGTCTCGCTGCGACGCGGATGCTCGGCATCGACTCCACGGAGTTGCAAGCTGAATTTCGCCCGGCCCTTGTTGGTGGGAGCGAAGGTGTCGCAGCCGAGATTTACATGTACGACACACTACCCGGTGGTGCGGGTTTCTCACGAAGGGTAGCCGAGCTTGGGACCAATCTCTATCGCGAAGCGCTCTTGCTCTTAGAGGACTGTCCTGCGCAATGTGAGTTCTCGTGTTACCGCTGCCTGAGGAGTTTTAAGAATCGCTTTGAGCACATCCATCTTGATAGGCACCTAGGAGCAAGCCTCCTTCGCTATCTTCTCGACGGAAATGCGCCCGAGTTAGCAAAAGAGCGAATCGAGACCGCCCTCGACAAGTTGTATGAGGACCTCTGTCGACAAGCGCCTTCCGACGCCACGTTCACGCGAAATGCTCGAGTCGATGTCATCGGAATTGGCCCGATTGAAGCACCTATTCTCGCAACACTCTCGGATCGCGAAATCATCGTCGGCGTCCACGGTCCGCTAACGCCCGACTACGCTGCAGATCAGGCGCTCCGCGATGCCAAGGAACTCGGAACGACGACTCCGATTGTTCTGCTCGATGAGATAGTGGTTAGCCGCAGTCTGCCGACCGCAACGGGTCGAGTTCTCGACTTGGTACGTTCGTGACGGAGGCGGATCGATTCGCAACGGGCGTCGATGGCATCAGCGGTCAGTGGCCGAGTCCTCCGAACGCGTGGAGCTTTTCCAGCCTCCAGGAAGCCGAGTCGTGCCCGCGACGATGGGCACTCCGTCGAGCGACCTATATCGGCGTATGGGACCGATCCGGTTACCCACCGAAACCGTCGACGCCAGCTCTCGTCGGCGATGTGATGCACCGGACCTTTGAGACGCTTGTCACAGCCTTCGCGAACGCGGGTTGCCACGCCCTAGCGTCCGAATGTGCCGTCGACGTCTTGCGCTCATTGGGTGGTTACTCAGCCGTCATCGAGCGGTCGATTGAACAGACACTCGGACAATATGAAGGCAATCCGCGCGCGGTCGACCGACTTGAATCCCTTCGCGCCGATCTGAAGAACCGTGTACCCGAGATGCGGACGCGCATTCAGGATGTAGTGGCACGAACGACACGCGCCACGACGCCGGACCCCATCCCGCCTATCACGGGCGGCGCAACTGGCCCAATCAGTAAGCGTCAGCCATTATCTGTTGGATCGCACCCGGAAGTAGAGCTTCGCGCTCCAGAGTTTCGGCTCGCGGGCCGCGCCGACCTCATACGTGTAAAGGGCGATGGTTGCGCGATCGTGGACTACAAGACTGGCGCACCGTCACCGCTCCACATCGACCAGATTCGGATGTATGCCGTTCTATGGGCATACGATGCTGATCTCAATCCCCGTCAACTGCCAGCGACAGAACTCTCGCTCGTCTACACCGATTCGACTGTTCAGGTTGAACCACCCACACTGGCCGAGACGGCGGAACTCGCCGCTGCGCTTCGCGACCGCACTGAGACTGTCGAGTCTCAGGTTGCTGTAGACCTTCCGATGGCACGGCCCGGGGTCGATCTGTGTGGCTGGTGCTCTGTGCGACACCTATGTAGCGAGTATTGGCCCTTCCTCGAGGCGCTTCCAGCAGGCTCCCGACAGGAGTTATCGCCCGCGCCATTCGGCGATTGCGCTGTCTTGATAGTTGCGAGGCACGGTCCAAAGAGCTGGGACATTGACGTAACCTCGCACGGCAGGAACGGATTGCTCCGGACGCCAAGCGACTCCACAGTCTTTCGTCCCGGAGACCGATTGCGCATCCTGGATGCTGTTCTAAGTGACGCCGAGGAGGATAACCGCGCCATCGTGTCTCTGACACAAACGTCAGAGTGGTGGCTACTCGATCCCACCAATTAGCGAGTCAGCGCTCGACAACGCGCACCCGCCGGTGCGATGAGCCGGCTCCTCAAGGCAACCTGAGTAGGCGAATGAGTTCGGCTCACTTGAACTTGACCGCTTCTTGGTTCGCGCGTCCCAGGCGCCGATCACCTCAACCGGCCTGGCACGGGTTCGCGGCTCTTGCCGACCTTGCCTACCCTGGGAGGAGCTAGAGTCGGCTCACGTGGAGGGGACAAAGCCGGCAGTGACAGTTCCGACAAGCGCCTTCCGCCGACATCGCCACCGGTCCTCGACGTGTTCGAACTTCTCCTTGATCGGCTGCCCCGCATTCCGACTCAATACAGCCAGGATTAGCTCTCGGAGTTCTTCGGCGACCTATAGGTCGCTACGCCAGGGAACACTCGAGAACAGCTCAGTGGGGTGACGATGGTGCCTGCGAGGGGCTGCTCCGCGTTTTCGCGTTTTGACTTCACGCCCTTCAGTAGATTGCTTGGGCTGACGGGGACCAGAACGAACTTGCCTGGAGGCGACCGTCGCCGATGACGTTTGATCCGAAAGACTTACCGGCGCCGAGAGAGTTCATACTGGACTCCTTCAAATACCTCGACGCTGATGGCCTCGGCCGACTCGCGAGGCAGTACGGGTCCGATCAACGTGCCAAGTTCTTCGGGGACCTCCATGTCGCCACCCCAGCGGGGAAGGTCCGAGATGCTTCTTGCCGCTTGGCCGTTCAGAAGATGCTTCAGCGAAACGCGGACTGGAAGGTCGCTGCTGCGGACTTCATCTCGCACCCCGTTGGATATGCGATACGCGCCGCATTGGACTTTCCGAGCGGAACTCCCGACGACGACGACTTCTCATCAGCGCTTCAGGAGGCCGTCGATCGCTTCGGCGTCCCGGCTGTTCGGCTGCACCTTGCGGCATGTTTCAACGACGAAGACTCGCCGATGCGCGGTCTGGCATTAGATGCCCTGCTCTTCGACGAACGGATGGTCTTGCCCGAATGGTCGACCCACGTCGACCAACTGGCGGATGTACGTGCCGAGCTCCGCGAGCACTTTCTCATCGAAGCCGATGACGACGAAACGGAAGTTCAGGTCGACGAGTCCGACGTACTGCTCGACCTTGTCGATGACGATGCGAGTGTTGTGCCCAGCGAGCTACGCGCGATCTTCGCCGAAGCGAGGCTCGCGACTGAGCGAATTTCGTACGCGCTGGCGAACGGGTCTCCGCCGAATGGATCGGATCTCGACGTCCTTCAAGAGGCATCGGACGCCTTCAGCGACGCCGTCGACGCGCTAGATTCAGCCGCCACGGGTGAGCTTCGAACGATCCATGACATCGAGTCACGATTGCACGAGCTCGAGGCGGAGCAAACGGGTTCGATGCGCCGACACCTCGAACGCGCCCATGGACTATCCGGTCCTGCGGCCGTCTCCGAGCAGCTCGGACGTTTTCGCGCGATCGCAGATTCGCTGCAGGCGAAGACAGAATGGACGCAAGAAGAAGCGGCTCTTGCGCGATCGATGAACGCCCTCGTCGAGCTCACCGATCTTGCCGCGGCGGCGGAACTTTCGGACGAGAAGGCCATGGAGCTCGATGGCCTGGCACGCACCGAGTTACCCGCAGAGCTGCTCCCCTTGGTCACGTTCGCCGCCGGCGGCAAGCTCTGGGTCTACGATCAAGCGTCGATCGAGGATGCAGATCCCGTGACGTCGGTGCAACGCACCGAAACCGTCGATGCAGCTCCCGAGCACGACGCGCTCCACGCCGAGCCTCCCGAGGTTGGCGAGAAGCCGGACATCCCGGCGACGGAGCTCGAGGACGAAGCCGACGAACAGGATTCTCGTGCTGACGTTGTGGACGAAAGAGACGTTCCGCCCGAATCACAGAAGCGTGAAGAGTTCGCCGAAGTTCCCGCCGACGCCGACTCCGACCGAGCGTCGCGCGTCGACGAGGCGCTATCGGCGTTGATTGCCGAGCGGCGCTTCGGATTGGCCCAGTGGATTGCGCGTCGTGCGGGGCAGGGAGGACGGGCAAAGCTCCTTGCTGTTGCAGCGCTAGCGTCGGAGATGCGATCGCCCTACGGTGAATGCGCATTACGGATCTCGCAGCATCTCGAAGGACTATCTCTCGGCGACCTGGCCGGGGATCGAGCGTTCCAAGCCCTCGGGCTGGTCGCGGCCATCCGGGCTGTGTTCATCGCGCCGTGGTCAGGTGCTCTCCAGTTGGTGTTGGAACTCGACGACGCCTTTCAGTCCGTTCCAGCTTTACGCCAGATCTCCGAAGCCATCGTGGACGCCGCACGACGCGACATAACTCTCGCGACCGCAGTCGAAGTCAGCACGGAAGATGTCGCGTCGATCGAGGATGACCTGCGAGCGGCAGTCGCGCGAGCGGAGACTCTCCTAGCGCAGGGCCCGACTCGCACCGTCAAGTTCCAGCGCGCTACGCGGATCTGGCGGGACTGGCTCCGGACCGAGGGGCCGCTCGGCGAAATCCTGACGGCCATAGCGAACGATGCCCGCGGTGAGCGCGCGGCAGTGCGATCGAAGCTTGCGGAGCTCAGCGATCGAAGAGTCGACCACATGATTGACGAAGCCGATGATCGCTTCCGTGGGCACGGCAGTACCCCCATCGTTGCGGGCGCCCGAGCGAAGCTTCAAGAGTGGCTCGGTGAAGTTGTAGCGATCGCATCTGACTGGACCGAGCTTTGCGATCGCCTCGAAGCCCGCAGCGGGCGTATGGACTGGCAGCAGGAGATTGTGCATCGCCTGCGTGAACTCATCTTACGAGATCGCGACTCAGCACTTGACTCCCTACGTCAGACCGTGCAAGGCCAACCTTGCGCAGCAGGATGCGCTGCGGCGTCCGAAAAAATGCTCAGTGAAATCTTCGATGCCGTCGTGGACCATCGTCCTATCTTGGGTGACGAACCCTCCGCCGATGCGGCGCTCAACGCAGAACTCCTCACGGTTCCCGCTGTAGCGATGGAGGGAATGACGCCTCTGAATGCCGACGACGTACCGATTGACTCATATCTCGAGGCGTCCCCCCGAATCGACTGGCGCGCAGCGTTCGAGGCTAGGAGTCAACGGGGAGACCACACAGCGACGGGGGACATCGTTGGGCTCGTGCGGCAGGTCGATCTCGAACTCGCCGAGGAGCTGAGCGAAAAGCGGGATGCGGCAATCGCCTCCCAGCGTGCAGCCACAAGGGATCTCGTCGAGACGGCGAGTAGGGACGTCGACCGCGCGCGTCGGTACGGGTACCTCGATGAAGACGAGTGGAACCGCCTCTCGTCAAGGTTGCGCACGCTCGGCTCGAACGAGCGCGTCGATTTTGATCGCCTGAGAGAAGAGGTTGACGAGATAGTTGAGCGTGCCCGTGAGGCCGCCGGCCACGCGAGAACAGCGTTCGAACGTCGTCTGGCGACGCTCGCCACTACGGGACGTGCCGACGACGGCGACTTGGCGCGTATCCAAGAGGCAATCAACGCCGCCGACCTAATCACGGCAGAGGAGTACTTCGCTCTAGTTGAAGCAGGTGAAGCGATCCCGGAGCGAGCACTACCGACTGAAGAGATCTCCGATCTGCTTCCGATTATCGACTTTCTGCAGACGCAGAGACTGGACCGGCGAGTGACGGCGGCAATCACGCAGGGAGAAAAGATCGGTCCGCTTCGATTCGACTCGATGCCGGCCGAACGACGTGAGTGGATCGCCGAAGGGCTCGATGCGTGGCTCGAGCTTGAACCGGGAAAGTCGGCTCCAGGGCAGCTGCGGCGTGCACTCTCTCTTCTCGGCATCGAGATCGACAATTCGAGACTCAAGGGCGACCACGGCGACAAACGGCGAGCGTGGATCGAGCTCAACGGCGTCCAGCTGAACGGTAAAGCCCTAGTTCCGACCTTCGGGTCTGAAGGCGGAACGACACGCAGGGTTCTTCTTTGCGCGCGGGAGCCTAGTCCCGCGGAGATCCTCAACTGGATCAATCGTGAAGGACCCGACCAAGGTACCGTCGTCCTCTATTCCGGCTTGCTCGATCAGGATGCCCGCAGGACGTTAGCCGTCGAGTGTCGTAAGCGTGCGTCCAAGGTCGTCGTCATCGATGATGCGGTAATCCTCTTCGCCGCCGCGCGAGGCGACGGACGCTTCGACTGTACGATGCGTGCGGTTCTGCCGTACTCCGGCGTAAACCCTTTCCGTCCATTCGCCGCCGGCATGGTCCCTCCTGAGATGTTCTATGGCCGCGCCCAAGAGCTCGCGAGCATCACCGATCTCCACGGCACCTCCTTCATCTATGGAGGCCGGCAGCTCGGTAAGTCCGCCTTGCTTCACGCCGCGGAAGACGAGATCAACAAGGCCGAGGGCTTGCGCGCGGTGTATGTCGACCTGCGACGAGAGGGCGTCGGCACACTGAGTCCCGCCGGGAACGTTTGGAGCGTGATCCGGGCCTACCTTGCAAAGGCTGGCATCGCAAAGGATGGCCGTTCCGGGGGCGATGTCTTCGCTGAGGTGGTCGCGGCAATCGACGCATGGCTTGCGACCAGCCCTATCCGAAGGTTAGTCCTCCTGCTCGATGAAGCGGACTCGTTCCTCGATGCCGACTCGCCGAAATTCGAGAATGTGTTGAGGCTGAAGGGACTCCTCGAAGACAGCGATAGGCGATTCAAACCGGTGTTTGCCGGACTTCACCAAGTCCAACGCTTCCAGAGCATCCCGAACCAACCGTTCGCTCACCTCGGCGATCCGATCGCGGTCGGGCCGCTACCGCCGCAGGCAGCCTTCGACCTGCTCCATCGTCCGCTCGAGGCATTGGGGTATCGCTTCGAGTCGGACGATCTGGTGAGCCGAATCCTCGGGTACTGCAACTACCAGCCTTCACTCATCCAGCTCTACGGCAATGCGTTGATGGATCACCTCCTCAGATCGCCGATGCGCAGTTCGGCTCCGCCGTACGAGATCCGAAACGATGACGTTCAACTGGTCTACGATCGCCCCGATCTGCTCGATCAAATCAAAGAGCGCTTCGAACTCACACTCCAACTCGACACGAGATACCTGGCTATCGCTTACACACTCGCCTTCCTCACTCACGTCGGCGACGGGGACGTGGAACCAACCGCAACGGAGCTTCGAGAGGCGTGCACCGAGCACTGGCCCGCGGGTTTCGCAACGATGACGGGCGACGACTTGCGTGTTCTGCTCGAAGAGATGGTGGGACTGGGCGTACTGGATGCGGCCCGAGCGAAGGAAGGCCGCTACCGATTCCGGAGCCCAAACGTGCTGCGGATGCTCGGTACTGAGGATCAGATACTCGAGCGGCTCAACGAGTCCTCCCATTGGGAACTCCCGAGACACTTTGACGCGCGCTCCTACCGAAGATCACTCAAGAGCGTCACGGAGCGGTCCCCGCTTACCGAGCAGCAACTCCGCGATGTAACGCGCTCGGACGGCGGTGTTCGACTCATCATTGGCTCGCAGGCCGTTGGCATCCATCTGGTCCGACCGGCCCTGGAGAAAGCAGCGGCGGACGACGCCTACCTCGAGGTCGAAGCCGTCAACCCGCGCGGCAAGGCCACCCTCCAGCGCGTGAAGCCCTCGGCGCGTGAAGGCGTCCACAAGGTCTACGTTGTAGATCTGCGTCGTGCCGCTAACGCACGGCTCGCAATGGACTCGGTCACGGCTGCAGTAGAAGCGCAACGAAACACGCCGGGAACAGGCGTTGTCTTCGTCGCGGGCACGGAGAACGTCAATATTTGGCGTTCCATTGCTGCATCAGGCACTTCGAATGAGATCGCTCAAGTCGAGCTCAAACGGTGGGACGAGCTATCGCTTCGTGCTTGGCTTGGCGAGACGGAGTTGCCCTTCCAAGAGGAAGGGCAACGGGCGGAACTCCTCGCGGTGAGTGGCGGATGGCCTTCGCTCGTTGAGTTAGTGGCGAGCAAGTGTCTATCCGGCGCAAGTCGACAAACCGCCCTCTCTGAATGCAGGGCTCGGCTTGCAGATGGTGACTTTGCTCGTCAGCTGCTTGAGGATTCGGGTCTGACGGCACTCGACGAGTTATTCCGTGCGTGGCGCGCGATGTTGGAGTACGGCGATCCCATCTCCCTAGATGAGTCTTTGGATCTCCTGGACGGTGTGGTCGACGCACCTGCCGAGACAATGGAGATCCTACGCGCCTTGAGCGTTCTGGATAACGTCGAAGGGCGGCTCCGGCCAGAGCCCGTTCTCGGCGCCGCCTCCCAGGTTGATGCCGCCACCTGAGGATCGTGCTCCCCCTTGCGCCCAACCCACGGCTTGAACTTCCCGGTGTAAGAAGATTCTTTTCAGCGCTCGTCGAAGAGTTCTTGGATGGTTCTTGCGTGTTCGTCGTCATTCCGAAACATGGCGCGTCTGTACTTGCTGCGGCTCTGCAAGAACCGCATTTCGATGCATATGATCGCTACGACATCGAATTATCAGCACTCGCCGGACGGGAAGGCCCCGTGGTTGACGGTCTGTATGAGACCTTCGGGCTCAGGCGTGAGTACCCGGGCGAAGTCGTCAATGCGGGGACGCTTGCGTTCCATCCAAATCTCGGGAGGCGAATCGCAATCATCGACGCAACGGGCTCGGCACAACAAGAGCTCGCTCGTTGGTCGATGTTCGTAGCCGAATACAGCGCGATAGCCAAAGAGGTCAGCACTCGCAACCGAACCGTCTTCCTAACGATCGTTGCGCCAGAGGACACAGACTCGCTACCGCCGAAGGATTTGAATCTAAGACACCGTTGGTGGTGGGGCGTACTGGGACGACTGGACACCATGGCATACGTCGACGCAACCGTGGACCGAAGCGATGAGGATCGTGACGTCATCGTCGAGGTGGCGCGCTTCGATCTGGACTTGGCGGATCACCTCTCGCGTACGTGGGACGGAACGATTCTCGAGCTTCGAGAGCAGCTGGCTGCTTACGTCCGAACCGGAGGCGATCGAGTGAGGACGGGTTTTCACCTGACTCGCCACGACCGTCGTCCGGAGCGCCCGCCCGCAGAGCTACTCGAAGCTTGGTCGGTCGGCGCGGTCGAGTGGTGGCAGGGTCTAGAGCAACACGTCTGTTGCGAGACCGCAAGCGACGAACTCGCGCTGCCACGATGTGTCTGGGTTGCCCAAGTCCGCGTGTTGTTTCCGCGAATCGAGTTGGAGCGCCGTCGCATCGGCCAATGGGTAGCGGCGCATGCGAGCCGAGTCGGGCCAGCTTGGACGGGTAGAGACTTTGAATCCTTGGAGATCGGGCCCCTCGCGAGCCTGATCAGAGAATCGCCAGCTCTTAGGACACCTACGTCTCGGCGTAAGTTGGTCGACTGGCTCGCTGGAGCACGAAATCGCCTCGCGCATGGAAAGACGATCGAAGCGGTCGACGTTCGGCGTGGGCTTGGTCTGATCGCGCGGGACCGCGCCGATGGAGACTCCGCCCGTTCTTCCGGATAGCGCTGCCGAACTAGCTGAAATGCGCTTCGATGAGCGCGAGGGCGTTCTTCGAGAGGCCTCCGGATTCGACCGTTGACACCATCTGATCCGGGAAGTGCTTCGCGTACCAAGCTTCCTTGGTTTCCCAATGGTTTCGATACGCCTCGAGATCAAGGCGCCCGACGTGCTCCCAGTACCACTCCTTCCCCTGCCATGTGATCGTGAAGTCCGGCAGGTAGAAGGTCCCGTCCGGGGCATACAGAGGAACTTCGTACCTGAAGGGTATGCCACGGTCGACGAGTAGGTTTGTGATGATCACTTCGCTCTTGGAGCGGACCATGTACTCGGACAATGTCGAATGGATTTTTCCCTCTTCGTACCAGTCGCCCAGGACCCGCAGCTCATCCGGAACGGGATGGAAGTCGAACAGCGACGCATTGATCCTCAGCAGGCGCGACTGTTCGAGGCGTCGCATGCTGAGAAGCGCGGAGATGTCTTCCTCGATTAGCAGCGTGCAATGTCGGGACGCTCGCGTTAGACCCGTATAGAACAGCTCACGGGACAAGAGTGCACGCTTGTGCTTCGGAACCACGAAGTACACCCGTTGGAAATCGCTTCCCTGTGCCTTGTGGATCGAGACGGCGTACGCGAGTTCGAGGTTTTCCTCCACGGACTCGTTCCTCATCCACTTCCCGTCCGAGGACTTCCCGAGCCTGCGGCCATATCCGACGGCGTAGTCGGTCTTCGACGAGAAGCAGACCGAGAACCGATCCGGACGGAAGTACGGCTTCCGCACCTCGTTACGGTCGAAACCGTGGGGCTGGGTGAAGCCGAGCTCTCCGTTGTAGACCTCGACACGATCCGACTTCCGCGTAGACCAGCAGTACGCCCAAATCGGGTTGGACGGTGGTCGATTTACGACCTGCATGACCTTGTCGTTCAGGGCGATCCCGTCAATCGCCCTCAACTCGCCAGCGGAGCGCTGGTGGACGGTCTCCTGCAGCGTCTGGTTCAGTGACTCGGTTCCAAATTCTTCACCACGGTACGGTGTCAACACTTGGTAGAGATCCGGCCGCTTGTTGTCTTTGAAAGCGCCGCGCCAGAACTCCCAAGGGCGGGCAGGATTCAGGTCTGCGCCCGTGTCCGTCCCGATGTCTGCCATCAGCTGCCCGACCAGCTGATGGCGCAGGTCGTCGCCCCCGCGCCAGTAAAGCACCCGAAGGTCCTCGTCCACCTCGCCACCTTCTTGCACACGTCGAAGGATCTCCTCCGCATGAGCCGACTCTGCGCTCGTGTCGCGGTCGGCGGCCGGTGGCTGTCGCACGTACGCGTCCGCGAGTTCGAGGATTCCGGTGCCCCGGCCCAGCACTCGGTTTTCCATCTGGCGCACGTTGATCGCAAGTTCACCGACACCCCCGAGTTCTCGCAGCCAATCGATGATGTCGGCGAAGACGCGTCCCCTACCGATCGGTGGCAGCTGGTTCGGGTCTCCGACGAGGACCAGGCGCTGCACGGCATTCCAGTTGATTGCACGGAACAGCGCGGCCGTCAGCTCGAGACTCAACATCGAAGACTCATCGATGATGAATGTGCTGACGTCGTCCTCTTGATGCCCTCCGACCCTCTTGAAGGTCATGTTCTCGTTAAGCCAGCCACGTTTGGCCAGAAACGAGTGAATCGTCGCCGTCTCTCCCCGTCTCCCGGTCCGTTCTCGCAGTCGTTCGGCGGCCTTGCCGGTCGGCGCGAGGAGCTGGAACGAAGCTCCCGCACCCTCGGTCCGTTCAATTGCCTGGATTAGCGCGCTGACGACTGTCGTCTTTCCGGTTCCAGCTTCCCCGGCTAAGACGCATAGAGGACGACTGAAGATCTCGGCGCACACCGATGCCTGGCCCGCCAGGGCCCTCGCATATTCGTCGCCGGCGAGACTTGCAAGTGGACTGTTCGGATCACGGAGGTATTCGCCCCAGTGCTTCTCGGTGAGAGGCGTCCGAAGGGCAATCGCCTTTCGCTTCGCGAGTTGACGGAGCGTGGTCTCGATGAGCCGCTCGTCTTCGTGCGCGTCGCGGAGGTAGATCCACAGCGCGCTTGCTTCGTTTCGCAACACCAGCGCGCGCTCGAGATCGTCTCTGTCGACGTCGAGGTAACGCTCCGTGAACTGATGGCGCTTCCACTCCGGATAGAAGCTCAACCGATGGTTGATGTCGTGAATCAGCTGTTTCGCTGCAACGAAGACGTCTGACTGCTCCTTCTTGAGGCGTTCGACGCAAAGGCCGCGGAGACGACGCCAGTCGTCCGTATCGACGAGCGGGTCGCCTCCGAGTTCTGGTGATGGAAGCGTGCCGTGGTCGATCTTTGAGAACGAGATGGTGTCGTCCGGGTCATCACCTAGGTACTGCTCGGCGAGGACGTAAGGGTTCTCGGTGATTTCCGAAGTGCTTGCGATGATGCCGTACTCGTCGCGACTCGGGTCGAGAATCTTCGCGACTTGGTCGCTGGTGAGTTCAAACCTCAGGAGCGAGCGACTCAGGAGCTCTCGTTCGGTATCTTCGAGTAGGGCCCAGCGGCGACGCGTCGACTTCGCCTCTGCGGCCGACAGCAACCCTTTCTCTATGTCGGCCTTGCCGTCGAGAAAGGCAAAGATCCGTTGCATCGCGTCGTGTTCGCGCCCCGCGTCGCTTTCTTTCCGGAAGTACGAGATCGCTTCCGGTATCCCAAGATGCGTGAGAATCGCGGGTAATCCGGGGTAGAGGCCACGCTCGGTCCAGAGTTCCCCAACGATGGAGTGCAACCAGTCTTGACGCGCACCCCAATCTTCCGACGTGTCACCGAGCTCTTGCAGAACACCAACGGACTCAATCGTCCGCTCCACCAGCTCGAGCGCGTCGTCGTCTGAGAATTGGCGAGTGGCGTACTTGAAGTTGCGGGGGTTCGAGGGAACAACGAGAAACCGCTCCACGTCGTCCGGCCGATCGAGGTAGTGGTGATAAGGCAGCCGTAGCCCCTCGTCGGGATAGCTCGATGTCAGGTCGAGTGCCCAAACGAATCCGCCGCCGTACTTGGCGCGGTTCTCGGACGTCATGTTGTCGTACGTCCGCACCTTTCCGAGCTTCTTGACGCGCGACGCGCCAACGATCACGTAGCGGCTGTGATCCTCCTCGGAGAAGGGGTTGCTGTAGTTCGCGTAGTAAAAGACGAGGCTACGGCCCTCTTCGATCTCCGCGAAGTACTCCTCGGCGAACTCGAGCCGCTTGTCGTAGTCGTAGGTCTGGCCTTTCCCGGTGCGCTTGACCTCGTCGCGGTACATCTCTTCGAAGGGCCAGATGCAGATCGTGTACGGCGGCAACTCCCACGTACGGCGCTCGTCGGCTGGGTACCAACTCGGCGGATCGGAGTACCCGGTGATCGCTTTCTTCCCGAACGCATTGATGCTGTAGACGCAGGGCGGGATGCCGTCGAGTTCGGAACAGTGCTTCCCCGCATTGTCCGTTTCCCACGGAAGGTCTCTCGATACCCGGATCTGGTCTCCGGGGAATGAGTGGTTCCCCACGCAGAAGGTGTTGCTGGACGGGCTCTGACAGACCCGGCCGTTCCAGCCGTCCATGTGCCACGCGAGGCGAGCCGATATGTGAACGGTCATCTACGGGCAGCTTGAATCGGTTCCCTCCAGCGACCGAGCTTAGTCGCCTTCGCAGCCCGCGTGAGCCGTTCTCCCGAACGCGACTGAGAGGCTCTCCGCACGCAGAGTTAATCGCAGATGCAACTGCCGGGCGATGGCGTCGTTCCGGGATGAACCAGGCCTCCACCTGGCTCCGCCTGGCATACGTGCCTCCCCCGTCAACCGGGCGCTGACGTTGGCAGTTGACAGCGACGGGAACATATGTCCGCGTCGGACGAGGAGGTCGAAATGGGCAAGATGGTCATCCTGAACGAGACGGGACACAGCGAGTTGGCTTGGTCGACAGGCGACGAGGAATCCGTGGCGGAGGCGCAGGCGGCCTTCCTCCACCTCGTGAAGGAGAACTACGTCCCTATGGAGCGGAAGCCCCGCGCGTATGACGACGAGTTCGTCAAGATCGAGCGGTTCGACCCGACCCTCGGCGAGATCTTCTGGATTCGCCCCCTCAAGGGCGGTGCCGCGTAGGGCGCGTTGATGGACCGCCCAGCTGCCAGCCGCCGAGCGCGTGCCCTCCTTGAAACCCTGCTGAGCGCCGAGCAGCGCGCCGAGCTCCGCTGGTTCAAGGGATTCCGCATCGTCAAAGGGAATGAAACGTACTGGATCTCCTTGGACCGCAAGGTGCGCGCGTATAACCGGAAGATCAACTTCGCCCGCGGCTTCTGCGTAGCGCCGGTCTCGCACGAGTGGATACCGAACGCAGACGTCGCGATTACTTTCCTCGCCTGGCTGACCGCCGACGTAAGGTCATTCGAGTTCGAAGCGGTTGCGCTGGACGGGTTCTTTCCCGACGTCCCGCCGGCCGACGAAGACCTGCCGGCGTTCTTCGCGGCGGTCACTCGTTCGTGGGGACGTCCCGCGACACGGGACGGTCGGATACGTGCGAGCCGTCTGTTCGACCGATCGCGACCAACGTTGCCTACGGTGCAGGAGGTGCTCGCGCTGCGCGCGCCGGTCGCGCCCGAGGTCCAGTTGCGGGTTGCTGGCGAGATTCGCGAACTTCGACTCGCACTCGAACGGCAGCGTCTCGACCGCCTTCTCCGGGCTCACGGTGTCGAAGCGCCGGCGGTGGAGCGAGCAGCGCGTATGAAGGTGATGGCCCTCTGACGGCCGCCGCAGATCTGGCGGCATCGAGCCAGCGTGCTTCGCAGAACGAACGAGGGGCCGTCATAAGACGGCCCCTCGTTCGTTTCAGCTGCTACTACTCAGTGGCTCGACGCCCACTCCGTCCATCCGCTAAGCGGGCCACCGAGCTGCGTCGGTGACAGGGCGGCGCCACACGCCACGAAGAACTGGGTCCACCAGTCCCTGATTCGTTGGCCGACGGACGGGTCGACCGGAGAGACGCTGGAGTCCAGCAAGCCCGTCCAGAACACCTGCGTATTCCTCAGGTCCGGGAGACGATGCTCACCGCGGAGCACGGCGATCGATCGCGCCGGGTCCGGCACGTTCATCACGAAGTCGAGTCCGTCCTGGCTCGACCCGCACTCCTCGATCCCGTCGGACATGATCACGAGCGCCCGCGACGTTGCTGCCGATGAACGCAAGACGCGTCCGGCCTCTGCGATGCCGTCAACGATGCACGATGCGTTCTCGTTCGAACGCTGCACCGCTTTCGCGAACGCCGTGAGCACTTGCGCTCGCGCGGCGTCGTCCGCCGGGCCGAGCTTTCGCATGCTACTAACGGCGTCGTGTCCGCCGAGCACGGAGTACTTCGGAAGCACGGCGTCGAAGATCGCGCTCGACTGAGCGATCGACGACGCACCAATCGTCCCACCCGTAATGTGCGCGCCCGCCTTGAGGCTCTTCACGACCTCGGTCATCGCCGCCGTGTAGCTGTCCCGGACCGTCTGCGCTGAGGTCGAGGCCGTCTGATCGACGAGCACCATGGTCATCGAGTTTGAAGACGCGCACGACGTGAGAAGCAGGGCGATGACGAACGCGAGCCCCACTGCCGCGAACCGGCGAACCAGCCGAGTCACTGCGGGCTTCCTTCGCTCGCGCCTAGCGCGACCCTGTCGTGATCAGAAGCGGGGTCTTCCTCGAGACCTTCGAGGTCCAAGACGAGAAGTTCCTCCGGGATCGTCACGATCGGCGAGAACCCGAATGCGATTGATCCCTCACGGAAGCCACGCCGACGGTTGCGCGCTCGCTCGATCGCACGCCGGTACGTGTGCACGTGTTCGTGCATCACCGCGACGATGCGGAGTGCATGCGCCTGGACGTGCTCGTGCGCCCGCGCGTAGCTGCTTCTGGCGCGCGTGAAGGTACGGTCCAGCGTCAAGCCAATCTGTGAACACTGCAAGGTGATCAAACGCCAGGGCGTGGTCCGGATTATCTGCAAGCGGAATCCCAAACACAAACAGCGGCAAGGCTAAGATGGCGCG
>JAICYB010000130.1 GCA_025934435.1 Actinomycetes bacterium | reverse complement strand
TGTCTGCGCGTCGGAAGCGTTGCGAGCAATGTCCGCTTGGGCAACGATGCCGACGAGTTTCCCATCTTCTTCGACGACAGGCAAGCGACGCACCTGATGGCGTGCCATCAGACGCAGCGCTTCGTCCAGCTCCTGCTGCGGGTCGATCGTGATGAGCTCGCGCGATGCGATCTCTCCGACCGTGACGTTCTCGGGGGACTTTCCTTCTGCGACGACGCGAATTGTGATGTCGCGGTCGGTCAGCGTGCCGACGAGCTTGTCGCCCTCGACCACCGGAATGATCCCGGCGTCCTCGTCGCGCATGAGCCGTGCCGCTTCCACCACGCTGCTGCCGCTCGCCAGTGAGCGCGGGTTCGTCGTCATCAGTTCGCGGATGCTGTCCGCCATCGCAAGCCCCTTTTCACTCGTGTTTGCCATGTGGATAACTGCCCATTGACGCGTAACGCAAACGACAAACGCATGTCGAACACCGTCGTCGCGTGCGTGTCGTGCGTTGTGTCGGTACGACTTGCGCGCAGCGCTGTCTGCGTCGACACTCAACGAAAGTGTCCACGGTGCGGGGAAAACGAACGCAGCTCCGACGCGCGACGCACGCCGATGTCGAACGTCTCGTCGACTGGCACGCGGACCCCGACGTCGCGCGCTACTGGGACGACGAGACGTTCACGTCCGTCGAGATGGCGGCGCGGATCGCACGCGCCGACGTCGACGCGTGGATCGTCGAGACGAACGATGACGATCCGATCGGCTATCTCCAGGTGCACCCGGACGGCCTCGACATGTTCCTCGTCCCGTCGGCGCGCGGCCGCGGTCTCGGTCCCGACGCGGCGCGCGCGATGGCCGAGCACCTGCTCGCGTCGGGCAGCCACCGCCGGGTCACCGTCGACCCCTACGAGTGGAACGAGCCGGCGATCCGTGCGTGGCGGCGCGCCGGCTTCGCCGAGGTCTCACGCGGGCACGCACCCGACGACGACCATCTGGCGCCGTGGGTGCTCATGGAGTACCGTTCCGAGTGCTGATGAGCGCACTGCGCACATCCACAACACCCCGCCACTGAACTGGG
The DNA here is from genome assembly GCA_025934435.1 of Actinomycetes bacterium. Lineage (GTDB taxonomy): Bacteria > Actinomycetota > JAICYB01 > JAICYB01 > JAICYB01 > JAICYB01. The sequence continues at coordinate 601 of JAICYB010000130.1, read as the reverse complement.
CCTAGTCGGCTTCGGGATCGTCCTCCGAGCCGCCGTCCTTCTGCGTGGGGTCGGGCACGGGCGACTCCTCGATCTCTTCGTTCCTATCGTCTTCGCGGGGGTGCATTACGTTGTCTTCCATGAACGTCGTCCTTCCCGACAACTCGCAGCTTGAACTCGACGCCGGCGCGACCGGGCTCGACGCGGCGCGCAAGATCGGCGCGAAGCTGGCCGAGCAGGCCGTGCTCGTCAAGGTCGACGGCACGGTCCAGGACGTGCGGCTGCCCTTGGCGGACGGGCAGCGGATCCAGTTCCTGACCACGCGCGACACGAAGGACCCCGACGCGCTGTACGTCCTCCGCCACTCGAGCGCCCACCTGCTCGCCGAGGCCGTCCGCCGGCTCCACCCCGGTGTGAAGAGCGCGATCGGGCCGCCGATCGAGAACGGCTTCTACTACGACTTCCTCTTCCCGGAGCCGATCCGCGAGGAGGATCTCGAGGCGATCGAGGTCGAGGTCAAGCGCGAGATCAAGGAGGGCCGCGAGTGGTCGCGCGACGAGATCTCCCGGGACGAGGCGAAGGCGAGGTTCGCCGCGGAAGACGAGCCGTTCAAGGTCGAGCT
>JAICYB010000069.1 GCA_025934435.1 Actinomycetes bacterium | reverse complement strand
TCCCGAATCGCTCAAGAACAAGAAGCTGATCGCCCTCGATCTCGCGGGCATGGTGGCCGGAACGAAGTTCCGCGGCGAGTTCGAGGAGCGCATGAAGGCTTTCCTCACCGAGGTCTCAGAGTCGGAAGGCGAGATCATCGTCTTCATCGACGAGCTGCACACGCTCGTCGGCGCGGGGGCGGCTGAAGGGGCCGTCGACGCGGCGAACATGCTGAAACCGATGCTCGCGCGCGGCGAGCTTCGCGCGATCGGTGCGACGACGCTCGACGAGTTCCGCAAGTACATCGAGCGGGACCCTGCGCTCGAGCGCCGGTTCCAGCCGGTGTTCGTCGATCAGCCGTCCGTCGAGGACACGATCGCGATCCTTCGTGGGCTGAAGGAGCGGTACGAAGTGCACCACGGCGTGCGCATCACCGACTCCGCGCTCGTCGCGGCGGCCACGCTTTCGCACCGGTACATCACCGGACGCTTCCTGCCGGACAAGGCGATCGACCTCGTGGACGAAGCCGCCGCGCGCCTCCGTATGGAGATCGACTCCGTCCCGACGGAGATCGACGAGGTGCAGCGCCGCGTCCAGCAGCTCGAGATCGAACGCGCCGCGCTGCGCAAGGAGAAGGACAAGGCCTCGGCCGATCGTCTCGAGAAGGTCGAGCGGGAGCTCGCCGACCTGAACGAGAAGCTGAGCGGTCTCCGCTCCCAGTGGGAGCAGGAACGCGACGCCATCGCGGCGATCCGCGAGATCAACGAGAAGGTCGAGCAGAGCAAGATCGAGATGGAGCAAGCCGAACGCGCCGGCGACCTCGAGAAGGCCGCCGAGATCCGCTACGGACGTCTCGTCGAGTTCGAGAAGCGGCTCGGTGCAGGAAACGACAAGCTCAAGTCGTTGCAGGCCGACGGCCGCGGCATGCTTTCCGAAGAAGTGACGGAGGAGGACATCGCGTCCGTCGTCTCGCGGTGGACGGGCATCCCCGTGTCGCGTCTGCTCGAAGGCGAGATGCGGAAGCTCCTGCGCATGGAGGACGAGCTCCACACGCGGGTCATCGGGCAGGACGAAGCCGTCGAGGCCGTCGCGAACGCGATCCGGCGTTCACGGACGGGACTCGCGGATCCGGATCGTCCGATCGGTCAGTTCCTGTTCGTCGGTCCGACGGGGGTCGGGAAGACAGAGCTCGCGCGAGCGCTTGCTGAGTTCCTGTTCGACGACGAGCACGCCATGATCCGACTCGACATGTCCGAGTACCAGGAGCGACACACGGTGTCGCGTCTCGTCGGCGCTCCGCCGGGCTACGTCGGCTTCGACGAGGGCGGACAACTCACCGAAGCGGTTCGGCGGCGCCCGTACTCCGTCGTGCTGCTCGATGAGGTCGAGAAGGCGCACCAGGACGTCTTCAATGTCCTGTTGCAGGTGATGGACGAAGGACGGCTCACCGACAGCAAGGGCCGGACGGTCGACTTCCGGAACACGATCTTGATCATGACGTCGAACCTCGGAAGCGAATACCTCCTCACGGAGTCGATCGACGAGGAGAAGGTTGTCGAGGTCGTGCACTCCTTCTTCCGTCCGGAGTTCTTGAACCGGCTCGACGAGATCTTGATCTTCAAGCGCTTGTCGCAGGAAGAGGTTCGTCACATCGTCGACATCCAGATCGATCGTGTCGCGAGCCGTCTCGCTCAGCGGAACATCGCGCTCGATGTCACGACCGCGGCGCGCGATGTGCTCGCACGCATGGGGTACGACCCGGCGTACGGTGCGCGTCCGCTGAAGCGCGTGATCAGGCGGGAGCTCGAGGACAACATCGCGAAGCAGCTCCTGCAGGGCGACGTCGGCGACGGCGCGACGGTGAAGGTCGATGCGTCCGGTGAGGAGCTCGCGCTCAGCGTTACTTGAACATCGCGCGCATCGACGCCGCCGAAGCGGACCTGCCGAGCAGCGGGAGTCCGAAGCGCTCTTCGATCGTCCGCAACAGCGAATAGTGCGTGTACGGTCCGGCATACGTGCCGGGCCGCACGCCGTCTCCGGCGGCGATCGTCACGACGCGGTTGTTCGTCGTTCCTTCGTCGAAGGTGATGAAGAGCGCGCCCCGGGGGCCGAGCCCGCGGAGCAGTCCGGGGACCGTGCGACGGAGGAACGCATCGCCGGTCGCGACCGAGCAGTCGTGCATGTCGTTGCAGAGATCGGGCGTGATCCAGGTGAAGTCCGTCAGCTTCGAGTCGTCGAGTGACGTGAGTGGGTCGACGCGGAGGCACACGTCGCGATGGAGGTTGTCGAAGTACGCCCACGGGTTGTGCTTCTTCGCGTAACGGCCTGAGAACGCTCCGAAGAAGCACTGCTTCGGTTGCGCCTCCATGAACGCGGACCAACCGATGTAGCTGCGGTCCATCTCGCTTCCGAGGTTCGGCGCGTCGACGCGACAGCTCGTGCAGTCCGATGTGACGCCGAACGTGCCGCCTCCTATCAGGGCGAGATAGTTCGGCAGCGACGGATGCGCGACCGCCGAGTAGTGGGTCGCGAGCGCACCGGTGTGCGCGAGCTCGTTCAGATACGGCGCCTGCGGGTTACCGATGATCTGGCCGTAGGAGTGGTTCTCCATCACGATGAGCGCGACGCGCCCGGGACGTGTATGCGCCGTGGGGGTGGGAGTGGGTTCAGCGGACGGCGCGACCGTCGCCGGCGCCGCCGGCGTCGCAGGTGGCGTGGGATGCGAGCACGCGGCAGCGAGGAACAGCGCTGCGGCCAGCGACTTCAGGCTGTGTTCACGTAACGGACACCGCCGCGACACGCTGGGAGCTTACCGTCGTCGTGCCGGGTGCTAGCCGGCGGCGCGCTTCGAGGTGCGGGCGGCTTCGAGGATGAGTCCTTCGCGGAGGCCCCCCTCGCTCACCGTGATGCCCGCGAGGTCGAGCGAGTCGCACATCGTCGCGAGCACGAGCGCGCCGACGGGCAGAACGTCGACGCGTCGCGACGGCATCCCGGGCATCTCGAGACGCTTGCGCCGCGGCGTCTTCAGCAGCCGTCGCGTGAGCGCGTTCAACCGGGCGGCGGGAAGCGTGATCCCGTTCACCGATCCAGCGGGCGAGCGGCGGCGCGCGAGCTCCATGCGCGCGATCGCGCGGAGCGAACCGCCGGTTCCGACGCACGGGACGAAACGGTACCGGCGCTTCACAAGCGCGACGGCGGGCGCGATCGTCGTACGAACGTGCTCGCACACCGCGTCGGCTTCGTCCGGTGCAACGGGATCGGTTGTGGTCATGCTCGCCGTCAGTCGCGACGCACCGAGCGGGAAGCTCGCCTGCCACAGCACATCACCGGACGAACCGACGGCGAGCTCGAGGCTGCCGCCGCCGAGGTCGCACACGAGCGTCGGCAGATCGCCGAGGGGAAGCGTGTCACGGATCCCTTCGTAGACGAGCCGTGCTTCCTCACTGCCGTCGAGCAACCGGACGGGGCACCTCGTCGCGACCTCGAGTTGCTCGAGGAGATGCGCTCCGTTGGTGGCTTCGCGGAGCGCGTGCGTTGCCGCGGCGACGACGATGTCGGGCTTCGTTTCGTCCGCCGCGCGACGGAGCGTGCGCGCCGCGCGAACCGACGCTCGCGCTGCTTCGCCCGAGAGGTGTCCTTCTTTCACGACGATCGCGCCGAGGTGCAGCACCTCGCGACGGCGGAGGACGCGTGTCATCTCGCCGCCGCGCGTGATGTCCACGACGACGACGGTGAACGACGTGCTGCCGAGATCGATAGCGGCTACTCGCATGGTTTTCCCCACGGTGGCGGGTGAAGCTTACAGGCGTGTAACTCGACTGTGAACCCTACCTCAACAACGACCTGCTCAGGCCGGGGGTTCGAGGTAGGTCGCGGCGACGATGATGCCGCCGTCCAGGTCGAGGACCCACGTCGAGCCCTTCTGCCCCTTGGTCGGATCGACGCCGGGTACGCCTTGCCGCTCGAGGTGACCCGTCACCCATCCCATGACGTCGCCGTGTGTACATAACGCCGCGGGACCCTGCAGCCCGGTGATGAGGGCGAGCGTCGCGTCGAGGCTCGCGCCCTCGGCGAGGGCTTCGTCCGGCTCGACGGCCAAGTCTCGCGCGTTCGCCAGCGGCTCGACCGTCTGGACGCACCGTGCGTACCGGCTCGAGATCACACGTTCGATGATGAAGTCCGCGAGTTGCGCGACGAGGCCGTCCGCTTGCTTGCGACCGGCTTCGGTGAGCGGACGTATGTCGTCCGGTTCCGTCCAGCGTTCGCGGTCGCCGGCCTTCGCATGCCGGACGAGGAAGACCTTCACGTCTCGAGCCACGCCGCGCACCCGAAACGCCGACCGCGCATCTCAGCGTCGGTCAACGGCTGCGCGCTCGAGCGCAAGTTCGCGGAACCTGATCTGCGCACCGATCCCTCGGGTGCGAGGAGGCGGCGACCAACACCCGTCCGGCGCCAGCTCCCACGCTCTCAGGTCGTCCGCGAGCTCGACCGTGAGGATCTCCGCGAGGCGTCCCTTGCCGACCGGGTCGGTGATCGGTACGAGCACCTCGATGCGCCCGTCGAGATTGCGGCCATGACGTCCGGTGAACCGATGTAGTACTCCGCGGTTGCGTCGTCCGCGCCGAACCGGAGGATGCGCGAATGCTCGAGGAACCGCCCGAGGATCGACCGCACCCTGATGTTCTCGGACAGTCCGGCGACGCCGGGGCGCAAGCAGCAGACACCACGGACGATGAGATCGATCGATGCGCCCGCACCGGACGCTTCATAGAGCGCGTCGATGATCTCGGGATCGACGATCGCGTTGAGCTTCATGACGATCCGTCCGCCCGGCTTCGCTTCTTCGGCGATGAGCTCCTTCAGCGTCCGGCGCAGGCCGAGCGGCGCGACGGTGAGCTTCCGGAACGCACTCTGCCTGCTGTATCCGGTGAGGAAATTGAAGAGCTCGGACACGTCGGCGCCGATCTCGGGATCGGCGGAGAAGACGCCGATGTCCTCGTAGATCGCCGCCGTGTTCGGGTTGTAGTTACCGGTGCCGATGTGCGTGTACCGCACCAATGCTCCGCGTTCCTGCCGCACGACGAGCGCGATCTTCGCGTGTGTCTTCAGACCGACGAGGCCGTAGACGACGTGGACACCGGCTTCTTCAAGCGCGCGCGCCCAGGCGATGTTGGCCGCCTCGTCGAACCGCGCCTTGAGCTCGACCAGTGCAACCACCTGCTTGCCCTCTTCGGCGGCGTTGATGAGGTTGCGGATGATCGGACTCTCGGGACCGGATGTCCGGTAGAGCGTCCACTTGATCGCGAGGACGTCGGGATCCTCGGCGGCGGCTTCGATGAACGCTTCGACCGACGTTGCGAACGAGTCGTAGGGATGATGCACGAGCACGTCGCGTTCGCGGATGACGCTGAAGATGCTCGGACGGTCCTCCGCATCGCTGAACGTCGCGGCGAGCCGAGGCTGCGTGGTCGGCGTCCACGGTGTGTCCTTCAGCTCCGGACGATCGAGCGACAGCAGGGCGAACAGCCCGGTGTAGTCGAGCATCGAGTGCGTGACGTACACGTCCTCGGGCGCGATCTCGAGCTCGTCCGCGAGAACGTCGCGCACGTCGTCGGGCATATCGGCACCGATCTCGAGACGTACGACGTGCGGCGAACGCTGGCGTTGCCGGAGGCTCAGCTCGATCGCTTCCAGAAGATCATCGGCTTCGTCCTCTTCGACGGACAGGTCCGCGTTGCGCGTGACGCGGAAGCCGTGCGATGCGTGCACCAGCATGCCGGGGAAGAGAACGTCGAGATGTCCGGCGATCAGCTGTTCGAGCGGCAGGAAACGTTCGCCGTCGGGCAGCGCGACGAAGCGCGGCAACGACGGCGGTACCTTGACGCGCGCGAACCGTTCGACCGACGTCACAGGATCGGCGACGACGACGGCGAGGTTCAGCGACAGGTTGGAGATGTAGGGGAAGGGGTGCGCGGGGTCGACGGCGAGCGGCGTCAGGACGGGGAAGATGTAACGGTCGAAGTACGCGTCGAGCTCCGCGCGATCTTCGTTCGAAACGTGCTCCCACGTCGTGAAGCGGATCGACTCCTTGTCGAGGGCGGGGCAGATCTCGTCGAGGAAGAGCTCGTCCGCACGTGACGCCAGCTCGTGTACGCGGTGCGCGATCTCCGTGAGTTGTTCCGCGGGCGTCAGTCCGTCTTTCGAGATGCGCGCCACGCCGGCGCGGACCTGCTCGCGCAGGCCGGCCACCCGCACCTGGAAGAACTCGTCGAGGTTCGAGCTGAAGATCGCGAGGAATTTCGCGCGTTCGAGCAGCGGCCGTGCTTCGTCCTCCGCGAGGGCGAGCACGCGGTCGTTGAAATCGAGCCACGAAAGCTCTCGATTGATGAGTCGTTCGTCAACGAGGCGGGGGGCCGCGACCACCTCGACATCCCTATCGAGGCCAGTCATCAGACTTACGAGTCTATCCGACCGGGTGCTTCGTCCCGTCCGTCAGCGTCGCGAACCACGCATCCTCGACAGCTCTTCCGCGAGGAACGCCGCGGCGAGAACGATGTAGAGGATCCCCGTCCAAAGTGCGACCCAACGGAACGCCGCGTCCGTGACGGGGATCAGTGCCCAACAGACGAGGGCCGCGAGCGTGAAGAAGCCGTACCGCGTTCCGAGCAGCCGCTTCACTTGACGACCTTGATGAGCATGGACGTCACCCAGGCGATCGTGAACGCCCCGGGGATCGTGAGGATCCAGGCCCAGACGACTCGTCCGGCGATGCCCCAGCGAACCGCCGACAGGCGCTGGGTCGCACCGACGCCGACGATCGCGCCGGTGATGGTGTGCGTCGTCGAGACCGGGATGCCGGCGTGCGACGTGAAGAAGAGCGTGGCGGCCGCGGCGGTCTCCGCGCACATCCCGCCCATCGGCTGGAGGTGGGTGATCCGCGATCCCATCGTCCGGACGATCCTCCATCCACCGAAGGCGGTTCCGAGCGCGATGGCCGTCTGCGCGGCGAGCACGACCCAGATGGGGATCGACTGCGTCGGTTTCACGAGTCGTTGGCCGAGGAGCAACGCGAAGATCACGCCCATGGTTTTCTGCGCGTCGTTGGAGCCGTGGCCGAGTGAGAGGGCGGCCGCGGAGATGAGCTGCGTCCGCCGGAAGCCGCGGTTCAAGGTCGCGACGCCCTTCGTGTTATGGAAGGACCACAAGACGATGATCATGAGCGTCACACCGAGTGCCAGGCCGATGAGCGGCGACAGCACGATGAACACGCCGATCTTGCGAAGCCCGACCGCGATCAGAGACCGCCAGCCCGCGACGGCCACCGCGGCGCCGGCGAGACCACCGATCAGCGCGTGCGACGACGAGGTCGGGAGGCCGAGCCACCAGGTGATCAGGTCCCAACCGACGGCCCCGAGGAGCGCGGAGAAGATCACGGCGGGCGACAGGACCGATTGGATCACGACGTCTTTCGCGATCGTCGACGCCACGTGCGTTCCGAACACGAGGAAGGCGACGAAGTTGAAGAACGCCGCCCAGAGCACGGCGACGCGTGGTGAGAGCACCCGCGTCGACACGACTGTCGCGATCGAGTTCGCGGCGTCGTGGAACCCGTTGACGAAGTCGAATCCGAGCGCGACGACGATGATCAGAACGATCGCCGGAGTGACCACGCCGGTCACGCCAGTTTCAGGACGATCGACTCGATGGTGTTCGCGACACCCTCGAGCGAGTCGAGTGCGTTCTCCATCTCCTCGATGACGTCCTTGTGCTTGAGGACGTCCATCGCCTTGAAGTCTCCGGAGAACAGCTGAGCGACGGTCTTTCGGTACACACGGTCGCCCTCGTTCTCGAGACGGTTGATCTCGACCCAGTACTCCTCGAGACCGCGCAGGTTCTTGAGCCGGCCAACGGCGTCGTGCGCGACCGTCGCCGCTCGCACCAGCACGTCGGCTTGTTTCGCGAGCTCCGGCAGGGGATCCGCGATGTTGTGCAGGACGACGAAATCCGCAGCGCCGTCCATATGGTCCATCACGTCGTCGAGGCCGGACGCGAGCTTGTAGATGTCTTCGCGGTCGAACGGCGTGACGAACGTCGTGTTGATCCGCTTCATCACCGTGTGTGTGATCTCGTCGCCGTCGTGCTCGGCCTGGCGGATGCGTTCGCGGATCGAGTCACGCTGATCGTAGGTGAGGAACAACTCCTGAAGGAGCTGCGCCGCGCGCTGGTTGTTCGCGGCGGCCTTGGTGAACAGCTCGTAGAATCCCTCGTCCGCCGGTATGACCTTGAACCTCACGCGGGCATGATGCGGTGTAGGAGCGACAGCCGCAAGTGAGGCTGGCGGAACGGGCTCAGGGCGCTGACGTGCCGGTGAGCGCCGGACGACAGGTGTCCTCGTTGCTCGGGATGCTTGCTGGGTTCGCTTGTTCATATGGTTGCGACCGTAGCCCTTCGATGTGAATCGGATCCGTTACTCGTGTGAACGTCTCGTGAAGGAGGACTGCGTGGCCGTCTATTCGTTCGAGGGCAAGTCTCCGCGTGTGCATCCGACCGCCTTCGTCGCGCCGACGGCGACCCTCGTGGGCGACGTGACGGTCGAGGAGGGAGCATCGATCTGGTATGGCGCGGTGATCAGGGCCGACTATTCGCCCGTCGTGGTGCGTGCTGGAGCCAATGTGCAGGACGGAGCGGTGATCCACGGTCCGCCGGGTTCGCCGACGGAGATCGGGCCCGGCGCCACCGTTGCGCACAACTGCGTCGTCCACGGTGCGGTCCTCGAGGCGGAATGCCTGGTCGCCAATGGCGCCATCGTCCTGGACGGCGCACGCATCGGAAGCCGGTCGCTCGTCGCCGCCGGATCGGTCGTTCAAGCGAACGAGGAGATCCCTTCGGGCGTCCTCGCGGCCGGCGTGCCGGCCAAGATCAAACGCCCGATCGAAGGAACACCTTCGGAGTTCTGGATAACGGCGAACCCGAGCGCATACCGCGAACTGGCGCAACGGCACCGGACGGGCGTCGAACTCGTGGGCTAAGGATCGAAGCGGTAGCCGAGACCGCGCACCGTCCGGAGATGTTCCGGCCCGCTGGGGTCGCGTTCGATCTTCGCGCGCAACCGCTTGATGTGGACATCGAGGGTTCGGGTGTCGCCGTAGTAATCGTCACCCCAGACGCGAGCGATCAGTCCTTCGCGCGTCCACAATTTGCCGGGTCGGCGCAGGAGGGCTTCCAACAGCGAGAACTCCTTCGGAGGACGGTCGACCCGATCGCCGCGGACGAGCACCTCGTGTCGATCCGTATCCAGATGTACGGGCCCTCCGACGAGTGTCGATCCTCCGATCTCAGAGACGGCCTTCTGTTCGGCCCGTCGCAGGACGGCCCGGACGCGCGCGATCAATTCGCGCATGCTGAACGGCTTGGTGATGTAGTCGTCCGCGCCGAGTTCCAAACCGATGACCTTGTCGGCCTCCGTGTCCTTCGCCGTCACCATCACCACCGGGACCGCGCTCGTCTTCCGGATCTCACGGCATACGTCGGCGCCGGGCATACCCGGGAGCATCAGATCGAGCAAGACGAGATCCGGCCGCCAAGATCGGGCGAACTCGACGGCGCGGTCGCCTTCCATGACGACCGCACACGTGTAGCCCTCGTGCTCCAGGCTGTAACGGATCGAGTCGGCGAGCGCAGGTTCGTCTTCAACGATGAGGATCTGGGTCATGACTCGCCATTCGCGCCGTCGCGCGAGAGCGGCAGCACGATCGTGAATGTGGAGCCGGCGCCGAGTTCGCTGTCGACTTCGACGCGTCCGGCGTGGTTCTCCGCAACGTGCCGAACGATCGCCAAACCAAGGCCGGTTCCTCCTGTAGCACGCGATCGCGCCTTATCGACCCGGTAGAAGCGTTCGAATATCCGTCCGCGCTCATCTTCCGGGATCCCGATCCCTTCGTCGCGAACTGAGATCGTGAGTGCTCCGTCCTGAGCGTGCGCCGTGACGTCGACCGTTCCTTCTTCGGAGTACCGGACGGCGTTGTCGACGAGGTTCTTGACCGCCATCGCGAGTTGCGAAGGATCAGCCTCGACGACGATCGCGGGTGCTTCGACCCGGAAGTCGATCTTCTTTGCAGACGCAAGCGGCCGAGCGGCGTCGACCGCGTCCGTGACAAGCATCTGGACGTCGAAGACGGCCGGAGCGAACTCTACGCCCGTCTCCACGCGAGAAAGGTCGAGTAGATCGGTGATCAGATCGGACATCCGTGATGCTTCGGCACCCAGGCGGTCGATGAATGAACGCGCCGTTTCGACGTCGTCCGAGTTGAAAGCGGTTGCCGCTGTCTCGGCGAGTGCGCGGATCGTGGCGACCGGCGTCTTCAGCTCGTGCGAGACATTCGCGACGAAGTCACGGCGTATGCGATCGAGTTGATGCGTCGGCGAGAGGTCCGTGAGGATCAATACCACCGCTCCGTCCGGAAGCGGGATCGCCCTCGCACGCGCCGGGCGCGCATCCGGTGAACGGATGAGAAGCTCCTCGACGATCTCGTCATCGCCGAGCGTCGCCTGAGCGATGAGTCGGTCGATGTGAGAGTCCCCGATCCGTCCGCCGTCGGCAGCTACTTGTTCGAGCAGAGACCGTGCCGTTGGGTTCGCGTAACCGATAGATCCGGACGGTTCGACGATGACGATGGCATCGTCGACGTGAGCCAGTGCCGCGGCACGGCGACGGTCGTCGACGGTCGACGACTGAAGCACACCCGGCGGTCGGCCGCCGGGCTCGCCGCGGCGGCGCTCGGTCCCCATCAGCTCAACAGTAGAGGTCTATCTGGTCCGCTCGTCGAACGGAGCATGAACGGGAAGTTAACGCGACTGTTGCCGTGACCCGGTAGAATCCCTCAACGGGACCTGCAGGCAGGCGAGCGAGCCCGTTCCCCTGGGAGGAGAGGTCGATCAGTCATGCCCGTCACCGTTGTCGTTGGTGCCCAGTGGGGGGACGAGGGCAAAGGTAAGGTCACCGATCTGCTCGCGCAGTCCGGCGAGCGGTCGGCCCCCGAAGGACCCGTCGAGCTCGTCGTCCGCTACCAGGGCGGCGACAACGCGGGACACACGATCGTCGTCGGCGACGAGGTCCACAAGCTCAACCTGATCCCGTCCGGCGTGCTGCACAGCAACGTCACCCCGATGATCGGCAACGGCGTCGTCGTGAACCCTGCGCGTTTGATCGAGGAGATCGACGAGCTCGAGTCGCGCGGCATCTCGTGCGCGAAGCTTCGGGTGTCGTACAACGCGCACCTCGTGATGCCCTACCACCTCGCGCTCGACAAAGTGACCGAGCGCTACCTCGGTGAGAACAAGCTGGGGACGACCAAGCGTGGTATCGGGCCGGCGTTCGCGGACAAGGCGTCGCGTGTCGGTCTCCGCGTCCAGGACCTGTTCGATCCGAAGATCTTCCGGCAGAAGCTCGAGGTTGCGCTCCGCGAGAAGAACGCGATCCTCGCCAAGCTCTACAACACCCTGCCGCTCGACGCGGAAGAGATCATCAAGCAGTACACGGCGTACGCGGAGCGTATGAAGCCGTATGTCGCCGACACGCTCGCGGAGATCCACGATGCGATCCGCGAAGGCAAGCACGTGCTGCTCGAAGGCGCGCAAGCGACGCTCCTCGACCTCGACCACGGGACGTATCCCTACGTGACGTCGTCCAATCCCGTCGCCGGAGGGGCGTGCGTCGGCGCCGGGATCGCTCCGCGTGACATCACGCGCGTGATCGGCGTCGCGAAGGCGTACCTGACGCGTGTCGGCTCCGGTCCGATGCCGACGGAAGTCTTCGGCGACCAGGCCGAACGCATGCTCGAAGCGTCCGGACGAGACAAGCGCGCCGGCATCGAGTTCGGCACGCGCACGGGCCGACAACGACGTCTCGGATGGTTCGACGCCGTGCTGCTTCGCTACGCAGATCGGTTGAACGGTTTCACGGAGCTCGTCGTGACGAAGATGGACGTTCTGTCCGGCTACGCCGAGCTGCCGGTCTGCACGGAGTACAACGCGGACGGCGAGCGTTACAAGGAGTTCCCCGCGCACCAGTCGGTCTTCCACCACTGCGAGGCGGTCTACGAGCGACTCAAGGGATGGCAGCAGGACATCTCGAAGGTGCTGACCGCCGACGACATGCCGAAGGAAGCGCGCCGTTTCATCGAGTTCCTCGAACAGCAAACGGGCGTACCGATCCGCATCGTGTCGGTCGGACCGGAGCGCGAACAAACGTTACGCATCGCGGCCTAGTCGTTTGGCCCGGGTAGGCTCGCGGCCGTGAGGACCCTCGTGATCGGTTCCGGCGGGCGTGAGCACGCGATCGCGTGGAAGCTCGCGCGCGATGGACACGAGGTCTGCTCGGCCCCCGGCAACCCCGGGATGGCGTCCGTCGGAGCGACGTTCGACGTTGCCGTCGACGATCTCGACGCGCTCGCGGGTCTCGCGACCGAACGCGAGATCGACCTCACGATCGTCGGCCCCGAGGTTCCGCTCGTCGCGGGTATCGCGGACGTCTTCGCCTCGCGCGGTCTGCGCGTGTTCGGCCCGTCCAAAGCGGCGGCGGAGATGGAAGGGAGCAAGGTCTT
>JAICYB010000111.1 GCA_025934435.1 Actinomycetes bacterium | reverse complement strand
CTGCTCGCGTCCGGTCCGCTGCTCCGTATCGCGCTGCAAGCGGCCGACAAACTGAAAGAGCACGGCGTCGCGGCCGACGTCTGGAGCGCGACGTCCTATCAACAGCTCCGTAACGACGCGCTCGAGTGCGAACGTTGGAACCGGATGCACCCGACCGAACCGGCGCGCGTGCCGTACGTGTCGAAGATGCTCGAGGAAGGACCGGTCGTCGCGGTCAGCGATTTCGTGAAAGGACTCCCGGACGAGATCGCGCGATGGGTCCCGGGTCCGTACGTCTCGCTCGGAACCGACGGCTTCGGACGAAGCGATACGCGTGAGGACCTGCGTGCGCACTTCGAGATCGATGCCGATCACATCACCGCCGCGGCGCTGCACGCGCTCGCGCTCGCCGGCGAGATGAAACCGGAACCCGCGCGCGAAGCGCTCGAAGCCGCCGGGATCGACCCGGAGACGGTCGACCCGCGCTACGCCTAGATCAACCGGTACGCCACGAACGCGACGCCGGAGATCATGAGGAACCAGCCGAACGCGCGCCGGATCTCGGGACCTTCGAAGCGCTGGGCGAATCGTCCGCCGACGATCGCTCCGGGAAGCGACCCGGCGGCGAACGCTGCGGCGACGGCCCAATCGATGTGTCCGAGCGACCAGTGCGTGATCAGCGTCGGAACCGCGAGCAGCGCGATCACCGTGAGTGACGTCGCGACGGCCTGACGCATCCGTAATCCGAAGATCAACACGTAGAGCGGGACGAGCAAGAACCCGCCGCCGTTCGCGAGCAGTCCGGTGAACAACCCGACGCCGAACGCGGCAGCGAGCAGCAGCGGACGGTTCTGTCGCCGGCGGGTTCCGGCGTCACGTCTCGACTGCTCGATCGGACGCCCGATGCGCGAGCCGACGATGACGAGGACGACCCCGGACGCGACGAGCAAGGCTTGTCCTGAGATGACGTGCGTGAGCAGTGCGCCGAGGATCGTTCCCGGCACAGCGCCGAACAGCGTGAACATCGCCGCGCGTGGGCGGTTCTCGCCGGCGCGGACGTAGGGGATCGCCGCGGCGATCGCCGAGGGGATCGTCGCCGGGAGGGGAGAGGCGACGGCCGCGAGCGGCGAGACCCCGAGGATCGACAGCACCGGCGTCGCGACGGACGAACCACCGACGCCGAACAACCCCGTGAGCAGGCCGATCGCGGCTCCGCACAGGCCGACGAGGTACAGGCTTGGCACGGCGGCATCATCGCAGGCGGCGGTGTCCGGCTGTTAGCCTCGGCCCCCGATGTCGAAACGGACGATGGTCGAGGCGCCGCAGCTCACGCCGGACGAAGCCCTCGCGATCCTCACCATCCCCGACGAAGAAGTCCCGTCCCTCGTCGAGCGCGCGCATCAGGTGCGCCTCGCCTACGCGGGGGCCGAGGTCGAGGTGGAATCCATCATCTCGGCGAAGACCGGCGGTTGCCCGGAGGATTGCCACTTCTGCTCGCAGTCGCGCCACTGGCCGACACCGGTTCGTCCGGAGCCGTTCATCGACGTCGATGCGCTCGTCGAAGCGGCGAAGCGGTCGCAGGCCAAGGGTGCAACCGAGTTCTGCATCGTCCTGGCGGTCCGGGGGCCGGACGACAAGATCATGCGCCAGGTGCTGCGCGCGGTCGATGCGTTGCATGCGAACACCGACGTCCACGTCGCGTGCTCGCTCGGCATCCTCACCACCGAGCAGGCGAGGCAGCTGCACGAAGCCGGCGTCCGCCGCTACAACCACAACCTCGAGACGGCGCGTTCGTACTTCCCCGAGATCTGCACGACACACACGTGGGAGGAGCGGTATGAGACGTGCCGACTCGTCCTCGACCTCGGGATGGAGCTCTGCTGCGGCGGGATCTTCGGGATGGGCGAGACGAAGCAGCAGCGTGTCGAGTTCGCGTTCCAGTTGAAGGAGCTCGGCCCCCGCGAGATCCCCGTGAACTTCCTGAACCCGCGGCCGGGAACGCCATTCGAGGCCTCATCTGTCGTGGCACCGCTCGATGCGATCCGCACGATAGCGATGCTGCGCCTGCTCTTCCCGGACGTCGTTCTGCGTTACGCCGGCGGCCGTGAGGTGACGCTCGGCGAGCTTCAGTCGATGGGGATGCTCGCGGGCATCAACGGGATCATCATCGGCAACTACCTGACGACGCTCGGTCGTTCACCGGACGAGGATCTCGCGATGCTCGCCGATCTGGAGATGCCGCTACGGAGCCTCGAGATATAGAGGCGTTCTGCGAGCACTGTGGCCGTCCGGCCACTTCGGATCACTCCCGTTGCGATCTCGACCCTGTTCGCTATTGCAAGCGCTGTGGACGTCGTCTGAAGGTGCAGGTGTATCCGGACCATTACGACGCTTCGTGTCTGGTTTGTGACGTAGTATCCGGGCCCGGAGGGACACGCTTTGAACAAGGATGACGTCGCGATCTCCATCGTCGGCCTGACGAAGAAGTTCGGGTCGCAGACGATCTGGGAGGACGTCACCTTCGACATCCCGAAGGGCGAGATCACGGTCATCCTCGGTCCGTCCGGGACGGGGAAGTCGGTCCTCCTGAAGCATTTCGTCGGACTCCTGAAGCCGACAAGCGGTCACGTCTACGTCGGCGGTCTGGACATCCCGACGCTCAAAGAGAAGGAACTCTTCGAGGTCCGCAAGAAGTTCGGCGTTCTCTTCCAGGACGGAGCCCTCTTCGGCTCGATGACGATCGAAGACAACGTCGCCTTCCCGCTGCGCGAGCACACCGACCTCTCCGAAGGAACGATCCGTGCGCTCGTGTCGGAGAAGCTCGAGATCGTCGGTCTCGCGGGGGCCGAGAAGAAGTTCCCGGCGGAGATCTCCGGGGGGATGAAGAAGCGCGCCGGCCTCGCGCGCGCCCTGGTGCTCGAGCCCGAGATCCTGCTCTTCGACGAG
>JAICYB010000108.1 GCA_025934435.1 Actinomycetes bacterium | reverse complement strand
GAGCTCTGCCGCGAGCCGCAACGCCTTCGGTGTCGTGTTTGCATACTGGAACCTGCCCGTATCGGTGACGAGCGCGATGTAGAGCGGCTCGGCGATCTCGGGCGTGATCGCGACGCCGAGCTCCCCGAAGACGTCGCGCAGCACCTCGCCGGTCGACGAAGCATCGGGAACGATGAGGTTGACGGTGCCGAAGCGCGTGTTGTCGTGATGGTGGTCGATGTCGAGGACGAGCTTCGCATCCTGCAGCGGAGGATCAGGCCCGATGCGATCGGCCTTTGCGCAGTCCACGGCGACGAGGACGCGGTCGCCGAGGTCGTCCGGCAGCTCGCGGAGCAGCCCGTCGAGCTGCATGAACGCGTACTCCCGCGGCAGAGGCACGTCACCCGAGAGATACATGCGTGTGTCCTTGCCGAGGCCCTCGAGCACGACGTTCATCGCGAGGAGCGAGCCGAGCGCGTCGCCGTCGGGGTTCTCGTGCGTGACGACGAGAAAGCGGTCGTGCTCGCGCAGCGCCGCGGCGATCGCCTGAAGGTCACTCGTCTGCATCATCCTCGGGTGCGAGCTGGTCGATGAGCTGACTCATCCGAACGCCACGCTCGACCGACTGATCGTACTCGAAGCTCAATTGGGGAGTTCGCTTCATGCGAAGCTGGCGGCCGAGCCTCGACTGCAACACGCCGTGCGCGGCCTCGAGACCGAGCATCGTCGCCCGGCGCTTCTTCTCGGAGCCGAGGACGCTGACGAAAACGACCGCGTGCCGGAGGTCCGGCGCGGTGTCGACACCGGTGACGGTCACGAGACCGATCCGTGGATCCTTCAGCTCCGGCAGCGCCTCGGCCAGCACCTGCCGCACGGACTCGTTGACCCGGCGCATCCGTTCGCTCATGCTCCATATTCAAGCGAGTCTGCGACTCCTTCCGGATGTCAGTCATCCGGATCGACGACGAAACGATCGGCGAGCGCGACCTCCCACTCCTGCCCACGGAGCCAGCGCTCGGCGTCGTCGAGAAGCCGCGCGACTTCGCGATGCTCCCGCGCGACGCAGGCGACCGTGATCCGCGCGCGCTGCCACACGTCATGGTGGTCGACCTCCGCGACCGATGCTCCGACGCGGTTCTCCAGCTGCGCTTTCGCCGAACGGAGGTAGTGGCGTTTCTCCTTCAGCGAATGCGCTTCGGGGAAATGGAGCTCGCAGGTGAGGATGCCGACGAAGCCGCTACCCATCGCCGCATAATTGCTGCTCTGACGATCTTCGCTCTCATCGACGACCGAGACGTGGACGCCCTTCGCGAGCTCCTCGCCCGCGAGCCCGACGCGGCCGCGGCACACGACGAGCTCGGGCTCACGGCCGTGATGCGCGCGGCATACCGCGGCCCGGACGTCCTCGCTGCGGTACTCGAGGCGAACCCACCGCTCGAGCCGTTCGACCGGATCATCGCCGGCGCGGGCGACGGTCTCCCGGCTCCCGATGCATGGACGCCCGACGGGTTCACGGGCCTCCATGTCGCGGCGTTCGCGCGCAACGTCGCGGCGGCTCGCACGCTCCTCGAAGCGGGCGCGGATCCGGATGCGATCTCGAAAGCACCGTTCGCGACGGTCACGCCGCTGGGAACGTGCGCGTTCGCCGGCGCGAACGACGTCGCCGAGGTTCTCCTCGAGTTCGGCGCCGACCCGACGCTTGCAGTCGACGCCGAGGCTCGTCCGGCGCTCGTCGCCCGCGCGAATGGAAACGAGGAGCTCGCCGTGCTGCTAGGCGGCTGAGGGCGGTTCGTCGAGCGACGTACGCTCGACTTCCCGCGTCTCGAAGCACTCGAGGACGTCGCCGACCTTGACGTCGTCGAAGTTGGCGAGGTGGAGACCGCACTCGAAGCCTTCCTGCACCTCGCGCGCGTCGTCCTGGAAGCGCTTCAGCGAATCGATCGTCGTCGTATAGATCACCGTGCCGTCGCGAATCACGCGCACCTGCGCGGCGCGGCGGAGCACGCCGTTCGTGACCATGCAGCCGGCAATCGTCCCGATGCGCGACGCGCGGAACGTCTCGCGCACCTCCGCCTCGCCGATCGTCTCCTCGGTCTTGACGGCAGCAAGCATGCCGACGAGCGCCTGCTCGATGTCCTCCGTCAGCTTGTAGATGACGTCGTACATGCGGATCTCGACACCCTCGCGCTCGGCGACGGCGCGAGTCTCCGCGTTCGGCCGCACGTTGAAGCCGACGACCATGCCGTTCGACGCGGCGGCGAGCATGATGTCGTTCTCGGTGATGCCGCCGACGCCCTGGTGGATGACGTTGACGCGCACCTCCGGGTGCTGGATCTTCTGCAGCTCGCTGACAACCGCTTCGACCGAGCCCTGCACGTCACCCTTGACGACGAGGTTCAGGTCGCGAACCTCACCCGACTGCATCTGCTCGAACAGGTTCTCGAGCGAGACGCCCGACGGGCGCTGCGACGCGAGTTGCTCGCGGCGCAGCCGCTCGGCACGCTTCTGTGCGAGGTCGCGGGCCGCGCGCTCGTTCTCGGTCACGCGCGCGAGCTCGCCGGCGGGCGGGGGCCGGTCGAAGCCGAGGATCTCGACCGGGTCGCCCGGCTTCGCCTCCTGCAGCTTCTCGCCCTTGTAGTTGTGAAGCGCCCGCACCTTGCCCCAGGCATCGCCGGCGGCGATCGCGTCGCCGACCTTCAACGTGCCGCGATGCACGAGCATCGTCGCGACGGGACCGCGCCCGATGTCGAGACGCGACTCGATGATCGGGCCCGACGCTTCGACGGCGGGGTTCGCCTTCGGGTCGAGCTCGAGATCGGCGACGAGCAGGATCTTCTCGAGCAGGTCGTCGAGGCCCGTCTGCTGCTTCGCGGAGACGCGTGCGACCTGTGTCGTGCCACCCCACTCCTCGGGCTGAAGCCCGTCGGCGGAGAGGTCGGCGAGCACGCGATCCGGGTTCGCGTCGGGGAGGTCGATCTTGTTGACGGCGACGACGATCGGTACCTCGGCCGCGCGAGCGTGCGAGATGGACTCGCGCGTCTGCGGCATGACGGAGTCGTCGGCGGCGACGACGAGCACGGCGATATCGGTGACCTTCGCGCCTCGCGCACGCATCGCGGTGAACGCTTCGTGGCCCGGCGTGTCGAGGAACGTGACCTTGCGCCCGTCGACGTCGACTTGATACGCGCCGATGTGCTGCGTGATACCGCCGGCCTCGGTCTCGACGACCTTCGCGTTGCGGATCGCGTC
>JAICYB010000073.1 GCA_025934435.1 Actinomycetes bacterium | reverse complement strand
GCCGCCGTAGACCTCGTCGCACAGGTCGACGAGCAGAGCGGAGCCGACCATCTCCTCTTCGTAGAGCCGCGCGGTGAAGACGGGGATCGGCGCGAACGATTCGCGGATCGTATCGAGGTGCGTCGCCTGGATCTTCTTCCACTTCGCGAAGTACGGATCTTCGATCTCCTCGGGAAGGATGCGGTTCGCGACGACCGCATCGACCTGATACCCGAAGAGCGCGAGGTAGGTAAACAGACGCCGCGCTTCGGCGATCACCATCTTCTCTGGATTCACGACGATGCGGATCGACGCTCGCGATCCGTCCGTGAGGATCTTTCCGACGGCGTCGAGGTTCTCGTGGAGGCGCTGGACGGAGTGGAAGACCTTGTCCGAAGCGATGGGCATCGACGTCATCCGTTCGAGCACCGGACGAACCACTCGAACGACACGTCGTTCGATCGGAAAGATCCGTTCGATGTACCAGCGCGCGATCTCGGGCAGGGACAGGAGTCGCAGCGTCTCGGCCGTCGGCGCGCAGTCGACGACGATGCAATCGAACTCCCCTTCGTCGGCGTGACGACGAAGATCGGTGAGGCTGAACACCTCTTCGATGCCGGGGAGCGCCATGATCTCCTCGGCGGCGACGGGATCGGCCCCCGCCCACGACAGGAACTGCGTCGTGAATTCCTGGATATCGCCCCAGTGCTGCTCGAGTCGTTGTTGCGCGTCGATCTGCTGGCCGAACAATCGGGGCGCGATCTCCGTCAGCTCCGGCCCGATCTCGGTTCCGTAGGAGTCGGCGAGGCTGTGAGCGGGGTCCGTGGACATGACGAGCGTCCGCGCCCCGGCCCGCGAGATGCCGAGCGCCGTCGCCGCGGCGACGGACGTCTTGCCCACACCGCCCTTCCCGGTGAACACGATGATCCGCACGAGGGCATTGTTACACTTCGGGTGTCACATACCGGCGGAGAAGACACATGACGCTCGAGATGCGCATCGACGACCTCGCACAACGCGCGGGGGTGCCGACGCGCACCATCCGCTACTACACGCAGCAGGGCCTCCTGCCCTCTCCCGCGCTCCGCGGCCGCGTCGGTTATTACGACGAGCAACACCTCGACCGGCTCCGCTTGATCAAGGAGCTGCAAGAGAAACGCTTCCTGCCGCTCTCGGTGATCCGGACGATCGTCCGTCACTTCGAGTCCGGAGCCGATCTCGAGACGATGCTCGCACCACTCGACATGGTGTTCCGTCCGCGATGGGATGCACCGGAGCAACGAGCGCTGACGCGCGCGGAGCTCGCGCGTGAAGCGGGGGTCGATGCGTCGGTGATCGAGGGAGCCGAGCACATGGGATTCCTCTTCCCGTCGGGACGAGGCCGCGACCGTCGATACACCGCGGACGACGTGCACATCCTCGCCGTGGCGAAGGAGTGGCTCGACCTCGGACTTCCTATCGAGCTCGGCCGCCACTACCGCGCGACGCTCGAAGAGATCGCGCGGATGCAGGTGCAAGCTTTCCGTGATGCGGTCGTCGAACCGCTCGCGCACGAGACGCTTTCACCGGACGAAGCACGTGATCGTCTCCTCGAGGGCTACCACGGGATGCGTCGCGTCTTCGAGCAGCTCGTGTCGATGCTGCACCGGAAGCTCTTGCAGGTCTCCGTGGAGAAGCACTTCGCGTCCGAGATCGACGACGAAGTCGCGTCTTAGCTCGCTTCGGCGTGCTTCTTCAGTTCCTTCAACGCGACCCGTGTGATCTCGCGCGCGGCCCGAGCTTTCACGAATCCGGGTAGCGGGAGCTTCCCCGGGTCGATCGCGAGGTGGTAGGTGACCTTGGTGCGTCCGCCCGAATCCTCGAGTTGGTACGACCCGCGGATGTCGCGGAGGTCACCTTCGACGTAGTCCCAGGCGATCGCGTCGCCGGGATAGGTGTAGTGGAGGATGTAGCGCATCTGCGGCAGAGGGCCGGGCGCGACGCGGAACTCGACCTTGGTGGCACGGCCGTCGGCGTCCTTCTCGAGGACGGTCGCCTCACGGATCGAACGGGCCCACGACGGGTAGGCCTCGAAGTCGCAAAGGATCTCGAACACACGCGCGACGCTCGAGTCGATCTCGATCTCGGACGAAACCGTTTCGGTCATACCGAATGGTCCCACGCGCGTCCGGTCGAGCGGTAGTGCGCTCCGATGTTCCTCACCGCGGTCGATCCGATGGTCGTCTCGCCGACTCGCGGCTGGTGGACGTGGCCGTAGTACATGTGCGTCGGCTGATGCTCGTTGATGTACTCGAGCAGAGCCGCGCTGCCCGGCTCGTTGTAATCGGCGACCACGTCGAAGGTGAGGTCGTCCACCGCGGGCGGAACGTGTGCGCAGAGCACGTCGACGGGACCGAGCGTCGCAACGCGCGCGGCGTACGCGTCGAGCGCGACCTCGCCCGGGATCCCGACCTTCGGCAGACCGCCCCCGACGAACCCGAAGCGGGCGCCGTCGAGTTCGATCACGTCGGCCTCGAAGAAGCGCACGGTCGACGGCAGGTACTTGCGGACGAGGTCCGGAACGTCCACGTTCCCGTACGTCACGACGACGTTCTCCGGTACCTGTTCGCAGAATTCGCGGGTGTTCTCGTCGATGCGTTTGAACATCAGTTCCCGCATCTCCTGCTCCCGTCCCCGGCTGGCCTCGCGAAGCAGCGCGCGCGACTCATCGAAGCGTCCGGCCGCTCGCATCTCGGACCATGCGCGCACGGTGTCGCTGCCGTACACCTCGGCAAGGATGCCGCCGGCGTTGCTGTAATCGATCACGTTGATGAGGTCGCCGAGGAGCAGCAGGACGTCGCACGCGGCAGCCTCCCGCAGCACGACGTCGAGGTCGCCGTGAACGTCCGCGATGACCTTGATCCGCATGAAGGGGGATGCTACCAATCGATGGTTCCCGCTCCGCTGCGCTTCGCGGCGGGTAAGGTGACCCGGATGCCCCGCTACCTCCGTATCGCGATCGTCTGTCTCGTGCTGCTCGCGTCGTGTGGTTCGTCCGGCCATGCTTCGATCGCGACGCGCGCGCAACGCATCGAAGGACAGGTCTGGTCGCCGTACTGTCCGGGCAAGCTGCTGATCGACTGCACGACGACACAGGCGGGTCAGCTACGTGACCGCATCACACGTGAACTCCGTAGCGGACGCACCGACACTCAGGTGCTCCACGGCATCAAGGAGGACTTCGGTGCAACGGCGCTGGCGCGGCCGCCGTCCGGTGGTGCGGGTGTGCTGATCTGGCTCCTCCCGTTCATCGTGTTCGTACTCGGAGCGAGTTTCGTCGTCTGGCGCGTGAGACGACGGAGGCCGCGAACGGCCGCCGTCGCGCCGGCCTCGCCCGCTGCCGGGTCCGATCTCGAGAAGCTCCGGGACGAGGTCCGTCGCCAGATCTGACCAGCTGCTAACGTCAGACTTTTCGAGCAAAGGACGAGATCGATGGCTATCCGCAGCTCCGAAGCGGTGTGGGAAGGGGACATCCGCGGCGGCAAGGGAACGATGAAGCTCGGCAGCGGGGCGTGGGAGGGTCAGTACAACTTCTCCTCGCGCTTCGAGGAAGGCAAGGGGACGAACCCCGAGGAGCTCATCGCGGCGGCGGAAGCCGGGTGCTTCTCGATGGCGCTCTCCGGCGCGCTCGGACGGAACGAGACGCCGCCGACGAAGATCGAGACGACGGCGAAGGTCCACATCGAGCCCGCCGAGGTGGGATTCCACATCCCGCGGATCGAGGTCTTCTGCACGGCGACGGTCCCGGGTATCGACGACGCCGACTTTCAGCGCATCGCGCACGACGTCAAGATGACGTGCCCGGTGTCGCGCGTCCTCGCGACCGCGGAGATCACGTTAGAAGCGACGCTACAGAGCTGACGTCGGCGCAGTCCTCGAGCGAATCGATCGCGCGTAGCGCCGCGTCCGCGTCGCCGGTGAAGTTCTCGCGGAACTTCCGCTCGACGAGCTGTTTCGTTTCGTCCCATGGACGACCCGCGCCGCCGAGTGGAACTTCCTGCAGCGCGGTCAGCTCGCCGTTGATCGTCACTTCGCTCGGGAACGCCATCACGTAGCGTTCGAAATCCTGGCCGGCGAGCGTCTGGGCGCCGAGGAGACCGGCCACGCTCGTGCCGCCTTCGCCGGCACGAGCTCCGATCTTGTCCATCTCGGTGTCGTAACGCATCGACACCTTCGCCGCACCGGCTTCGATCGCGTCGCGATGGTTGTCCAAGTACTTGTGGCTGAAATACTCGGGCTTCAGATCACCGGCGTGCAGCATCAGTCCGATCGACAGCGCGACGGAGAAGTTGATCGAGATCGGTTCGAGACGCTCGCTCGACCGGTACGACGTCGCGAAACCTTCCATGCCCGTCGTCAGCAGACCGCAGCGGACGGTGACCTGTTCGATGTCGTCCGTCGTGAAGGGTCCGTGTTCACGGTTGAGCGCCGTGAACGCATCGATGGCCGTATCGATGTACGCGCACCCCGGCACGATCTTGTAGCAGAGCGAATCGGTGACCCACGCTTCGCCGAATCCGGACAACATCCACGTGAACGCGTTCGCGTTGTACCGCTTCAGGAATCCTTCCTTGTCCTCGAGGATCACGTGCGACCCCGTCCAGCCGCGAGCAGCGAGCTCGGCGGCGCGGCATCCGTCGACCGTCGTCGTCGCCGGGATCAACAGCTTGCTGTCCGGACCCATGAACGCCGGCATCAACGGATACGGCGGCTGCGTGAAGGCGATCCCGATCGCGTTGGCGGTTCGTCCGGCATCGAGGCCGAGGAAGCGCGACGCCACGCACGCGCCTTCGAGGACGTGGATATACGACCACATCTGCCCGTTCTGGGGGCCGAGCAACAGACATCCGCCGAGTCGGCCGCCGACCTCGTTCGCAACGGCGATCGACGCGAGGACGTCCTTGCCGCTCGCGCCTTCGAGCTCGCCGTACGCGAACGACGCGCACACCGCACTGTGTCCGGTGTGTCCGAAGCAGAGGTAATCGTCGAAATCGAACGACACCGACGCCATCGCATTCGCGAAGATCGCGTTGTGCCGTTGTATCTTCGCGCCGCCGTTGAACACCGTCGCTTCGGACGGACCACCCCACGACGTCGCGACCTCACGCCCGGAGGTCGCACCCTCGGAGTGTCGTCCGGCATGGATCGCGGCGATGACCGATGCGATCTGAGCTTTCGTCTTCTCGTGGATGCGCGGCGGGATGTCCTCGTAACGAACGGACGATGCCCACTCGGCGATCTCGACCGTTTCGCTCACTGCCCGCTCATCCGCTCCACGATCGGGGCGAAGGACTCCAGCAAACCTTCGGACAGCGTGTAATAGGAGATGTTCCACCGTTCGCGACGCTCGATCAGGGTTTCGCAGATCTGGTCGACGGAACCAACGAGCGCAAGAGGCACCTCGAGTCCCTGCTCCGGCGTCAGTCCGAAGAGCGGCGCGAAGTTGTTCGCGGCACCGAGCGCATCGTCCGTGATGATCCCGATGAAGATCAGCGTGTTGAACTCGATGTCGTCGAAGCGGTCGCCCGCTGCTTCCTTCACCCAGCGGAGTTTCTCGTCGAAGCGATCGGCGGTTCCGTCCTGCCCGACCTCCATGTTCACTTCGCCCGGCGCGAGGTTCGGGTTGACGCCGATGATGTCCGCTTCGCGTGCGGCGATGCGGAGCATGCGTTTGCCACCACCGCCGATGAGGATGGGTGGGTGCGGCTGCTGGACGGGCTTCGGGAAGCCGTCGTAGTTCGTGATCTGGTAGTGCGAGCCGTCGAACGAGAACGGACCCGTCCCGAACGCGCCTTTGAGGACCTCGAGCGCCTCTTCGAAGCGGTCGACGCGGACCTTCGGCGCGTCGTAGGCGATGCCGGATTGGTCGTAATCGGTGCGGAGCCAGCCGGCGCCGATGCCGAGTTCGAGTCGTCCTTCGGAAAGGACGTCGATCGTCGCCGCTTCCTTCGCGAGAACGACGGGGTGCTTGTAGTCGTTGTCGAGCACGAGCGTCCCGACGCGCAGATCGGAGTTCTCGACGACCGTCATGAGCGCGGGGACGGGGCCGAGCTGCTCGCCGAAGTGGTCGGGCATGAAGAGCGAGCTGTAACCGAGGTCGGCCGTCTTGCGGATCTTCTCGAGCCAGTCTTTGCGCGACGTCGCGTTCGCGATCTGGATGCCGAAGCGGAACTTGCGTGGATGCGCCATGCCTCTCCCTTGTCGGTTGCGGAGCAGAGGCTACGGGATACGCAAGCGGGGATGCGCGACACCGACGGCGGTAGCGACTCCCCTAGACTGTCGTCCATGCCGTTGCCGCGTTCCGTCCTGCGGATGACAGACGAGGAACTCGAGAGTTTCCTCGCGACCGAACGCACCGCCCGCGTCGGAACCGTCTCCGAGGACGGCGAGCCGCATGTTGCTCCGCTGTGGTTCGTGTGGCGGGACGGCAAGATCTACTTCAACTCGCTCAAGAGGTCGCGTCGCGACGCCGACCTGCGCCACGGTTCGCGCGTTTCGGCGTGCGTCGACGCCGGCTACGAATACGCGGAACTTCGCGGCGCCGTGCTCTACGGCGTGCTCGAGGACGCGGGCGACGTTCCGGAGATCCGTCAGGCCTTCGGCGACAAGTACTGGAACGGGATGGAGATCCCGGAGGTGAAGTCGCACCGGTGGATGGTCATGACGCCCGACAAGATCGTGTCATGGGACTTCAAGAAGATCCCCGCCAACCGCGACCGGCGGCTCGAAGCTACGCGCCAGCAGCAGTCATAGGCGTCGCGCTGATCGCCCCGTCGTGTACCCGCACGACCGCCGGCTCGCTGACGAGCGACACCTCCAGCGTCGACGAGCACGCTTCGTCGTCGTCGTGCTCACGCGCTGACGAGCGCTTCGTCCTTCCGCGCAAGGATCTCGTCCACGGTTTCGTCCGGCGTTTGATCTGAGGTGTCGAGCCACAAACCGATCCGGGGCGTCTCGCCACGGATGTAGGTGTCGAGATCGGCCGGCGTGTACCGCCCCGGTTGGTACGCGGTCTTCGGACGCTGCGCTTCGCGCGCTTCGACGACGTCGACGCGAGGGGTAAGCACGACGACGTAGAGCGGACGGCCCGTGATCCGCGAGACGTACGTCGCGAGACTGGGTCCCATGATGACGTCCTGCACGACGACGTCGAATCCGGCATCGAAGTACGCGTTCGCGGTTTCGGCGCCGAGCCGGTAGCGCAGATCGAGTTGGTCCGGATGCATGTGGTCCTGCCCCGACACCACCATGCGCCGGAACACATCGCCTTTCACGTGGACGGCGCGGTGGAAGCGTTCGGCGAGCTTCTGCGCGGTCGTCGACTTCCCCGCCGCGGAGATGCCGGTGATCAGGAAGACGTCGGGCACAGGAATTCGATGCGGTTCCCGAACGGATCGCTCGCGTAGAAGCGGTCGTAACCCTCGAGGGGTTCGTCGGACCACACCTCGGCCCCCGCAGCCGCGAGCTTCTCCTGAAGTCCGGGTAGGTCGGCCACCTGCAGCGCCGGATGCGCCTTCTTGGCCGGACTGAACGGTTCCTCGACACCGAGATGCAGCTCGATCGACTCACCGCGGAACCAGCAACCGCCGCGCTTCTCGAGGTTCGGCGGCTTCGGCACGCGCTGCAGTCCGAGCAAGCCCGCATAGAACGCTTCGGCTTCGTCCTCGCGACCGCGCGGCATCGCGAGCTGCACGTGATGCAGCTTCACTAGTAAACGGGGATGGACGGATCTACTTCTTCGGCGTACCCGTTGACGCCGCCGCGGAGGTTGCGCACTTTCTTGTAGCCGATCGATTGCAGGAACTTCGTCGCCTGCGCGCTGCGCGCACCCGTGCGGCAGTACACGACGATGTCGTCCGCGCTCGACAGCACGTGCACACGCGCGGCGAGTTCGTTCAGCGGGATGAGCGTCGACTCCCACGGCAGGTTCGAGATGTCGACCTCGAACGGTTCACGGACGTCGACCAGCACCGGCTTCGCTTCCTCTTTCATCGCGCGCGCGAGCTCTTCGGGCTCTACGTTCGGAACTTCGTTCTGTGCCGAAAGGTCGTCTTCGCCGCGAACCAGACCGCAGAACTCGACGTAGTCGATCAGCTCGGTGACCGTCGGGTTCTCGCCGCAGATCGGGCAGGACGGATCCTTCCGCACCTTGATCGTCTTCAGGTCCATCTCGAGCGCGTCATAGATCTTGAGGCGTCCGATCAACGGATTGCCCGAACCGATGAGGAGCTTCACGGCTTCGGTCGCTTGGATCGAACCGATCGTCGCGCAGAGCACACCGAGAACGCCGCCTTCCGCGCAAGACGGAACCATCCCGGGCGGCGGCGGTTCGGGATACAGGCACCGGTAGCACGGACCCCTGTCCGCCCAGAACACGGAGGCTTGTCCTTCGAACCGGAAGATCGAACCCCACACGTACGGCTTGTGCAACAGGACGCACGCGTCGTTCACGAGATAGCGCGTCGGGAAGTTGTCGGTGCCGTCCACGATGAGGTCGTAGGGACGGATGATGTCGAGCGCGTTGCTCGAGTCGAGCCGCGTTTCGTGCAGGATCACTTCGACGTTCGGGTTGATCTCCGCGATCGTTTCCTTCGCCGACTGCGCCTTCGACTTCCCGACGTCGGACTGTCCGTGGATGATCTGACGCTGCAGGTTCGTTTCGTCCACGACATCGAATTCGACGATCCCGATCGTGCCGACGCCGGCGGCGGCGAGATACATCAGCACCGGCGAGCCGAGTCCACCCGCGCCGATGCACAGCACCTTCGCGGCCTTGAGTCGCGTCTGCCCCTCCATCGCGACCTCGGGCATGATCAGGTGCCGCGAGTAGCGGCGAACCTCGTCGAGGTCCAGTTCGGCTCTGTTCGTTACGAGTGGCTCGGTCATAGGTCCTCACACATCGGATACGACTCGGGGGACTCAGGAAACCCGCCGCGGCGCGGCGTGATTCCTGAACGAACAGCCTAGCGCGACGGACGCCGCCGCCGAGCGACGGCTTTCCGTTTCGCCGGGGGCTTGCGCTTCGGCTTCGGACGCGGCTTGCGTTTGGCGGGCGGGCGACGGCGGACCTGCTCGAGCTCCATCAGCATCGCGCCGTCGGCGTCGATCTCGCCCGTGTCCTCTGGAGTCTCGACCGTGTCCGGCTCGTCGGCGTCCTGCATCGGCCACCATCCGAGCTGTCCGGCGAGCCGGTTACGCGGCAGGATCTGGCGCCGGCCCTTGTGGAACTCCCATTCGGCCGTCCGTCGCTTGCCCCGGTGGTTGAAGCGCAGGAAGACGCGCCATCCACCGGCCCGGGCGAGGCGCGCGTCCCAGGCATCGTCCAACCGTTCGATCGTTTCGAGCGGCGCGCGACGCTCCTTGAGGTTGCGTCGCACGGCTTCTCCAAGGGGGAGCCCGGACGGACCGAGCCGGGGACGCGGCATCATCGCGTTCTGCGCCATGCGGACGACGCCGACGCGCTCGGCGATGACGGGTTCGGCGAGCCGCTCGACCCATTCACGTGACGTCTTCGATGCCTCGGCGACCGAGTTGATGGATCGTCCCTCGCGGAGCAGCTGCTGGATCTCTCTTGGACGCATCCCTCCGGCGACCGGGGAACGTCCGACGGGAGGAAGCGGCCGCCCACCCTCGCCCTCGGCGATGGGCTCTTCCTTCCGCTTGCGCGCGCGGCCCTCGGCCTTGTCCGTGCGCGCCCGCTCGAGCTTGCGCAGCGCGTCGGCGAACGCGTCGTCGATCGGGAGCCAGACCGTCGCGTTCTTCGCGCCCTTGCGCTCGGCGAAGACCACGCCCTTGAGGTCGTGAGTGAATCCGAGCAGGTAAAGACGTTTCATCGGTACGCCAGCGTAGGCCGCGCGTGCGCCCCTTCACAAAGATTGTTCTTCTGTGAATCAGGCGCTTCGCCGTCTCCGCATGCGGATCTCGGGGATCAGACCCGCGCTCGCGAGCTCCCGGAGCGCGCGCTCCTCGTCGGCGTCGACGACGAGCGCCACCTTGCGTGGGATCGGGTCGACGAGGGCCGAGACGATGCAGTCCCGACAGTGGTCGGAATGCTGCATGAGGCATGCGTCGCACTCGATGCTGAGCGCCGGTTCGTGTTCTTCGAACATGTGTTCGTAGACTAACCCGAGCCGACGACACCCAAACGCCTTAGCCGGAGACCTCCTCGACGTTGGTACCGGAATTGCACCAACGGCAGCGGACCTCTTCCACCTCGCGCTCGAGGACCTCTTCCTCGTCCACCGTCAGCATCCCGCCGAGGGTGTAGTGGTAGAAGGACCTCGACCGCTTCCGCTCCACGACGTCGAAGCGCGTCAGGTTCCCGCACAGCGTGCAGCGGTACCTGACGCGGTCCGTCACCGGCGTATAGCGGGGCGCTTCAGCTCGTGGATCGTCGGGTTCAGCGCGGACGACCGAACGTCGTTGTAGATCGTCGCGGCCTGATCCCCGTCGGTGATCTCGAGGAGGCGGACGAAGGCCGGAGCCGCGTCCGGGAACACGAAGGTCGGGACGCCGAAGATGCCGAGCTCGCTGGCTTCCTCGTGGTCGGCGCGCGCGGCCGCGAGCCATTTCGGATCGCTGCCGATCTCGGCGACGATCGCCTCACCGTCGAGACCCACCGCGTTCAGCACCTGGGCTGTGACCGGAGGCTCACCGATCTTTTCGTGGTCCACGTGACGCGCGTCGAACATCGCCTTCCAGTACGCGATGGTCTTGTCCGGCGCGTTCGTCTGGATCCACTTCGCGGCGGCCGCCGGGTAGAGTCCGCGACGCTCGGGGGCCGTCGACCAGAGCTCATCCGCCGAGCCGTCCTCGGGCAGGTTGATGTTCTCGAGCGAGAACGTCTTGAACTCGAGGTCGTAGTCGAGGACGCCGGCTTCGGCGCAGTTCATGATCCAGTGCGCGCCGATCCGTGCCCACGGACACAGGAAGTCGGTCCACACCTGCAGCGTTCCGTTGTTGGCCATGGTTGGCACCTCCCAAGCCAAAGTTAGCACCTTGCTTGACCTAGAACATATGTTCGCTACGCTGTTCCGATGCCCCCGCGCTTCGGGAACCGGCAGCCGACCCTTCCAGGGGGGGGGCCCCCCCCCCCCCGGCCCCACCACGAGGTGCCCCAACCCCCCCGGGCCGGCAGCGGCCGCCGGAACGAAAAAAAAAAAAG
>JAICYB010000064.1 GCA_025934435.1 Actinomycetes bacterium | reverse complement strand
GGTGGTCCGCGGAGCGCACCGCGCGACAAGGTGCGTCTCCACCTCGTGGACTTCGTCGCGCTCGCCGTCGTCTTCGCCGCCGTCGCGGCGATCGTCGTCGTTGAGATGCGCGTGCTGCGGTCCAGCCAGTAGCGGTCGCGCAGCAATCGCTGGTAGAGCTTCCCGGTCGGGAGCCGCGGCAGCTCGGATTCGAAGTCGATCGTCCGCGGGCACTTGAAGTGCGCGAGATGCTCGCGGCAGAACGCGATCAGCTCACGCTCGAGCTCCGGTCCGGCGTCGACGCCGTCCATCGGCTGCACGATAGCCTTCACCTCTTCACCGAGGTCTTCGTTCGGGACGCCGATGACGGCGGCGTCCATCACCTTCGGGTGCGTGATGAGAAGGTTCTCCGTCTCCTGCGGGTAGATGTTCACGCCGCCGGAGATGATCATGTACGTCTTACGGTCGGTGAGATAGAGGAAGTTGTCCTCGTCGACGTAGCCGACGTCACCGACCGTCGACATCACACCGCCGTCTTCGAGCACGACGCGTGACTCGTCGGTCTTGTCCTTCGCGTTGAAGTATTCGAAGTTCGTCGCGTTCTTGAACCACACGGTGCCGGACGTCCCCGTCGGCACGGGATTGTTCTCGTCGTCGAGGATCAAGAGCTCGCCGAGCACCGGGAACCCGACGGTGCCCTTGTGCGCCAGCCACTGCTCGGAGTTGCAAACGGTGAAACCGTTCGCTTCCGTCGCGCCGTAGTACTCGATGATCTTCGGGCCGATCCACTCGATCATCGCTTCCTTCACGGGAACCGGACACGGCGCCGCCGCGTGGACGATGCACTCGATCGACGACACGTCGTAGCGCTTGCGCGTCTCTTCCGGCAGCTTCAGCAGGCGCGAGAACATCGTCGGCACCATCTGGCAGTGCGTGACGCCGTACTTCTCGACGAGTCGTAGCCACTCTTCGGGGTCGAAGCGCTCCATGATGACCGACGTCGATCCCATGCGGACGTTCGCGGACACGCTCGCCTGGGGGGCCGAGTGATACAGGGGCGCCGGCGACAGGTAGACCTGGCCTTCGCGGAAACCGAAGATCGCGCGGACGAACGTCATGACGGGAAGCGCGTCCGCCGGCGCCATGTCCGGCAGCGGACGGAAGATCCCCTTCGGCTGTCCCGTCGTCCCGGACGAGTACAGCATCGCCGCGCCGAGCATCTCGTCCGCGATCGGCGTCGTCGGGTAGGACGCAACGGCCTTCTCGTAGCTCTCGAATCCCGGAGCGGTGTCGTCCACCATCAGGAAGCGCTTCACGTTCGGGCAGAGCTTCACGACCTCTTCGGCCACGCCGCGCTTGGCCCCCGACGACACGAGGACCTGCGACTCGGAGTCGTTGACGATGTAAGCGACCTCCTCCGCCGAGAGGTAGGAGTTGATGCACGTGTAGTACAGCCCGGTGCGTTCGGCCGCGCCCTCGACCTCGAGCATCTTCGGATTGTTCTCCATGAAGATCGAGATGTGATCGCGACGCGTGAGCCCGATCTCGCGGAACAGGTGCGCAAGCCGGTTGCAGCGCTCGTCGTATTCGCCGAACGTGATCGTCTCGCCCGTTGCGCCCATGATGAAGGCGGGCCGGTCCGGATTGTTTCGTCCCTCAGGTCCCGGGTACATCTGCCTCCCTCTCGTCGCTCGCGTCCGGACAGTTTGCCTCGCCGAAGAAATCCAGAGGAAATCCACAGGTTGTCCCTCTAGCGATGCACAAGCGGACCGGTGTACAAATCCCTTGCGTTCGTTGTACGCGACACTGGCAGCCGGTCCGAAAGGGCCGGAAGACAAGACGAAGTAGGCGGACGTGGTTTCGGCCCTCGGGCCGGAGCCGGTCGGAGCTCTCTGCAGCCGAGGGGGAGGGAACGCGAGACGGGTTTCGGCCCGGCGAGCGTTACTACAGCCTTCAGCTCTGCGAACACTGACCATGAAGGCCCCGGTTTCGGCCGGGGCCTTCTCCTTTTCCTAACCCGTCGCGACGAGGTCGCCGAACTCCGGGTGTTCTTCGATGAACTCGGCGACGAACCAGCACGACGGCACGACACCGGCGTTCCGGCTCCTGACGTCTTCGAGCGCCGCCCGCACGAGTTGCTCGGCGAGGCCGCGTCCGCGGAAGGCGTCTGCCGTCTCGGTGTGATCGAAGACGAACCGCCCGCCGGCCCGCGTGTACTCGGCGACCGACGCGAGCTCGCCGTCGACACGCAGCTCGTAACGGTGCTGGTCTGTGTTGTGGGTGATCTCGATCTGCTCGCTCATGTCTGTTCGGTGTCCGTGTCGTCGAACCCATAAACGCTCGGGCTGATTCTCTCTGGTAGACAGAACGCGTGCCGCGTTCGATCGACAACCTGCTGGACGATGCCCGCGCGAGCTTGGAACGCGTCACGGTCGATCGCCTCGACGACGAGCTCGCGACGGGCGCCCTTCTCGTGGACACGCGACCCATCGAGCAACGCGAACGCGACGGCGAGATACCGGATGCGGTCGTCATCGATCGCAACGTCCTCGAATGGCGGCTCGATCCGCAGAGCACGCACAAGATCGAGGAAACGTCCTACGACAGGAAGGTCATCCTGTTCTGCGACGAGGGTTACGCGTCGAGCCTTGCGGCCGCCACCCTCCGTGAGCTCGGCCTGGATGCCACCGACCTCGTCGGCGGATACCAGGCCTGGCTCACGCGGTAGTTCCGATTCGTCTTACGGGAAATCGCAGTGCGAGTACGCGGCCGTGTTCTTCATGAGGCCGAGCCGCGTGTCCATGCGCGCTGAGTCGACGCAGGGATGCATCTGCACGTTCGTTGACGTCATCGTGAGATGCGCCGTTGCCTGATGCGTACCGGATACCGGCGTCACCGCGGCGCCTTTCGGCCCCGGGTCGGTGTGATCGGCTACCGGTGTTGCCTTGATGCGCGGCGCGTGCGTATCGGCGATCTGCCCTCGCGCTGAGGCACCGAAGAAAGATGCCGCGAGGGCTCCGACGAGCAAGCCGCGCGTTATCGCGCGTCGCATTCCGTCTCACCTTCTTTCGGTCTTCCTGACTAGGAAGATTCCCTGACCCGGACGGAAGGAAACGCAACCGTCATCTCATCGTCCCACTCAGTGACGGCGTTTGCGAGCAAGTTCGAGACCGCGTTCGTGCGCTGCCATCTCGAGCACGTCGTCGATCGGACGAAGCTCTTCGCGGATCGCGAGCGCGAGCAGCGCGTCGGCGAACGCCGGATTGCGCGGCAGGACGGGACCGTGCAGATACGTGCCGATGATGTTTCCTTGGATCGCGCCTTCGGTGCCGTCCGTGCCGTTGTTCCCACGGCCGGCGGTGATCCGTCCGAGCGGCTTCGCTCCCGGACCGAGGTACGTGCGCCCGCCGTGGTTCTCGAAACCGACGATCGTGCCCGCGACGGCGGTGTCGATGCTTGCGTTCCCGAGGATCCGGTCGTCGCCCGCTTCGGTGTAGAGATCGAGCAGACCGAGACCGGGGACCTCGTCGTAACGGGAGCCGAGAAGCTGATAGCCGCCGCAGACGGCGAAAACGATCGCGCCGCGCGCGGCCGCTTCGCCGATGCGCGGAGCCATCGCGAGGAGCTCGGGTGCGATGAGTTCCTGCGCACGGTCCTGTCCGCCGCCCATGAAGATGAGGTCGGCGTCGTTCGGCAGCGTGTCGCCGCGTTCGACGGCGTCCACGGTTACATCGATCCCCCGCCACCGCGCGCGCTCCGCGAGACAGATGACGTTGCCACGGTCCCCGTAGGTGCCGAGCAGATCCGGATACAGGTGGACGATCTTCATGCCAACCGTTCCGACTTGCCTTTGAGCGACGCGCGCGCGTCGAGCATCGCCGTATACGTCGCGAGGAACGCGAAGGGCTCAGCCCGCACGAGGTCGAGTGCTCGTTTGATGTCGGGCTCGATGACGTCGACCGCGATGCCGGCGTACTTCAAGCGGACGGCCATGTCCTGCGCGCGATCTCCGGAGACGACGACGTAGCGCGCCGTCGTTTTCAGGCGTTCGAACTCGACGTCCCACAGCCACGAGACGTCGAGGCCGTCCGCGTGACGATCGTTGATCGCGACGAGGATGCGCGAGTAACCGTCCTCGAGCACCTGCATCACGCCTTCGTTGCCGCCGGCCGGATTCTTCATGAGCAGCAGCACGCCGTTGCCGATCGTTTCGCCGCGTCCGAAGACGGCCGTCATGCCTTCGAGGGCCTTGGCCGTCGCATGCTCGTCGATGCCAAGTTGCCTCGCGGCGGCGACCGTCGCGCCTACGTTGTAGGCGGCCCCGAGCCCACCGGTCTGGAGCGTCACGTCCACCTCGCACACGCGGACGGTGATCCGCTGCGCGCCCCGCAGCTCGACGGGTTCGACGGCGACGTCCGGCTCCGGACGCTTCCATCCGCAACCGTCGCACGCGTACCGTCCGAGATGTCCGAGGTATCGGGCGTCATAGCGGAGCGGCGCGCCGCATCTCGGACAATTCGCCGAGTCCGCGGCGAGTGCGCTGCCCTCGTCGCGCGCGTGCGTGAGCCCGTAGTAGACCACCGGTTTGCCGCTGCGTTCCGCCGCCCCCACGAGACCGGGATCGTCGGCGTTGACGACGAGTGATCCACGCACGCTCACGGCCGCGTTCTCGAGATGGCGGATGACGATGTCCGTTTCGAAGTAACGATCGAGCTGATCGCGCAAGACGTTGGTCCAGATCATCACCCGCGGTTCGAGCGTCGGGACGATGCTCCGCGCCGCGGCTTCGTCCACCTCCAAGATCCCGATCTCCGCGTGCGGGTGCTTGATCAGCGCACCGACGACGCCGCCCACAAGGTTGGCGCCGGTTGCGTTCGTGACGACGTTCCTCCGCTGCGCGTTGAGGACGCGCGTCAGCATCGCCGCCGTCGATGTCTTGCCGTTCGTCCCCATCACGACGACGAATCCTTCCGGGACACGCGACGCGAGCGCGGAGAGGAGTGTCGGATCGATCGCGTGCGCGAGCTTCCCGGTGACGGCTTCACCGGCGCCGAACCCGGTGAGGCGGCTCGCGGCGCCGACGAGGCGGCCCGTCCGCGCGGCAACGATCTGGCGCAGAGACATGCGCCAATACTGACGTCAGGCGAACTGCGGTGAGGCGCGCTTCGTCCGCAGGATGGCCAGGCCGGCGAGGGAGAACGCGACGGCACCGACGATCTCGAGGGACACCGCGAACCACGAGAGGACGCTCCAGTTGCCGCCGATCGCGGAATCCGAGAGCGACGACCAGTGCGGGAGGTAGTGGATCGCGGCGATGCCGGCCGCGTGGGCGAAGCCGTAGAGGCTGACCTTCGGCGCCGACGGATGGTCGGTCAGGGCGAGGGTGATCGCCACCGCCGCGATGACCATGCCGAAGGTACCGAGGAAGACGACGCCGTCCGAGACGGTATGGACCCCCCGCCGGAAGTGGTCGAGGGTGTGCAGGAGCGTCCCGATCGCGTAGAGCCAGGCGGCGTTGTGGAAGCGCTTGTTCACTAGATAGAGCACTCTAGCGTATACTCCGGTCGATGGTCAAGACGCGGGACAGGATCCTCGAAGCGACGGCCGAGCTCCTCAGGCGCAAGGGGTATCACGGGACGGGCCTCAAACAGATCGTCAAAGCGAGCGAGGCGCCCTTCGGCTCGATCTATCACCACTTCCCCGGCGGCAAGGAGGAACTCGGGGCCGAAGCCATCCGCGTTGCCGGACGGACCTACAACGCGCTCATCCAAGCCTTCTTCGAGAACGCGTCGGATGCGGCCGAGGCGACGAACGCGTTCTTCGACGGGGCCGGCGTCGTCCTCGAGATGACCGACTACGAGGACGCGTGCCCCATCGCGACGGTTGCCTTGGAGGTGGCCTCCGTCAGCGAGCCCATGCGCGCGGCTTCGGGAGAGGTCTTCGAGTCGTGGATCGACGACGTCACGCGCGACTTCGAAACGCTCGGCATGCCGCCGGAGCGTTGTCGCGACGTGGCGATCGAATTGCTGATGCTGATCGAAGGCGCGTTCCTTCTGTGCCGTTCGTGGAAGAGCATCGAGCCGATGAAGATCGCCGGGAGCCGCGCCGTCGACACCGTCCGCGCCGCTCTTATCCCGAGCTGATGGGGATGCTTCGATACTCCATCAACGTCACTTTGGACGGCTGTTGCGATCATCGCGCGGTCATCCCGGACGAAGAGATGCATCAACACCACGCGAGCAATATCGCTCGTGCCGATGCCTTGCTCTACGGCCGGGTGACCTACGACATGATGGAACAGGGATGGCGCTCACCATCGGCGTCGGGATCCCGGCCCGAATGGATGGAGGACTTCGCTCGCACGATCGACGCTGCGAAGAAGTACGTCGTCTCCAACACGCTCGAGCACGTGGACTGGAACGCCGAGCTCGTCCGCGGTGATCTCGAAACGGCCGTGCGGGAGCTCAAGGAACAGAGCGACCTGGTCACCGGCGGTCTGCAACTACCGATGGCGCTCGCCGAGCTCGGCCTGATCGATGAATACGAGTTCCTCGTGCAACCGAGGATCGCGGGCCACGGACCAACGCTCTTCGCCGGTGTTTCGAGGCGCATCGACTTGAAGCTCGTCGACCGGACGGAGCTCGGCTCAGGCGCTGTGGTGATGCGCTACGAACCGAAGACCTAAGGGCTCGGCGATCGCATCGTAGGTCGCGTACCGAGCGGTCCCCGCTCGAGACACCGACGCCGACGACGCGGGTGTGCAACCGGGGATCCCGATTGGGAGCCTCCGGTCGAACAGGCAAGAGCGCTCTACACGGCGCAGCCCGTGCGGGATACTGACGAGAGTGAAGGCGGGCGACAAGGAATTCGCGGGCTCGATCCCAGCCTTCTACGAGTCCGTCCTCGTCCCCCTCATCTTCGAGGTCTACGCCACCGACATGGCGCGTCGCGTCGCGGCGCTCCAACCCGCGAACGTGCTCGAGGTGGCTGCCGGCACCGGCGTCGTCACACGTGAGCTCGCGAAGGCGCTTCCTTCGACGACGCACATCGTCGGCACCGATCTCAACCAGGCGATGATCGATGAAGCGGCCGGCAAAGGAACCGAACGTCCGGTCGAGTGGAAGCAGGCCGACGCGCTCGCGCTCCCCTTCCCGGACGAGACCTTCGACGCCGTCGTCTGTCAGTTCGGTGCGATGTTCTTTCCGGACAGACCCAAGGGTTACTCGGAAGCGCGTCGCGTGCTTCGTCCGGGTGGGACGTTCCTCTTCAACGTGTGGGACCGGATCGAAGACAACGAGTTCGCGGACGTGATCACGAACGCCCTCGCTGAGATCTACCCGGACGACCCGCCGCGGTTCCTCGCCCGCACGCCGCACGGCTACTACGACCACGCGACGATCGCCGCCGACGTCATCGCCGGCGGATTCGACGCACCGGCGCTCGAGACCGTAGCCGAGCGAAGCCGGGCGACATCACCGGACATCCCGGCCGTCGCGTACTGCCACGGCACGATCCTTCGGACGGAGATCGAAGCGCGCGGCTCGCTCGACGAAGCGACCGATGTCGCGACCCGAGACATCGCGGAACGGTTCGGCACAACGGACCTGGACTCGAAGATCCAAGCCATCGTGGTGCGCGCACAGCGCGGATGAAGCGGATCTCATCGCGAGGGACGTACTTCTACAAGAAGGTCTTCCCGTTCATCTGGTTCGGCTTCCTCGCGATCTTCTTGTGCATCGCGATATTCGGACGGGCCCCCACGTTCCCGTTCGTGTTGCTGCCGATCGTGATGGCTACCTTCGGCTACTTCCTCTTCAGGAAGCTGCTGTTCAGTCTGGCCGACGAAGTCATCGACGGTGGTGACTACCTGATCGTCAAGAAGGGCACAGAGCAAGAGCGCATCGCGCTTCGCGACATCATGAACGTGAGCTACACCTCGGTGCAGAATCCGCCACGCGTCACGCTGACGCTCCGACGGCCGGGCGTCTTCGGCGACGAGATCGCGTTCGCTCTACGGTCGCGTTTCGCCGCGCCGTTCCGTAAAGACCCGA
This sequence comes from Actinomycetes bacterium, assembly GCA_025934435.1. Taxonomy (GTDB): domain Bacteria; phylum Actinomycetota; class JAICYB01; order JAICYB01; family JAICYB01; genus JAICYB01. The sequence continues at coordinate 7,550 of JAICYB010000064.1, read as the reverse complement.
TCGTCGTCGACCTCATCAAGCGGATCGACGAAGCGAGGCAGCGCGGGGTCTAAGCGTTTCGCGGGATCTCGTTGAACGGCAGCAGGTTGTCGTTCCGCGGCTCCTTCGGAAGACCGAGGACGCGCTCACCGATGACGTTCATCTGGATCTGGTCCGTACCGCCGTAGATCGGCGGCGCCTGCGCCATCAGCGCGCTCGCCGTGATCCCGGCGAGGAACGGGTTCCCCGTCGCGTCGTCGATCGCCTTCTGCTCCTCCGGCGTCTGCGCCGCAAGCAGACCTTGGGCGCCGACGATCTGCAGACCCAGGTCCCGCGTCGAACGGACGATCTCACTCATCAGCAGCTTCGAGATGTTCGCAACGCCGGGGATATCTCCGCCGCTCGTGCGCACCGCCTTGTAGCGCTCGGTGTTGAGGCGGCCGATCTCCGAGATGATGTGCAGCTGCGCGATCTTCTGACGGATGACCGGGTTGGACCACGAGCCGTTGCCCTTCGCGAGCCCGATGTACATCGTCGCGGCGCTCATGCGAGTGCGCGCGGCCTGCACGCGGCGCTGCGTGGCTTCGTCCGGCTTGGTGACGAAGTCGCCGACGCGGCGACCGAGCTGTCCTGACTTCTGACCGGCGGGTGCGAAGTTCGCGCCACCACCGCCGCCGGCGCCGAGCGAGTTGCGCTCGAACATCAGCGTGGTGTTCGCGACGGCCCAGCCGTTGTTCTGTCCGCCGATGATCGCGTCCTTGTCGACACGCGCGTCGGAGAAGAACACTTCGCTGAAGAGCGCGTGTCCCGTCATCTCTCGCAGCGGCCGCACGTCGACGCCCGGCTGGTTCATGTCGAACGCGAACCATGTGATGCCCTGGTGCTTCGGCACGGACGGATCCGTCCGTGCGAGGAGCATCCCCATATCGGCGATCTGACCACCGGACGTCCACACCTTCTGTCCGTTGATGATGAATTCGCCGTCCTGCTCGACGGCCTTCGTCGAAAGACCCGCGAGGTCCGAGCCGGCACCCGGTTCACTGAACAGCTGGCACCACGCTTTCTGGCCGGTGACGATGTCCTTCACGTACTCATCGATCTGCTCCTGCGTGCCGTGCGTCGCGATCGTCGGCGCGGCGAGCATGAGGCCGAGTCCGGCCGGCGCGCCGAGCGCACCGAAGCGTCCGATCTCGACCGAGACGCGAGCGGCATCCGGACGTGACAGCCCGCGACCGTAGGCGTTCTCGGGAAGGGTCGGCGCCGCCCAGCCGGCGAGGCCCAGACGCTCCCACCACTCGCCGAGGGTGATCTCCGGGTCCCAATTCTGCTCGAGCCACGCGCGCAGCTCGTCGATGAGGGCGTCCGATGTGGTCGGTTCGGGGGCAACGGTCGTCACAGGTGTCTCCTTCAGAAAGGGGTTGACTCGCGAGTCAAGTTTACCCGTTCGCCCCCGACAAGTACCTCTCAGCCATCTCGTCCATGGTCTTCAGCAGGTCCGACGGCGTCCCGGCGAAGGCCAGCAGGATCAGCCGGTCGATACCCGTGTCGAGGTAGGCGAGCGGGTCGGTATCGAGCAGGTACGGGCAGATCGAGACTTCGATCTCGGACCTCGACCGTCCGTTGGCGTCGAGCAATCCGTCGAGCGTGGCGAAGTGCGCGGCGAGGTCCGACGGCGTCACGTTGAATCCGTACCAGCCCTGCCCGATGTCGGCGACGCGCCGGAGTGCTGCGTCCGACTCGCCGCCGAAATGGATCGGGGGATGGGGCTGCTGCACGGGCTTCGGGTACTGGCGGCACGGCTGCAGGTCGTAGAACTCGCCGTGGTAGGACGAGACCGGATCGCACCAGAGCGACTTCATCACGTCGAGGTACTCACGGCAGCGCTCGCCGCGCTTCGCGAAGTCGACGTCGAGCGCGTCGAACTCTTCCTTGAGCCAGCCGACACCGACCCCGAAATCGAATCGTCCATCGGTCAGCCAGTCGACGGCGGCGACGTCCTTCGCGGTGTAGACGGGATTCCGCTGCGGGACGAGGCAGATGCCCGTGCCGAACCTGATCGTCGAGGATCGCGCCGCCATGTACGCGATCGACGTGAACGGTTCGAACATCCCGCTTTCGCCGCCGGCCGGGATCTTGCCGTTCGCCGCGTACGGGTAGCGGGACGCGTACTCGTCGAACAGCACGACGTGCTCGGCGACCCAGATCGAATCGAAGCCGCGCTCCTCGGCCCCCTCGGCGAGGGTCGTGAGGTACTCCGGGGTCGCCCACGGATTCCCGAGCGGAGCGAAGAGTCCGACCTTCATCGCGCCTTCACCGCGTTTCGGCGTGTCATCTCTGCAGCGCGCTGAGGATCGAGTACGCGAGCCGGCGAGCGTCGTCAGGGTGCAGTTCGACAGCGACGCGCCGCGACGGATCGCCTGTACGGAAGTCGATGCACAGCGCGTGCTCGACGGGAACCTTGTACGGGTGATCCATCGACACGACCGTGCGATGAACGTCCATCCATTCACCGTGCGCGTACGCCGTTGCCTTCACGTCGTCCGTCTCCGCGATGTAGGTACACATCAGGCCAGGTGCCTCCCGTAGAAGTCCCAGATCTGCTTCCACCCGTCGCGCGCGGAGTCGCGGTGATACATCGGGTAGTCGACGGAGAAGAAGCCGTGTCCGGCTTCCGGATACGAATGGAATTCGAAGTCCTTGCCATGCTCGCGAAGTACCTCTTCCATCTTCGCGACGTGCGCGGGTGACGGACTGCGATCGAGGGCGCCGAACAGTCCGAGCAGCGGACACGACATCTTCGCCGTCATGTCGATCGGAGCAACCGGACGCTGCGGTGTGATCTGGTCCGGCGAGTCGATGACGACACCCCCGCCGTAACAGTCGACGGCGGCGTCGATGTCGAGATTGCACGCGGTCATGTACGTCTGCCGGCCACCGGAGCAGTAGCCGATGACGCCGATCTTCCCGTTGTGATCGGCGAGCGACCGCAGATGCGCGATGGCGCCCTCGAAGTCGCCCAGTGCTTGTTCATCGGGCACGCCTCCTGCTTCACGGGCCGCGGCCGACTGGTCTTGCCACTTCGCGCCGGGCGCATAGCGATGGAACAGGTTCGGACAGAGCGCGGCATAGCCGCGGACGGCGAACGTCCGGCAGATCTCCTTCGTCTCGCGGTCGTAGCCGGGCATGTGGTGTATGACGAGAACACCGCCGACCTTGCCGCGACCCACCGGTTCCGCGAGATACGCCTCGATCTCGTCGGCGTTGTTCCCCGCGATCTCGATCGTCCCCGCTTGCATGTGATCGCTCACGAACCCTCCTCGTTCGACCCGCACGAAAGGTTGCCAGACGTGCTGTACGCTGCGCGACGTGGACGAATCGCTGACGCGATTGATCGACGGCAACCGTCGTTTCGCGGAGGGTTCAACGGCCGCCGCGGACGCCGCCGACGCGAAGCCGTTCGCCGTCGTGCTGACCTGCGCCGACGGTCGGGTCGCGCCCGAGATCCTCTTCGACCAGCCGATCGGCTCCCTTTTCGTGGTGCGTGTCGCGGGGAACATCGCCGGACCACTCGAGCTCGCGAGCATCGAGATGGCCGTCGGCGAGCTCGGCGCATCGCTCGTGATCGTCCTCGGCCACACCGGGTGCAAGGCCGTCGGCGGGACGATGGACGGCCGCACGGGGCTGCTCTTCGACGACATCCGCGCGCACGTCGGGAAGGTTTCGTCCGTCGAAGCGGCGATCCCGACCAACGTGAAGGCGACGGTCGATGCGATCAAGCAGTCGCCGATCCTCGCCGACGCGGACGTCCGCGGCGCCGTCTATGCGGTCGAAGACGGCCGCGTGACGTTCCTGGACTAGCTCAGAGCGTTCGCCAGCGCTTCGACCATGGCCGCCGTGTGCGGCGGCTGCAGGTAGACCACCGCGAGATCGAGCCCGTTCTCACCGAGGGCTGCTACCTCGTCGCGCAGGGCGCCGTAGTCGTCACCGTTGTACCGCACGTGCGTCGAGATCGTGATCTCGCTCGGGTCGCGCCCGATGTCCGCGCAGTGTTTCTCGAGCACGGCCTTCTTCGTCTTCAGCACTTCGACGCCGCCGCCCGGGAAGTTCCAGTGCTCGGCCTTGCGAGCGACGGACCGAAGCGTCCGCTTCTCGCCGCCGCCGCCGATCACGAACGGGGGCCGCGGCGATTGGACCGGCTTGGGCTCACATCGCGCCTCGGCGAGTTGGTAATACGTCCCGTCGTAGGTGCTCGTCTCCTGCGTGAGCAGCAGATCGAGCACGTCGAGCGCTTCGTCGAATCGATCGAAGCGCTCCTTCAACGGCCAGAGTTCGATGCCGTACGCGTCGCATTCTTGCTGGTTCCAACCGGCGCCGAACCCGAACTCGAGGCGTCCCTCGCTGACGATGTCGAGGGACGCCGCCATGTTCGCGAGCACGGCCGGGTGACGGTACACGTTGCCCGTCACCATCACGCCCACACGGATGCGCTTCGTCGCTTGCGCGAGGCCGGTCGTCGTGACCCAGGCCTCCATACACGGCCCCGTCCAATCCGAAAAGATCGGATAGAAGTGGTCGAAGGTCCACGCCGACTCGAACAGCTCGATCTCATCCGCCGCCTGCCACACGGCGAGCATGTCTTTGTACGTCGTGTGCTGTGGCGCGGTCTTGATCGCGAACCGCATGAAGCTAGTTGACGCGCTCTACGATCATCGCGAGGCCTTGGCCCCCGCCGACACACATCGTCTCGATCCCGATGTTCTTGTCGAGGGTCTGCAGGTCGTTGATGAGCGTCGTCATGATCCGCGCGCCCGTCTGACCGAACGGGTGACCGAGGGCGATGGCGCCGCCGTGCGGGTTCAGCACCTCGGAGAACGGATCGACGCCGATGTTGTCGCACACCGGCAAGACCTGCGCGGCGAAGGCTTCGTTGAGCTCGACGATGTCGACGTCGCCGATCTTCATGTTCGCCTGCGCGAGCGCCTTCTTCACCGCTTCGATCGGGCCGACGCCCATGATGCGCGGGTCGAGCCCCGACACACCGGTCGCGATGATGCGGACGAGCGGCTTGAGGCCGGCCGCCTTCGCCTTCTCTTCGCTCATGACGAGCAGGGCGGCGCCGCCGTCGTTCAGCGGGCAGGCGTTCCCGGCGGTGACTCGTCCACCTTCCGGACGGAACACCGGCTTCAGTTCGGCGAGCTTCTCGAGCGTCGTCCCCGCGCGCGGGCCGTCGTCCTTCGACACCACCGTGCCGTCTTCCTTCGTGAACGGAACGATCTCGCGGTCGAAGAACCCGCTCTCCTGCGCGGCGACGGCGCGATCCTGCGACCGCTTCGCGAACTGATCCATGCGCTCGCGCGACACGTCGTACTTGTCCGCGACGTTCTCCGCCGTCATGCCCATCGGGATGAACAGCTCCCATTCCTGCTGCAGCTTCGGGTTCGGTCCCATCGGACGGCCGTCGCCGAAGGTCGTACCGCGTTCGGAGTCGAGACGGCTCGTGCGCTCGCTGCCACCGATGAGATAGGTGCTGCCTTCGCCGGCCTTGATCGCGTGGAACGCCATGCGTGTCGCCTGCAGCGAAGACGAGCAGTAACGGTTGACGGTCGTCGCGGGCACCGATTCGGGGATACCTGCGAGCAGTGCGCCGGAACGTCCGATGTTGATCTGCGCACCGCCGACGGAACCGCAGATCACGTCGTCGATCTCGGCCGGATCGATGCCGGCTTGGTCGACGACGGCCTTCATCGTGCTGGCCAGCAGGTCCTCAGGGCGTACATCCGCGAGTGAGCCCTTGTTCGCACGTCCGATCGGACTGCGCTTCGCGGCGACGATGACAGCCTCAGGCATGAGGTTCTCTCCTCTTCCGTTCGATAGGTGGGACGACGGCCGATTATGTCACGTAGGCTCCACGCGGCGTGCGCGACGAACGGGTCTCTCTTGGGGACAGATCCATACTCGCGTTGCTCGTTTCGATCTTCACGTCGACCGCCGGAGCACTGGTCTGCACGACCGCCCTCGGCAAACAGGTCTACGACATGACGCACGAACCGCTGCAGCTCGGACTGCTCGGACTCGCGGAGTTCGCGCCGTCCGCGCTCCTCGTGCTGGTGAGCGGCGCGGTCGCCGACCGCTTCTCGCGCACGCGTGTGAGTGCGGTGTCCGCGTTCCTCGAGGTGTTCGCCGGCGTCGGACTCGCCCTCTACGCAGCGACACACCCACACCGTGTGCTGCCGATCTACGGACTCGTCCTCGTCTTCGGCGTCGGACGCGCGTTCTACGCGCCGGCGAACCGCGCCCTGCCCGCGGACATGGTCCCTGCGGAAGATCTGCCGTGGCTGACGGCGCGACGTGGAGCGGCGTGGCAGTCCGCGATCATCATCGGCCCGATCCTCGGCGGGTTCCTTTACGCGGCGAAGATCGATCTGCCGTACATCGTGATGGCGGCGCTCCTCGCGGTTGCGTCCATCTCGATGTTCTTCGTCACCGTCCCCGACCAATCTTCGATCGTCCCGGACGCCGCACCGGATGAACCGGCCGTGGATCCGGGGGCCGGACACGCGCAACCCGCGCCGCCGCGCGCGAGACTCCGCGACGCTTTCGAGGGACTTCGCTTCATTCGGACGAATCCCCTGCTCCTCAGCGCGATCTCGCTCGACCTCTTCGCCGTGCTGTTCGGCGGCGCGGTGGCGTTGCTTCCGGCGATCGCGACCGACCGGCTGCACGTCGGTGCGGTCGGGTTCGGCTGGCTGCGTGCGGCCGGCGGGATGGGCGCCGCCGCGGTGACGCTGTTCATCACGCGCCGTCCGATCACCAAGAACGTCGGACGATCGCTGCTCATCGCCGTCTCCATCTTCGGCGCGTTCACGATCTTGCTCGGAGTCACGCGCGTCTACGCCATCGCATTCCTGGCGATGGTCGTGCTGTCGGGGGCCGACGCGATCAGCGTGTTCGTCCGATCGACACTCGTTCCACTCATCACACCGTTCGACAAGCGCGGACGTGTGCTCGCCGTCGAAAGCGTCTTCATCGGTGCATCGAACGAGCTCGGCGCCTTCGAGTCGGGCGTCACCGGCCAGCTGCTCGGCAGCGCCGGAGCGGTCGTCCTCGGAGGCGTGGCGACGCTCGCCGTGGCAGGGACGTACGTGTTCGCGTTCCCCGCACTGCGCAACCTCGACCGGTTCCCGGAGTGAGCGGTCTCGACATCACCGGGCTCGACTGGTGGTACGACCGCGGACGCCCCGTCCTCGGCGGACTCGACCTGCACGTGCCCGCCGGCGGGATCGCGAGCATCAGCGGACCGAACGGCAGCGGCAAGAGCACGCTGCTCCGTCTGATCGTCGGCGTCGTGGCGCCGCGCGGTGGCACCCTCACGCGTCCACGAAACGTCGGGTACCTGCCGCAATCGAGCGACGAACCGCCGGTGCGTCTCCGCGCCCGCACGTGGCTCGACATCGTCGCGCGGATGAAAGGGTCGGACGCGACGGACGTCGCGGATTACGCGAGCGATCTCGGTGTGGACGAAGCACTCAAGGGACCGCTCGAGTCGCTCTCCGTCGGCACGATCGCGAAGG
>JAICYB010000047.1 GCA_025934435.1 Actinomycetes bacterium | reverse complement strand
TTCGCCGCCCGGAAGCTTCTTCCGCTGATACGCGACGACCTGTTCGGTGACTTCGACGAGTCCGCGGAAGAGTCCGTTGCTCCCGATGGACGACTCACCTTCGATCTCGAGGATCGCGAGATCGGTATCGGTGCGCGCTTGCGTGTACTCCTGCGCCTGCTCGGATTCGACGAGTGCGACGTGCTCGTCGATGCGGAGATCCGTCACGCGGTACGTCTCGCCTTGGTGGAGGTAGATCGCGCCGGGATGTACCGATCGCGTGGCGCGCGCGGCGTCCGTCGTCCCGATCAGACGGCCGGTGGAGGCTTCGACGATGCGGAACGGACGACCCCCGGCCGAGCGGATGTCCACGTCGGGAGCCGGCGGACGCGGCCGCGCCCAGTAGAGGCGTCCTCGGCGTTCGCGCAGGTCACCGGCGGCAACCATCTCGTTCGTGAGGGGGTCGAGCGCTTCGCCGCCGACGGGGATCGGCAGCTCGTAGGCGGCGCAGGCGAGATGCGGGGCGAGCACGTTCGGGTTGAGCGGGTTCGTGAGCGCGGCTTCGTGCGGCTTCGCGAAAAAGTCGTTCGGGTGCAGCGCGTAGTACTGGTCGAGTGGTTCGTCCTGCGGGACGACGACGGCGAGTGAGGGACGACCGGTTCGTCCGGCGCGGCCGGCTTGCTGGCGCGCGGACGCAACGGTGCCGGGGAAGCCGTTCAGGATCACGACGTCGAGTCCGCCGACGTCGATGCCGAGCTCGAGTGCGTTCGTGGCGGCGACACCGGGGTAGCGTCCTTCTTGCAGGCCGCGTTCGATGTCACGTCGTTCGCTCGCCAGGTATCCGGCGCGGTACGCCGCGATCTCGTGTTCGGTCCGCTGCCCCGCGTAGCGTGCGACGAGCTCGGTCGAGATGCGCGTCTTCGAGAACGCGAGCGTGCGGAAGCCGTCGTTCACGAACTCCGCGAGCAGACGCGCGGCTTCGATGTTGGAGGAACTGCGCCTGCCGTCGGCCGCGTCGGCCAGGAACGGCGGGTTCCAGAACGCGAAGTCCCGGACGCCGGCGGGCGCGCCGTCGTCTGTCACCGCGCCGACGTCGAGACCCGACAGCATCGATGCGTGCTCGCCGGGGTTGCCGATCGTCGCCGATGCGAAGGCGAATGTCGGATGCGAGCCGTACCGCTGCGCGATCCGTCGCAGACGGCGAAGGATCAGCGCGACGTGGGAGCCGAAGATGCCGCGGAGCACGTGTGCTTCGTCCACCACGACGTACGCGAGGCTCGCGAAGAAGCCGCGCCAGAGCTCGTGGTGCGGAAGGATCGAGATGTGGAGCATGTCGGGGTTCGTGAGCACGACGTTCGCGCGCCGGCGGATGGACGCTCGTGCGGACGTCGGGGTGTCGCCGTCGTAGGTCTCCGCGCGCACGTCCGGCAGATCGAATCGTCCGACCTGTCGTAGCTGGTCCTGCGCGAGGGCTTTCGTCGGCGAGAGGTAGAGCGCGACCTTGCCGTCGAGTACGGCTTCGAAAACGGGCACGTGGTAGGCGATCGTCTTGCCGGACGCCGTTCCCGTCGCGATCACCGTGTGCTCGCCGGCGCGGAGCCGATCGATCGCCTGCGCTTGGTGCGTGAACAGCGCGTCTATCCCCGCGCGTTCGAGCGCGCGCCGGAGCGTTTCGGGGAGTGGCTGTGCGAGCTCGGCGTATCGCGCGGAGCGCTCCCGCATACGCCGGCGAACGACGATCTGTCCTTCGTAATCGGTTCGTTGTTCGAGGTTGTCGAGGACGGCGGCAGGGTCCATCTGTGCCAATGTACGAAGGGGTGCCGTCTGGCATGATTCGTCGATGCCACGCGCGCTCATCACCGGTATCACCGGACAGGACGGCCAGCACCTCGCGAAGTTCCTGAAGTCGAAGGGTTACGACGTCTACGGCCTCGTCGCCGGGCAGGCGAATCCGAAGATCGACGGCATCCAGGAGCGCCTGCCGTACGTCGAGCCGCTTTCCGGCGACCTCCGCGATCTCACGTCGCTCATCGCCGCCGTGGAGCAGGCGCAGCCCGACGAGGTGTACAACCTCGGCGCGATCTCCTTCGTCGCGCTGTCGTTCAAGCAGCCGGAGCTCACGGCCGAGATCACCGGTCTCGGCGTCCTGCGGGTCCTCGAGGCGATCCGCATCGTCGGGGGGATGCAGAACAACCCGATCCGCTTCTACCAAGCCTCGTCGAGCGAGATGTTCGGCAAGGTCCGCGAGGTTCCGCAGAACGAGAAGACGCCGTTCCATCCACGCAGTCCGTACGGCGTTGCGAAGGTGTTCGGTCACTACACGACGACGAATTACCGCGAGGCGTACGGGCTGTTCGCGTGTAGCGGGATCTTGTTCAACCACGAGGGTCCGCTGCGAGGACCGGAGTTCGTCACGCGGAAGATCAGCAAAGCGGTCGCGCGGATCAAACTCGGTCTGCAGGAGAAGGTTGCGTTCGGCGACCTGTCGACGGAGCGCGACTGGGGTTACGCGCCGGAGTACGTCGAAGCGATGTGGCTCATGTTGCAGCAGCCCGAACCGGACGACTACGTCATCGCGACCGGCGAGACCCACAGCGGGCAGGAATTCCTCGAGCGCGCCTTCGAGCACGCCGGTATCGACGATTGGCGCCCCTACGTCGAGTTCGACGAACGCAATCTCCGGCCGGCCGAGGTCAATCAGCTCATCGGTGATGCGTCCAAGGCCAAGTCGAAGCTCGGATGGGAGTCGAAGGTTCGCTTCGAAGAGCTCGTGCGGATCATGGTCGACTCGGACCTGAAGGCCGAGCAGGCGCACACCTAGAGGACGCCGTCGCTCCGCACCGCGCTGAACAGGTTCTGCATGCTCGGTTCGAGGAACACGACGCTCGCGCCGCCCGCGTTCCCGCCGTGCCCCGGAAGCACGACGTTCGAGACGTGACTCGGGTCCATCCGACGTCCGAGCTCGGCGAGGTGGATCAGCTGTGCGACCGGGATATCCGATCGGACGAGCGAACGGAAGGCGCGGAAGTAGGCGAACAATCGCAGCGGTGAGGACGTTTCACTTCGGAACTTCGCGAGCGCAGCGAGCAGGAGGCGCCCCTGATTCGCCGAACGCGTGAAGTCACCGTCCGAGAAGCTGTGCCGGTCGCGGGCGAAGGCGAGCGCCGCGGCGCCGTTAAGCGTCTGCCGTCCGGGGTTGAAGTCGGCCGTCGAGAACGGGTCGTGCATGGGGAAGGGCACGTCGATCTTCACGCCGCCGAGCGTGTCGACGAGAGTGCGGAAGCGCGAGAAGTCGATGAGCGCCCAGTACGAGATCGGCAGGCCCGACAATTGCTCGACCGTCCGGACCGTCAGCTCCGGTCCGCCGAAGTCGAGGGACGCGTTGATCTTGTCGATGCCGTGCCCGGGGATGTTCACCCAGCTGTCGCGCGGGATGCCGATGACGGTGCCTCGTCCGCTGTGTGTGTTGATCGCGACGATGTGCATGCTGTCCGAACGTCCGGCGGCGGGATCGCCCGAACGCACGTCGCTTCCGATGACGAGCGCGAAGATGACGGCGGGGTCGGCTTGCTCCGCGTAACTCGCGGACGCAACGCGGTGCAGCACGATGACGGGTTCCGGCGCCGCGTGCTTCGAGTTGACGTGATACGTCGCGACGGCGCCGAGCAGGATGGCGGCGGCGACGACGAGCGCGAGTCGTTTCACGAGGGCGTCGGTGTCGGCGGCGGCGGCTTCACGTCGATCCTCAGATCGAACGCCCGGACGAACCACCCGCTCTCCGTCCGTTGCAATGTCATGTCACCGGACTGCGTGAACTGCACGACCGGTGTCGGCTCACCCGTTCGGGAGCCGAGCCCGCGGAAGGTCAGACCGAGGAGCGCCGTGACGACGTTCCCGTCGCGCGTGACGCCGCCGTTGTACGCGAGATGCCCGCGCAGAAGCTCGACGTTCCGGCCGAGGGTGAAGACGCCGGCGAGCTTCGGGCGCGCGGCCGGCGCGAACGCGGGAGCGATGGCGAGGAGCGGTGCGTCGTCCGGTGCCGGTGTCGGACCTTTCGCCTCCGGGCGGACGAACCCCTTCCGGTAGAGGTTCCGCAAGAACGCCGAGATCTCGTCCGTCGTGGTGTTCTGCTGCGACATCGGCGTGTCGGGGACGAAGGCGACGGTGCCGTGCGTGACGACGACGCTGCGTTCAGCGGGCGGCGGCGGTGACGTGCCGCCGGACGAACACGCCGCACATATCCAAAGGGTGACGACGGCGATCAGGGTTGCGTGACGGGTCGGCATCTTCCTTCGTGGGATGGGTCGTGAGCCTTCGGCGCCGAGTGTACGCTGCAACCCAAGCCGAACAAGGAAGATCGACCCGATGAGTGTGGAAGCGCCGGAGGTCCGCGTCGTCGAACCGGGAGCCAAGGTTACGACGCGTATACGCGACCTGGTTCGCTACCACGAGCTCATCGTGAATCTGGTTCGCAAAGAGCTGCGGGTGAAGTACAAGAACTCCGTCCTCGGGTTCGTCTGGTCGATGCTCAACCCGGCGATGACGATCGCGATCTTCTGGATCGTCTTCACGAAGTTCCTCGGGAACTCGATCCCGGAGTATCCGATCTGGATCTTGTCCGGGATCCTCGCGTGGAACCTCTGGCAGGGCTCGCTCGGGATGGCGGTCGGGTCGTTCATCGGCAATTCGAGCCTCGTCACGAAGGTCTACTTCCCACGAGAGGCGCTTCCGTTGTCGTCGATCGGCGCGAACCTCATGCACTTCTTCTTCCAGTTCATCGTCCTCGTGATCGCACTCGTGATCTTCCGGTTCCCGATCTCGCTCGCGACGGTCGTGCTCGTTCCCGCCGCGCTCGTCACCGAGCTTCTCGTGCTGTGCGGGTTCTGCCTGATCGTCGCCGTGATGAACGTGTACTTCCGCGACGTGCAACACCTGCTCGAGCTCGCGCTGCTCGCGTGGTTCTGGATGACGCCGATCGTGTACCAAGTGGCGTTCCCGATCGAGCACCTCGGCAAGATCTCGACCGTTCTCCCGAAGGTCTACATGCTGAATCCGATGACCTCGATCGTCCTCGCGTTCCAGCGCGGGATCTATCAGCACATCAGCTACCGCGATCCGTCGACACACGCGCACGTCCAGTTGTTGTTCCATCTCGGGATCCTCTGGTACCTGCGGAATCTCGCGATCGTCGCGATCGTCGCGGTCGGGCTCATCGCGGTGGGGTGGGCGATCTTCCGTCGTCTCGAGTGGCGTCTCGCCGAGGAGCTGTAATTGTCCGAGGCGGCGGTCAAAGTTGAGAACGTGTCGAAGACGTTCCGTCTGTATCACGAACGTGCTTCGTCCCTGAAGGAGCGCATCGTTAATCGGCGCCGCGCCGAGTACGAAGAGTTCTGGGCCCTCAAGGACGTCTCGCTCGAGGTCGCGAGAGGCGAAACGTTCGGACTCGTCGGTCCGAACGGCTCAGGGAAGAGCACGCTCCTCAAGATGATCGGCGGGATCATCCTTCCGACCATCGGACGGATCACCACGCGCGGACGGATCGCGTCGCTCCTCGAGCTCGGCGCCGGATTCCACCCCGACCTCACCGGGCGCGAGAACGTCTATCTCAATGCGTCGATCCTCGGTCTGACGCGCAAGGAAACGGATCGCAACTTCGACGAGATCGTCGGTTTCTCCGAGCTCGAAGGCTTTATCGACATGCAGGTGCGGCATTACTCGTCCGGTATGTACGTCCGGCTCGGCTTCGCCGTCGCCATCCACGTCGACCCGGCGATCCTGCTCGTCGACGAAGTGCTGTCCGTCGGGGACGAAGCCTTCCAGCGCAAGTGCATCGACCGCATCAAGCGTTTCCAGCGCGAGGGACGAACCATCGTGTTCGTCACGCACGCCGCGGACACCGTGCCGATGATCTGCAACGGCGCGGCCTTCATCTTCAAAGGAAACGTCGAGGCGATGGGAGATCCGACCGATGTCGTCCGCGCCTACCGGACGAAGCTCCACGGCGAGGAACACCTCGAAGCGTCGCCCGGCGAGGAACGCGGCGACCTGCAGGTGAAGATCGAGCGCGTCCGGCTCTCCGACGGCGAGGGCCGCGAGAAGTCCGTGTTCCGGTCGGGAGACGACCTTCACCTGTCGATCGACCTCGAGACGCCGCGTCGTATCGACGACGTGATGGTCGGCATCGCGATCCACGACGAAGCGGGGACGATGCTCGTCGGAACGAACACCGATCTCGAGAACTCACCCATCGCGAGCCTGCAAGGACAGACGCGCGTCGAGTTCACCTGCGCCGATCTACCGATGCAGGAGGGCCGGTACGCTATTACGATCGGCGTCACCACGCGGGACCATCGCCACGTCTACCACTGGATGGAGCAGGCGTACTCGTTCAGGTGCGATCGCTCCGGGCCGACCGAAGGCGTGCTGGCGATCCCGGTAACCGTCAACGTCGAACAACGTACGGAGCGACATGTCGTCGAGACCTAACGCGGACGCACCACCGGAGATGGTCGTCGGTGCCGACATCGACGTGAAGAAGTTGATGCAGGAGATCCACGAAGAGGTCAAGCGCAAGCGCGAAGCCGGCCTCTACCCGCCGGATCTGCTCACGGACCTCGATCAGGTCGCCGGCATCGACCCGTCCGATCCTGAAGACGAATTCAACCGCGCGATGGAGCTCTTCCGTCAGGCCGCCGCGTTCACCTCGCGCGTGGAGACGGGATCGCGGCTCCCGGTCGTCGCGCCCCTCGCGACCGTGTACAAGAGGGTCGTCCAAAAGAGTGCCGGTTGGTACATCGGCGCGATCCTCGGCCAAGCGCAGAACTTCGCCGGACATACGAACCGCATGATCGGCATGCTGTCCGATCGCATCCGGGAGCTCGACGACAAGATCTCGGACCTCTCCACGCAGGAGCCGGCGTTCTCGGAGGCCGCCGCGGACGCCGCCCTCGCCGTCACCGATCGAGTCGATGCCCTCGAAACCGAGTCGTCGACCGTTCGCGCGCGCGAGCGCCTCCCACTGCTCGAGCGGTCCGTCCGCGCACTCGAACAGCGTCTCGCGGAAGGCGGCTTCCATCCCACGGGTGAAGTAACACCGGCTTCGGAGCCGGAAGCGGAGATCGAGCTCGATCTCGACTACGTCGACTTCGAGAACCTGTTCCGCGGGAGCGAAGCGTCCATCCGCGAACGTCAGAAGTCGTATCTCGATCTGTTCAAAGCGGTTCCGGGACGCGTCGTCGACCTCGGGTGCGGACGCGGCGAGTTCCTCGAGCTCCTCAAGGGAGCCGGCATCGACGCCTACGGTGTCGACCGCAACCCGGGCATGGTGGCGCGGTGCAACGAGAAGGGACTCGACGCTTCGGAACACGATCTGCTCGAGCACCTCGCGTCGGTACCGAAGGCGTCACTCGGCGGCGTGTTCTGCGCGCAGGCGATCGAGCACCTGAGCGTCCGCGACGTGCCGCGCTTGTTCGAGCTCGCCGCGGATGCGATCGCGCCCGGTGGCCGGCTCGTGATCGAGACGATCAACCCCGAGAGCTTGTTCGTGTTCGCATCGGCGTTCTACGTCGACCTCGGCCACCTTCGTCCGCTGCATCCGCTCACGCTCCGGTTCCTCGCCGAGAAGAACGCGTTCAAGGACATCGACGTGAAGTACAGCTCGATGCCTGCCGAGGCCGTCCGGCCGAAAGCCATCCCGCTCACGGGGACGGAGCCGCTCGACACCGTCGTCCGCGACGTGAACCAGAACCTGAACCTCGTCGCGAAGATCGTTTTCGGCCCCCAGGACTTCGCGATCATCGCCACCCGGTGAGCGCATGAAGATCGCGATCGTCACGCCCCGTTTCGGGGAGCATCTCTCGGGCGGGGCCGAGCTCCTCGCGCGGTGGTACGCCGAGCGGCTCTCGGCCCGCGGCGACACCGTCGACGTCTTCACGACGTGCGCGACGGACAACATCGATTGGCGGAACGACGTCGAGCCGGGGACCGAGCAGATCGGACGAGTCACCGTGCGCCGTTTCCCGCTCCGCGCGCGGGATGTCGCGCTGTTCCACGAGCTCGACGCCACGATGCGCCAGGGCTTCGAGCTCGGCGACGACATGGAGCTGATCTGGCTGCGGAACGGCGCTTCGTCCGAAGAGCTCGAGGACGAGCTCTACACGCGAGTCGACGAATACGACGCCGTCCTCGCGCTGCCCTACCTCTTCGGAACGACGTACTTCACGTATGAGATCTGCCCGGAGAAGTGCATCGTCATCCCGTGCCTGCACGACGAACCCGCCGCACACCAGGCCTTCACGGCACGCATGCTCACCCGGACGCGAGGTCTGATCTTCAACAGCGACGCGGAAGCCCGGCTCGCGCACCGGCTCGTGCCGACACTGGCGCCGGGTGCGACGGTCGGCGTCGGGATCGAGCGGCGCTCGGACGTGACTCGTCCGCCCTCGCGGCGGAAGCGCAAGCAGGACACGTCGCTGTCACTGCTGTACGTCGGACGACGCGAGGTGCACAAGAATTTCCCGCTGGTCCTCGAGTACTTCATGCGGTACAAGACGCGGCGTCCCGGCGATCTCCGGCTGGTGCTCGCCGGCGGCGCCGGGGATCCGTTCCCGGAGCGTGAGGACATCGTCGAAGTGGTTCCCGATTGGGACTCGCTCGACTTCTTCGGCGACGCGACGATCTTCTGCCACCCCGGTGTGAACGAGTCGTTCTCGATCGTGCTGTTGCAGGCGTGGTTGATGGAGCGGCCGGCCGTGGTGCACGCGGAGTGCGAAGTGACGCGCGAACACTGTGAGCGTGCGAACGGCGGGCTCTGGTTCCGCTCGTATCCGGAGTTCGAGACGATCTGCGACCGCCTGCTCGCTTCGCCCGAGCTGCGTGCGCAGCTCGGGTCGAACGGCCGCGCGTACGTCGAGCGCGAATATTCGTGGGACGCCGTCCTTCGTCGTCTGGACGATGCGCTCGCCACGCTCCTTCAGGCGAAGGCCGGTGTGGCCTGATGCCGCTCCGCCGGCGCGGCGCACCGACCGGACCCGAGGTGCATCAGTTCGTCCCGAGCCTCGGCTACCGCGACGCGACGGGAAATACGACGCTCGAGATGCAGCGCGCGTTCAGCGAAGGCGGCTACGAAAGCGACGTCTGGGCGATCAGCATGCACCGCGAGGTCGAAGGCCGGGCGAAGCTCTATCCGGAGTATTCGAAGTACGCGAAGCGTCCGGCGGAGCGTGCGTTGTTGTACCAGTGCGGCACGGGGGCCGAGGAGATGGTGAACTTCCTGCTCGACCGGCCCGAGAAGAAGTTCATCTACTACCACAACATGACGCCGGCGCATTTCTTCGCGCCGTACGATCCCGCCGCGGCGGCACAGATGAACGCCGGACGAGCCGAGCTCGTGCGCGTCTGCAAGAACATCGAGCTCGCGCTGACGAACTCCGAATATTCCGCGAAGGAGCTCCGCGCCCTCGGCGTGACGGACGTCCGGGTCGTCCCGCCCTACCTCGGCATCCACAAGGGTTCCAGCCGGAGCTATACGGCCCGGTTGAAGCGTGGTAAGCGCGGCATCGATGTGCTGTTCTGTGGACGTGTCGCTCCGAACAAAGGTCACATCCATCTCTTGCGCGCATTCGCCGCGCTCCGCGCCGGATGCGAAGCGCAGAGCCGGCTGTTCATCGTCGGCGGCTTCGGCCCTCACATGTACATGAGCACGATCCAGGCGATGCGTCGCAAGATCGGCGACGAGGGCGTCGTCCTGACCGGGTCCGTGACGGATCCTGCGCTGCAATCCCACTACGAAGCGGCGGATGTCTTCCTCTGCCTCTCCGAGCACGAAGGTTTCGGTGCGCCGCTTGTCGAAGCCATGCGGACGGGACTCCCCGTCGTCGCATACGACGAGGGCGCCGTTGCCGAAACGCTCGGTGGGACCGGCGTTCTGCTGAAGACGCTCGATCCGTACGTGATCGCCGAAACCGTGTATCGCGTCGCGACGGACGATGCGCTCCGGCGCTCGATCGTCGAGCGGCAGTTCGAGCGCGCCAAGGAGCTCGACGATTTCCCGCGCGACGAACGAATCGTGGCTGCGGCCCGCTCCGTCCTTGGCGAATAAGGTCTCGCCACGCCTCGCATGGGGTGCGCTGTTCGTGGCGGTGTTCTCGGTTGCGCTCGCCCTGATCGTCGGCCCGCACAACTTCGCGTGGTCGCACGGCTTCATGCTCGGCGGGAGCGGACCGGTCAACGTCAACGGACATCCGCTGGCGCTCGGCGACCACGTGCAGGTGACCTACTACCTCTGGCTGTGGTGGGACGGGATCGTCCACGGCCATCTGCCGTTCGTCGATCCGTACCAGTTCGTGCTCACGGGCCACCGGACGGTGATCGTTCTCGGCTGGCCCCTCGTGCTCCTGTTCGTTCCGGTGACGGCCATCGCCGGACCCGTCGCCGCTTTCAACGCGACGGTCGTCGTCGGTTTCTTCGCGAGCGCCGTGTGTGCGTATCTGTTGGCGCGCGCGCTCGGCATCTCGCGCGCCGGCGGACTCGTCGCGGCTCTCGCATATGCGTTCGCGCCGTGGCGTCTCGTCCAATCGGGACATATCGGGACGTACCTCGGTTTCCTCCCGCCGCTGATCCTGTACCTCGCCGAACGCGCCCTGCGGAGCGAGCGCGACAACCGGCGGTGGGCGTGGGGATGCGCCGCGGCGTACGTTTCGCTCGCGGCCTCGGGCGATCTCCACACGACGCTCTACACGACGCCACTCCTCGTGACATTCGTGATCGTGCGTGCGATCGGTGTCCCGCGCGAGCGGCTGCGCTCACTCCTTCTTCCCGCCGTGGTGCTCGTCGCCGGATCGGCGTTCGTGCTCGGTGCGCAATACGAGTTCTTGCTCGCGCACGAGTCCCACAACCCGAACGCGGTGAACATCAACCTCGCTCCCGGTTACGCGCCGCGGATCTCCGGGCTCTTCCACCCGCGTCACGGGTCGGAGCAGTACGACTATCCCGGTGCGGTCATCGCGCTCCTCGCGGTCCTCGGCGCGATCGGTGCGTTCATCACGAAACGGACGCGCGCACTCTCCGTCTGGCTCGTCGCCGTCATCGGCATCGCGTACGTCGTCGCGTTCGCGCCCGCCTTCGCGCCCGCGTTCAAGCTCATGAAGGCGCTTCCGCTCACCGGCTTCATCCGCGTACCGGGACGCGACCTCGTGGTCGCCGTGCTCGCGCTCGCGCTCCTCGCGGGGTTCGGGATCTCGGTCCTCGAACGCCGGTGGTCGGCGTGGTTCGTCCTGCCGATCGCCCTTGTGCTGCTCGTCGCGGACGTGAACCTCGCGTCCGGGAGCTTCACGTACACGAGCGCCGGAGACAACGTGCTCGCGGCCGTTCCGAAGAACGCCGCCGTCATGGATCTCCCGCCGTTCCCGCCGTGGCACCACGGCGGGAGCCGCTACATGCTCGATCTCACGCGTCATCCCGGCGCGCGCGCGAGTGGATACAACGTGCTCGTCCCCGACGATGTGTGGAACGCGCAGCAGCAGACGTGGACGCTCGCGACGGTTCCGGTCGACGCGTGCGCGTGGAAGCGTCTCGCGACACACATGGGTTTCCGGTACACCGCGGTGCACGCCGATCTGTTCGGACCGCCGCCCTACTGGCCGATCGCCGAGATGGCGTCCCATCCCGTGACGTCGGCGGCATTGGTGAAGGCACTGGACGGTACACCCGGTTTCCACCTCGTTTCAAGCGTGGACGACACGACCGTGTATCACATCGTTCCCGCCGAGCTGCACTGCTAGATAGCCTTCGTGGAATGAAGGTCCTCGTCACCGGTGGCGGTGGCTACATCGGTTCCGTCCTCGCCGGCGCGCTCATCGCGCGCGGTGACGACGTGCGCGTTCTCGACAACTTCCTGACGGGTACGCGCGAGCGCGTTCCCGAAGGTGCGGAGCTCGTCGAAGCCGATCTGCGAGACGCGGACGCGGTTGCGAAGGCGTGCCGCGACATCGAGATCGTCTATCACCAAGGCGCGCTGCGGAGCGTCCCGCGTTCGGTGGACCAGCCTTCGCTCGCGACGGAGTGCAACGTCCTCGGAACGCTGAACGTCTTGCTCGGCGCCGACGCCGCGGGCGTGCGTCGTGTCGTCTACGCGTCGTCGTCGAGTGTCTACGGGGAATCGACCGCCGAGCGCATGCAAGAGGACCAGCTGCCCGATCCGCGGTCACCGTACGCGGCGAGCAAACTTGCCGGTGAGTACTACTGCAAGGCTTGGACGTACACGCAGGAGCTCTCGACGATCTCGCTGCGATATTTCAACGTCTTCGGTCCAGGACAGCCGCGCGAAGGGAAGTACTCGCTCGTGTTCCCGGCCTTCGTGCAATGCCTGGTCACCGGCGAAGCGCCCGAGATCCACTGGGACGGCGAGCAGAGCAAGGACTTCACCTACATCGACGACGTCGTGCGCGCCAACCTGCTCGCCGCGAAAGCGGGACCCGAGGCGGACGGAGCCGTCCTCAACATCGGCAACGGTTCGCCGCGCACAGTGAACGAGGTGCTTCGCGCAGTAGCCGACGTCGTCGGCACCTGGGTCGAACCGAAGCGGCTCCCGAAGCGTGCCGGCGACATCCGTCGCACACATGCGGACATCGCGCGCGCGAAGCAGGTGATCGGCTGGGAACCGCGGGCAGATTGGAAGGAAGCGATCGCCGCGACGGTGGCCTGGTTCCGAAGCACTACAGTCGGCTCGTGAAAACCCTCTCCGTCGTCATCCCGATCCTGAACGAGAAGGACAACATCCCGGCTCTCACGGGTGAGATCGACGCCGTCCTCGACGCGCTGGCCGAGTGGCAGAGCGAAGTCGTCTGGGTGGACGACGGGAGCACGGACGGCTCCTACGAACTGCTTCGCGACATCTCCCTTCGCGGCCCGCGACACAAACTGATCCGCTTCCGCCGGAACTTCGGGCAGACCGCGGCCCTCGCCGCGGGCTTCGAGCACGCGACGGGCGGGGTGATCATCACCCTCGACGGCGACCGGCAGAACGACCCGCGCGACATCGCCACCCTGCTCGCGAAGATGGACGAGGGCTACGACGTCGTGAGCGGCTGGCGCAAGGATCGCAAGGACTCGTTCATGCGCAAGCTGCCGTCCCGGATCGCGAACTGGCTCATCTCGCGCGTGACCGGCGTGCACCTCCACGACTACGGTTGCACGCTCAAGGCCTACCGCGCGGAGGTCGCGAACAACCTCTCACTGCACGGCGACCTCCACCGTTTCATCCCGGCCCTCGCCAGCTGGTACGGCGTCGACGTCGCCGAGGTCGTCGTCAACCACCGCGCGCGCACGGCAGGCAAGTCGAAGTACGGCATCGGACGAACCCCTCGCGTGATGGTCGACCTCATCACCGTGAAGTTCTTCCTCGGTTACTCCGCGCGCCCCGGGCATCTGTTCGGCCCCCTGGGGCTGTTGCTCTCGTTCGTCGGTTCCGTCGTGCTCGGTGTGGACGTGGTCGAACGTCTCTTCTTCGGTCAAGCGCTGGCGAACCGTCCGTCGCTGCTGCTTGCCGTTCTGCTCGTCGTGCTGGGGCTCCAGTTCATCGGCATCGGCCTGATCGCCGAGATGATCATGCGCGCGTCCCGCGACGGCGGGCACCGCGATACCTATGCGATCAGGGAGCTCGTCGGCGACTTCGTCGGGACGAAACGGGGGCCGAGCGAGATCCTGGACGAATCCGCCTCACGCCTCCGCCGGCTCGACGGGGGGCGCGTCGAAGCGGCCGACGAGGTACACAACCCCGCCGATCGCGCTGGCGGCGAGCAGTAACGCGAGCGTAAGCAGTCCGACGACGATCGCGCTCTGCGACGTCAGCGCGTACTGCTTGAGCGCCCACACGTAAGTCGCTTCGCGCACACCGAGCCCGTTGATCGTGAAGGGGACGAGCGATGCGAACGTCACCACGACGACGACGGCGACGACGGCTCCGAGCGGGACGTTCACGTGGATCGCGCGCAGCAGCGCGAGATGGAAGACGACGACGATCGCTTGGTACGTCGTGCCCCAGCCGAGTCCTTTCACGACGGCCGTCCAGTCCTTCGTGCCTTGATCGAGGGCGTCGAGCACGCGCGAGATCTGTCCACCGCGCCGTCCGCGAAGCCTCCGCCGGACGAACCCCCTCGCCGCGAAGGCGAGCATCACTCCGGCGATCGCGCCGAGGCTGACGGCTCCCGCCGCGAGCACGACCGGCGCGTGGTCGCCCGTCGCGAGCCGGGCGAGCGTTGCCACGACGCCGAGGATCGCCAGCCCGAGGAACCCGGCGACGCGATCGAGGACGAGTGACGCGACCATCGGCCCGACGGTTTCGTCCTGCCGGCGAACGCGCACGGCCTTGAACACGTCCCCGCCGATGCCCGTCGGGAGGAGCGAGTTGAAGAAGAGACCGGCGGCGTACAGACGTGCGAGCCGGCCGAACGTGTCGACGTGGCCGATCTCTTTCAGGAACACGTCCCAGCGGAAGACGCTGACGACGGCCCCGAGCAGGATCATCACGAACGCGATGGCGACGAACGCCGGATCCGCCGAGGCGACGACATGCCTGAGTGATCCCACGCCGCTCCGCCAGATCAGCAGCGCAAGCAGCGCGATGCCGATCGCGTAGCGAAGCAGGCGTGACCACGTCTTCTTGGCCTTCGGTTCCGCCATCCCTCGAACGATAGGCCGCCGGCCTGTCGTACGCTCACAAGTCATGACCACGCCGGCCGAGGGCGGGCTGCAACGGCAGATCGATTTCTATGTCCGGAAGGCGGATTCCTACGACCGTTCCTTCTGGTCGATGGGGCAGCGCGAGAATCGCAACCACTTCAAGAAGATCCAGGCGATCTCGGACGCGCTCGGTGTCACGTCGTCATCGACGGGTTCCGTCCTCGAAGTAGGGACGGGAACGGGTCTGCACGCGCACTGGTTCCTCGAACGGACGTCGACGACGTACTGCGGACTCGATGTGTCGGTCCCGATGCTCGCGATCGCGAAGCAGCGGGTGGCCGCATGGGGAGACCGCGTCCGGCTCACGGTCGGTGACGCGCAACGGCTCCCGTTCCCCGACGGTTCGTTCGATGCGGCGTTCTGCGCGGCGACGCTCCATCACTTGCAGGATCCGGCGCAGGGCGTTCGCGAAGTCGCGCGAGTGGTCCGTCCCGGCGGACGCGTCGCCCTCATGGAACCGAACTGGAAGTACCCCACGGTGCTCGTGTATTCGGCCTCGGTGCGCGAAGAGTGGAACACCTTCAAGATCAATCCGCGGCGCCTCGCCGAGTGGGCATCGTCCGCCGGTGTCACGGACATCACCGTCACGCCCGTGCTGTACACCCCGCCGCAGCCGAAGCGGCTCGAGCGAGTCTTCGACTACGTCGACCGGACGATGCCGAAAGTGCCCGGCCTCCGTGCGCTCTCGATCACGATGCTCCTATCGGGCCGGCGGATCTGAGCGTCGATTCCGTTCTCATCATCGACTACGAGTACCCGCCCCTCGGCGGCGGCGGCGGCATCCTCACGCGGAGCCTCGCCCGCGGACTGGCGCCGGACGCGAACGTCGTCGTCCTCACGACGGGGACGAAACAGTTGCCGGTCGACGCGATCGAAGACGGCGTTCGTGTCGTGCGCGTTCCGGTCGTCGGACGAAGCGAGAAGCAGCGCGCGTCACCGATCTCGCTCGCGACGTTCCCGCCGTCGGCGCGGATCCGCGGCTTCCCGCTGTTGAAAGGCTTCCGGCCGGACGTCGTGCACACGTTCTTCGCGATCCCGTCGGGGCCCGCGGGGATGTACGCGGCGCGGTACTACCGCGTCCCGCATGTGCTCACGGTGATCGGCGCGGACGTGCACGATCCTTCGCGCAGATTCTCGCCCGACCGTTTCGCTCCGCTGCGCGCCGTCACGCGCCGCATCATCCGTTCCGCGGACGCGGTCGTCGCGATCTCGAGTGACATCGCTTCCCGCGCCGACGCGTTGAGCGGACGAGGCGACATCGAGGTGATCGGATGCGGCGTCGAGCCTCGTCCGATGCCGGAGCGCGACCGCGCGGCGCTCGGGTGGAGTGAGGACGACTTCGTCGTCGTGACGACCGCGCGTCTCGTCCCGCGAAAAGCGATCGACGTGTTGATCGAAGCGATGCGTGCCGCACCCGCGCATGCGCGTCTCGAGGTCGTCGGGGACGGGCCGGAGCGCGCACGGCTCGAAGTGCTCGCGAAGCAGACGGGACGGCGCATCACGTTCGCCGGTGACATCGACGACGGCGCGCGCGATCTGCGACTCGCGTCGGCCGACGTCTTCTGCCAGCCGTCGATGCACGAGGGCTTCGGCATCGCGATCGTCGAAGCGATGGCCTTCGGGCTGCCCGTCATCGCGACCGATTCGGGCGGACCGAGGGACTTCGTCAGAACCGGGGAGAACGGGTTCCTGGTCCAGCCGGGCGCGGTCGGGGAGCTCGGGCGGCGACTCGCCGAGCTCGCGTCGTCCGCCGATCTTCGCCGTCGCCTCGGCGCGAACGCGAAGCGCGACAGCGAAGGGTTGTCGTCGGAGGCCATGACGGCCTCCTACCGGCGCGTCTACGAGCGCTGAACCCTTGTGAGGGGTTCTACGATGGGGGCGATGCGGGGGAGCATCACCGGAGGAGAGTTCTCGTGAAGAGGATCATCGGATCGCTCGGATTCGTCGCGCTGCTCGCCGGGATCCTCGTGCCGCTGCCCGCACACGCGGCGAGCACGCGCATCGCGATCAAGCCGTTCGCGCTCACGTCGGCGAAGACCGCTGCGACGGCTTCCAAGTCCAGCACGAAGCCCAACCGCTGGGAGTTCTTGCTCCGTAACTCGAACAGCGCCGGCGCACCGACGTACTCCTACACCTACGGCAACCCGCAGCTCGGCGATCTTCCGCTGGCCGGCGACTTCAACGGCGACGGCGTGTGGACCATCGGTGTGGTTCGCGAAGACAGCACCGGACACATGCTCTGGCTGCTCAACAACACCCAGCACGCGAACACGCCGCAGGTGCAGTTCGTCTACGGCAATGCGAATACGGACGTCCCGCTCATCGGGGACTGGGACGGCAACGGGACGTTCACGCCGGGCGTAGCGCGCGTCGACGACGCCGGGAACATCACGTGGCTGTTGCGCAACTCGAACTCGTCCGGTCCGCCGAACATCACGTTCATCTGGGGCTTCGACCTCGGACCCCTCGCCGTCGCGACGAACGGTGATTGGGACGGCGTGAAGGCGAACGGGCAAGGCGTCGCGACGATCAACATCGATCAGGACAACGGCCACTGGGTCTGGGATCTCAACAACAACCACGACGGGACGGAAGGCGACATCCCCGGATTCGAGTACGGCGGTGTGAACAACAAGGACGCACCGATCGTCGGCGACTGGAACGGCGACGGAACGACCACGATCGGCGTGGTGCGCGTCTGGTGGGACGGCTACTGGGCCTGGGAGCTCCGCGACCAGAACTCGACCGGCGCTCCGACGATCACGCCGTTCAAGTACGGGAACACGAAGACGACGGACATCCCGATCGTCGGTCACTGGGCTCCCATCACGGGGAACAAGCCCGCCGATACGGTCGTGACCGTCGGCGTCGCCCGGCCCATCCACGTCTGATCGGGCCGCCTCACGCCGCCTTGTCGGTGGGCCGATGCATGATGTGAGCCCTTCCCCAGGTGTCACGGCCGTCTGTTGAAAGCGTCCTATATTGATGCCTGTTGTTATCAAGCGAGCCATCAAACGAGCCGTCAAGCGAGCCATCAAGCGACCCACCAAGCGAGCCATCGAGCGAGCCATCGAGCGAGCCATGAAGAGAGCCATCTCAGCGGCGGTGTTCGTCGCCCTCGCGATCGTCCCGGCCCCCGGCGCCGCCGCAGCGGGCCCGTCGTTCGCCATCGGCGGACGGGGCTGGGGGCACGGCGTCGGCATGTCGCAGTGGGGCGCGAAGGGCCTCGCCGACGGCGGTGCGACGGGTAAGCAGATCCTCGCGCACTTCTATGCCGGGACGGCCCTGGGGACGCCGACGCTGCCCGGGACCATCCGCGTCGGACTCATCCAGAACCAGCCCGCGATCCACCTGACGGGCAATGGCCCCTTCGACCTCGACGACCACACCGGCGCGACTCGGGCGACGGCCGCAAGCGGCCAGACGTGGACGCTCAAGCCGATCACCGGGACGAACGAGATCCAAGTGCTCGACGGCAGCGGCGCGCCGTCGTTCACGACGACGCCGCCGGTCACCGTGTACTACGAGAACCACACGACGCAGCTGTCCGTGAAGGAAACCGGCTACACGTACAAGCACGGACGGATCGATTTCGACCTTTCCGGCGGCAACCTACGCGGAATCCTCATCATCCCCTTCGAGCGATACCTGTACGGGCTCGGCGAGATGCCGTCGGCGTGGAACATGGAAGCGCTGAAGGCGCAGGCGATCGCCGGACGAACCTACGCCGCCGAGAAGGTCTCGCGACTCGGACAGAACCGCGCGGGATGCAACTGCGGCCTCTACGCGTCGACGCTCGATCAGGCATACGTCGGCGTCGCGCAAGAGGTGTCGCGATGGGTCACCGCAGTGAACTCGACGAAGGGTCAGGTCTCGACCTACAACGGCAAGCTCATCCAAGCCTTCTATTCCGCGTCCGACGGCGGCTACACCGAGAACAACGAGAACGTCTTCGGTGGTACCGCGCTCTCATACCTCCGTGGTTCGTGCGATCCCGGCGACTGGGCGAACGGTGACGATCCCAACTCGAACTGGACGGTCACGATGGACGGCGACCAGATCGCGCAGCGCCTCGCGGCCGGTGGATACAAGACGGGCCAGGTGCAGCAACTGACGGTCATCCCGCCGCGCGGTGTGTCGGGTCGCATGTTGCGCGTGATCGACTCGACGCACGGCGGTATAACCGTCCGCGGTTCGACGTCGACGGCGCGGATCGACGGCAACACGTTCGAATCGCTGCTCGGCTTGCGTTCGACGCTTCTCTCGCACGCGATCTACGGTGATATCCGCGTGAAGTGGGATTCGCTGAACTGCGCGCCGGGATTCCCGCAGTCATCGGGCGTCTACACTTGGCGCGATCTGTCCGGGACGGCACGAGGAACCGCGCAGGACTTCTCGAACGGCCGCATCTTCGACAACACCTCGACGTCGAAGGTCTTCTGGATCTGGGGGCCGATCCTGTCGCGCTACGACGCGACGCGGAAAGCCGGCACCGATCTCGGCATGCCGCTTTCCGATGTCTTCGCGATCTCAGGTGGACGCCGCGCCAACTTCGAGCACGGCTACATCACGTGGGCGTCGAAGACGAACAAGACGACGGTGACGCGGACCTAACCGCCTCGGACGACGCCCGGCGTCGTCGCCCCGCCCCCCGTCCAATCGCCGGAGATCGGGATGTCGGTCCGCACGTTCCCGTAGCTGAAGGCGGGCGCGCTCGTCGTCCCGAGCAGCGTCGGGTTCGTGAGCAGCCAGGTCCAGTGGCCTGAGGAGTCGGGCCGCGTGACACCGGCGGACGCCGTCCCGTTCCCGTCCCAGTCACCGGCGATCGGCCGGTCGCCGAGGCCGATGTTCCCGTACTCCATCGGTGTCGCGTCCGCCGTGCCGTTCGCCGTCGGGAGGTTCCACGCCCAGTGCGGGTTCGCCGGATGGACGGCCGCGTAGCCCGCCGTCGCGCCGCCGCTGCCGTCGAAGTTGCCGGTGACCGGGTAGCCGAAATCGGTCGTGCCTTCGTCGAACGACACGTCGGGACTGCCCGCGCCGTTCGCGTTGCGCAGCAGCCACTCGATGTTCCCCCCGTTCGGCCGCGCGACGCCGATCGTCCACGATCCGTTCCCGTCCCAGTCGCCGGCGACGGGGAAGTCGCCCGATCGCGCGCTCCCGTACGCGAACGGCGTGATGCTCGGACTGCCGGCGCTGTTCGAGTTCCGTAGGTACCAGACCCAGTGACCGTTCGCATCCGGACGAACCACGCCGATCGTTTGCGAACCGTTCCCGTCCCAGTCGCCGACGACGGGGTAATCGCCGAGCTGCGGGTTGCCGTAGTTGAACGTGTCGTCGGGCGCGCCGGCGGAGTTCGCGTCGCGCAGATTCCATTGCCACGTCTTCGAGCCGCTCGGTACGCGTTCGGCGACGTTCCGCGTCGTCGACGGGAACCGGACGACGCTGATCGGTACCGACGTCGAAACCGAACCGTGCCCGTTGTGTGCGCTGATCTGCAGCGAATACGTGCCTGCGGGCGCGAGATTGCCGGATGGATCCTTCACGTTCCACGAGTTCGAGAACGACGTCCCCGAACCGCTCGAGCTGAACCACGTCTTGCCGGACGAAACGACGGACTCCGTCCACGACACCGTCGACGAGAAGCGCGCCGAGACCTTCGGGAAATCGTTGATCCCGTCCGCGTTCGGCGTGACGACCGACGGAGTCGCGGCCGGGTAGTAGATCTTCGGATCACCGATGCCCGTCACGACGGAACGCAGTTGCGGCAAGAGGTTGTACGCCAGCTGACCGGGACAGTCGGTGTCGTACACATCGCGGTGTCCGGAGATCGTGTGGAGGGTGACGCGCCGGCCCGCCGGGTAGCGCGGGTTGCCGCCCGATGTCATCGGTGTCGTCCCGCCGGGGAAGATGTGTGCAACGTCCATCCGCCACGCCGCGAGCTTCTCGACCGACGAGATCATCGCGCTCGTCGGCGATGCCGAGTTGAACGTCCCGATGAGTGAGATCCCGGCGCTGTGCGAGTTGAACCCGAGGGTGTGCGCACCGATGACCGACCTGGTCATGCCGCCGTACCGCCCTTCGAAGATCTGGCCGTACCGATCGACGAGGAAGTTGTAGCCGATGTCGTCCCAGCCGTTCGTTTTCACGTGATAGACGTAGATCGACCGCACGATCGCGGCGGAATCCGACGACGCGTACGAGTTCGACGTCGCCGTGTGGTGGATGAAGACCATCTGCAACGGCTCCGCGTAGTGCGGCGGCTTCTTCCTGATGCTTTCGTCCGCCCCCCACTGCGCCCGCGTGATGATCGATGGCATGCCCGGCGCGGCCTCGGCCGACGTGAGCGGTGCCGTCGGGTTCGCACCGGGGTCGATGACGTCGATCTTCACATTCTTCGCGTGGTGGCCGTCGTAGCGGATCTCGGCGAAGCGCGCATGCCCGACCCACACGGGCTCGGTCGTGTGCGCTCCGGTGACGGTGTCCGTGATGCCGAGCTTCGTCCAGGACGTCCAGCGCTTGCCGTTCGTGCTCGTGCGCATGCGGATGTTGGTCGGAGCGGGCGAGGACCGGTCCCAGGAGACGCCGGCCATCCGGAAGTCGCCCGGCGCCTCGAGCACGGCACTCGACTTCGCGGCAAGCGCGTGCAGCGCGACGCGAGGCATCGTCGGCAGCTGCGCGACCGGAAGGACGCTCAGCACACAGACGACGGGGAATGCGAGGGAGATGCGACGTACCGTCCGCACTGTGTCCACCCTCACGCGGACGACGCGATGCGTCAAGCGACTAGGCTGCGCGGAGCGTGAACAGGGACGATGCGATCGCGTTCGTGCGCGAGAAGACGGAGAAGGACACGACCGTCCGCCACCTCATCTCCGTCGAGGGCCTGATGCGTCGCCTCGGGCGCCATTTCGGCGAGGACGAGGAGCTGTGGGCCCTGGCCGGGTTGTTCCACGACCTCGACCAGGACCAGACGCACGACGATCTAGAGCGCCACGGCCACGTCTCCGCATCATGGCTGCGCGAAGCCGGTGTCGACGAGCGTGTCGCGAATGCTGCTCTTGCCCATGCGCACCCCGAGTACCAGACGGATCTGATGTCGAAAGCGATCGTCCACGCCGATGCGCTGAGCGGACTGCTGGTCGCCTGCGCGCTCGTACGTCCTGATAAGGCGAACGGCATGAAGGTCGGCTCGGTTCGCAAGAAGCTCAAGGACAAGGCCTTCGCGCCCGGCGTCGCCCGCGAGGACATCACGGGCGTCACCGATGGGATCGGACTCGAGCTGGACGAGTTCATCGGCCTCGGCATCGAAGGCCTCCAGCTGGTCGCCGCCGAGATCGACCTCTAAGCCTCGGCCTTCGCCTTCCGGCGCCGGGCGCGCATCGCGAGCAGGAACGCGATGGCGACGACGAGCACGGCGACGAGGATCGAGACGAGCTCCACGTTGTGGGCGAGCTTCGTCCAGTTCCTTCCGAGCTCGTAGCCGCCGAGCGCGAGCCCGATCGTCCAGGGCAGGGAGCCGAGGAAGGAATAGAGGCTGAATCGCTTGAGTTCCATCCGCGCGGCCCCCGCCGGGAGGGAGATGAAGGTTCGAACGACGGGGATCATCCGGCTCCAGAAGACCGCTTTGTCCCCGAAGTTCCGGAACCAGGCCTCGGCCCGGTCGAGATGATGGGGGTTCAGACGGACGAACCGCCCCCACCGCAGGACGAACGCCCGGCCCCCCGTGGCGCCTACGGCGTAGGCGATGAGGGCGCCGGCGAGGTTCGCGAGGGCGCCGACGACTCCCGCGACCCAGAGGTTGAGGGTCCCGTGGGCCGCGAAGAAGCCGGCGAAGGCCATCGTGACCTCGGAGGGGATCGGTATGCAGGCGCTCTCCGGCACCATCAGGAGGAAGACGGCGAGGTAGCCGAAGTGTTGGACGAAGTGTTCGATCGCTGCTTGCATAAGGAAGCGGGTAGACCCAACCGTCGCGAGGGCGACGTATCCTACCGCGAGCTTCCTTTAATGAGGACGGAACTGTTGTGACCGAAGAAGCCACCAAGAAGAAGAAGCCCGCCGCGCGGAAGAAGAAGCCCGCCGCGCGGAAGAAGGCCGCGCCTCGCTCGAACGGGGGTTCGTCCGGCCCGGCCGGCGGCCACCTCGTCATCGTCGAGTCGCCGACGAAGGCGAAGACGCTCGTCCGCTACCTCGAGCCCGTGCTCGACGGCGCCGTCACGGTGAAGGCGTCGTTCGGCCACGTCCGCGACCTGCCGGAGTCCGGCGGGCTCGGCGTCGACACCGAGAAGGCCTTCGAGCCGACCTACAAGATCCTCAAGGGGAGCGCGAAGGTCGTCTCCGAGCTGAAGTCCGCGGCGAAGCGCAAGGACCAGGTCTGGCTCGCGACCGACCTCGACCGCGAGGGCGAAGCCATCGCCTGGCACGTCGTCTACGCCATCGGGCTCGCGAACGGCAGCGTCGACGCGCGGGTCCGTCGCGTCGTGTTCGCCGAGATCACACCGGAGGCGATCGCCGAAGCCTTCCGCCACCCTCGCGACATCGACAAGCCACTCGTCGACGCCTACCAGGCGCGCCGCGTCCTCGACCGTCTCGTGGGCTACAAGCTGTCGCCGCTGCTGTGGAAGAAGGTCCGGAGAGGTCTCTCCGCCGGACGGGTGCAGTCCGTCGCGCTCCGCCTCGTCGTCGATCGTGAACGCGAGATCCAAGCATTCGTGCCCGTCGAGTACTGGACGATCGAGGTTCCGTTCGAGACGCAGGACGACAAGCAGCGCTTCTCCTCGTCGCTGCACTCGGTCGCCGGCGAGAAGATCGAGATCGGCAGCTCCGACGATGCGACGCGTCACGTCGAAGCGATCCGTGCCGCCGGCACCTACCGCGTCGACGCCGTTCGCAAGCGGCAGCAGAAGCAGAACCCTCCGCGTCCGTTCATCACGTCGACGCTGCAGCAGGAAGCCGCGCGCAAGCTTTCCTTCTCCGCCCGCAAGACGATGGTCATCGCGCAGCAGCTCTACGAAGGGGTCGAGCTCGGGCCTGAAGGTCAGATCGGCCTCATCACCTATATGCGAACCGACTCCGTGCATCTCGCTCCGTCCGCTGTCGAAGAGATCCGCGAACTCATCAAGACGCGCTACGGCGAAACGTACCTGCCCGAGAAAGCGCGCTCGTTCCGTTCGAAGAAGGGCGCGCAAGAAGCGCACGAAGCGATCCGTCCGACGCATGCCGCGCGACACCCGGACGACGTCGCGCGCTACCTCGAGCCCGACCAGCAGCGCCTGTACCGGCTCATCTGGGAGCGCACGATCGCGTGTCAGATGAACGAAGCGATGTTCGATCAGACGTCCGTCGACATCGGTGCCCCTGATCAGAATGGGCACCTGCTGCGCGCGACCGGTCGCGTGATGCTGTTCGACGGCTTCCTCGTCGTCTACCGCGAAGGCCGTGACGACGAAGAGGACGAAGCCGAAGGACGGCTCCCCGATCTCGCCGAAGGTCAGATGCTCGATCTCGTCGACATCATCCCGGCGCAGCACTTCACACAGCCGCCCCCGCGATTCACGGAAGCGAGCCTCGTCAAGGCGCTCGAAGAGAACGGCATCGGACGCCCGTCGACCTACGCGGCCACCTTGTCGACGCTGGTCGACCGCGAATACATCACGGTCGATCAGCGGCGCATCTTCCCGACGGACACCGGCATGGTCGTCACCGACCTCCTCGTCGAACACTTCCCGCAGATCGTCGACCTCAAGTTCACGGCCGACATGGAAGAAGAGCTCGACGAGATCGCGCGCGGGCACAAAGACTGGCCCGAGGTTCTGCGCACCTTCTACGATCCCTTCGAGCGGCTGCTCGAGAAGAAAGAAAAAGAGATCACGCGTGACGATCTCATCAAGGAGACGACGGACGAGCTATGTCCGAAGTGCGGGGGACCGATGCTGGTCAAGCTCGGCCGCTACGGGAAGTTCCTCTCCTGCGCGAACTATCCGGACTGCAAAGGCACCCGTCAGGTCGACGGGAAGGAGCGTCCCGAGCCCCAAGAGGTTCCCGGCGAGAAGTGCGACGAGTGCGGCGCGCCGATGCTCCTTCGCCACGGACGCTACGGCGAATTCCTCGGTTGCTCCCGCTACCCGGACTGCAAGTTCGTCAGATCGAAAACGATCGGCGGAAAATGTCCGAAGTGCGGAGAGGGAAAGCTGTCGCAGCGCCGGACGAAGCGCGGCAAACCGTTCTACGGCTGCACGCGCTACCCGGAATGCGACTACGCGCTCTGGACCCGTCCGATGGACGATCCGTGCCCGAAGTGCGGGGGCACGATGATGCCGGACGAAGAGAAAGGCGGCGTGTGCCTCTCGTGCGGCCACGCGCAAGCGACCGAACCGGCGACCACGGGCGCTCCGACGTCCGAGTAGGGAACTAAGGGTCGTGGCGGAACCGACCCCGGACGCCGGCGGAGGCGAATCGCAGCAAGCGATGCCGGAGTCCGCGCCCTTCGTGCCGGTCCCCGCGGTCCCCGAAGCGGACTTCATCGAGCACCCCGGCAGGTCGCCGTACGCCGTCGTGCTCCGGCTCCGGAACTTCCGTCGCCTGTGGATCGCGATGACGATCTCGTCGATCGGCGACTGGATCGGTCTGTTCGCCTTGTTGTCGATCACCGACCGTCTGTCGCACGGCAACCCGTTGTCGATCGCCGGATTGATGATCTCGCGCGTCCTTCCGGCGTTCCTCGTCGGACCGCTCGCCGGCGTCGTCCTCGATCGCATCGACAAACGCAAGGCGATGATCGCCGCCGACATCATGCGCGCGTGTCTGATCGCGATGGTGCCGTTCGTGCGTTCGGTCTTCACGCTGTACGTGATCACGTTCTTCCTCGAGGTCGCGACGCTCGTGTGGATGCCGGCCAAAGACGCCCTCATCCCGAACCTCGTACCGAAGCGCTTGCTGCTCGCGACGAATTCGCTCGCGCTGTTCACGACGTACGGCGTCTTCCCGCTCGGCGGACTTGCGTTCACCGCGCTCGTCGGCGTCGCGACCTTCCTCGGTGCCCACGTCGCCGCGTTCCACTCGATGAATCTCAACCGCGAGAACCTCGCGCTGTGGATCGACATGGCGACGTTCCTCGCGTCGGCGACGATCGTCTCGCGCATGCGTGCACCGTCCGTGCCGCGAGAGAAACGTCCGGTGCGTCTCGGTGTGTTGTGGGAAGAGCTCGTCGAAGGTTTGCGCTACCTGCGGGAGCGCAGCGAGGTGTCCCGCATCATGCGATCGATAGCCGTCGCGCTCGCCGGCGGCGCCGTGGTGTTCTCCCTCGGCTCCCCGTACGCCTCGAGCGTGCTGCACAAGGGCGCCGGCGCGTTCGGTGGGATCGTCGCCGCGCTCGGTACCGGGATGGGTCTCGGTGTGTTCGTCCTCGGGCTGATCGGTGATCGGTTGCCGAAGGCCTGGCTCTCCGTGAGCGGTGTCGTCTTCGC
>JAICYB010000066.1 GCA_025934435.1 Actinomycetes bacterium | reverse complement strand
TGGTGCGTCGAGGTCGACGTGGTCCGCCGCTTCGCGCCCGCAGACGAGCTGGTCCATGTAGACGCAGGGACCGGGGTCGAACATCGTCCCGCGCTCGGCGAGCGCCACGACGGAGACGGCGTTGCCCTGGCCGCGCGAGGTGAGTCCGGTGCCGTCGATCGGATCCACCGCGACGTCGACCTCGGCCCCCGTGCCGTCACCGATCTCCTCACCGTTGAAGAGCATCGGGGCTTCGTCCTTCTCGCCTTCGCCGATGACGACCGTTCCTTTCACGCTCACGGTCGAGAGCATGAGCCGCATCGCGTCGACGGCGGCTTGGTCGGCCGCTTCCTTGTTGCCGCGTCCGACCCATCGCCCGGCGCCGAGCGCGGCGGCCTCCGTCACGCGAACGAGCTCCATCGCGAGGTTGCGATCGGGCGCGCCTGAGATGTCCTGCGTCACGCTTGCTTCCTCCTTCTATTACTTCGCGTCCCCACGGCCGTTCAGGCCGGGGAAGATCCGTCCACCGAGGTCGAGCCGATTCGACAGCGTCCAGCGCCGGCCGGCGCCGAGAGCGAGGTCGAGCACACCGACGCGCTGCCCCGTCCAACCCGCGAGCCGCCACGTCGATGGGCGGACGTATCCCTCCTGCTGTCGCAGCACCTCTCGTACCGCCGCGAGGATCGCGTCGCGATCCTCCTCGGAGGGCTCCGGCGTTATCTCGAAGTCGAGTTCGGGCATCGACGCAGATTAGTACGCCGGACCTTCGGCGGGCACTGTGTCGTTTTCCGTCTGAGGTATCGTCTGCGAACCGTTCGGGGAGGAAACATATGAGCGAGCCGGGTCAACCACTCGGGCCCGCCGATATCGAAGCGATCGTCCGGACGTACATCGGCCGTTTGGCGCGACGGTACGCGCCCTTCCTCGGCGCGCTCATCGTCCTGATCCTCATCGCGACGCTGATGCCGTCACGGTCGCAGAACTCGAACCTCACGTCGGCCGGCGGCGCGAACTCCGGATCGACGGATACGGGTTCGGCCGGAGGGTCGGTTTCGTCCGGTGGGTCGACGTCGTCCGGTTCTTCTTCCTCGAACGGCGGAACGACGTCCTCGTCGAAGGGTTCCTCGGCGTCGAACGGCGGCGGGCCGATCACGATCCCCGTTGCGGCCGGGACGCGTGGTATCACGCGAAGTGGACTGGAATGCGGGCCGGGTGTGCGTCAGGTCACGTGGACGCACTACGCGCCGCTCTGCGAGCCGAAGTACAGCGGGAACAACGGTGGGAAGACGTACCGCGGAGTGACGAACGACAAGATCATCTCGTTTTATCGCGTCGACCACTCGGCGCAGGACACGGCCGTGAACGCTGCCCTCGGCAAGGCGAACCTGGACGACACGAAGTACCTCGCCGATCTCCAGACGTACATCACCTATTTCAACAAGCAGTTCGAGCTGTACGGCCGTCAGGTCCAGCTCTTCCAGTACACGGGCAAGGGCGACTACCTCAACGAGGACCAAGGCCTCGACAACGGCCAGGCCGCATCCGATGCGCAAACGGCCTACGACAACAACGGGTTCGTCGACTCCACGTTCCCGCTGAAGGGGTCGTACCCCTTCTGGCAGGCGATCGCGGACCGAAAGATGATCACGCTCGACCCCGTGGGGTTCCCGCAGAAGTGGTACGTCGAGCGGCAGCCGTATTGGTACTCGGCGCTCCCGACCGGAACGGGCACCGCTAACTGGGTCATCAATATGGTCTGCCAGCGGATGGCGAAGATGAAGGCGAGCTTCGCCGGCGATGCGATCTACAAGGCGAGGAACCGGGTCTTCGGCCTCGTCCATCCCGACAACCCCGAGTACAAGGACATCGGCGCGTACATCAAGAGCACGCTGAAGTCGCAGTGCGGCGTCAGTCTCGCGAAAGAGATCTCCTACACGCTCAACGTTGCGGAGATGGGGCAGGAGTCCGCGAGCGTGTCGGCGCAGCTGAAGGCCGCGAGCGTTTCGACGGTGCTCTGTTACTGCGACCCGATCTTCCCGATCACGCTGACGAACGCCGCCGACGGGCAGAGTTACCACCCCGAATGGTGGACGCCCGGATGGGGCGACGCGCAAGCGCAAGATCTCCCGAAGGATCAGTGGGACCATGCCGTCGTGATCGGCGGTGCCTACCCGCCGAAGAGTCAGGACGAGGCATACAAGGTCTTCAAGCTCGCGAACCCGCACGCCGAGCCGCAGAGTCCGTATTACGCGGTCGCGTACGGCGTTCTGCTCCTCATGTACGACGCGCTCCAGGAAGCCGGGCCGAATCTCAACCCGCAGACCTTCCAGAAGGGGTGGTTCGGCATGGGCACGATCAGCGGACCGGCCGGCACTCTGCAGTGGGCGCCCCAGCACTACAGCCCGATCGTGTCCGCGCCCATGGCCTGGTTCAATTTCAACGCGACCAGCAATTTCAACGGGAGTAAAGGCGCCTACGCCGGGTGCGACGGTGGGAAGTTCCTGCCCTTCGATCTCTCGCAGGCGAGCGCGTGGGGGACCGGGCAGGTCGCCTGCTTCAAGTGAACCTGCGTAGCGTTTCCGGCGCGTTCGCGTCGCGGCGCGCGCCCCGTCGCGTTGCCGTCGCCGTTGCGGTCCTCGCCCTCTGGCCGATCGCCGCCGCTCTGCTGCCGAACGGATTGCCGGTGGGTGT
The DNA here is from genome assembly GCA_025934435.1 of Actinomycetes bacterium. Taxonomy (GTDB): domain Bacteria; phylum Actinomycetota; class JAICYB01; order JAICYB01; family JAICYB01; genus JAICYB01. The sequence continues at coordinate 11,802 of JAICYB010000066.1, read as the reverse complement.
CGTCGTGCTCGGTCTCGTGCTCGGCTCCCTCGAGGCCCTGACGGCGATGGGCCTCGTCCTCATCTACCGCGCGAATCGCATCATCAACTTCGCGCAGGTGGAGCTCGGTGGACTGGCCGGCGTCATCGCGTTGCTCGGCGTGATCGCGTTCCATCTTCCGTACTTCGTAGCGGTGGTCGGTGGGCTCGTCGCGGCGGTCGTGACCGGCGCGGTGATCGACATGGTCGTCGTGAAACGGTTCGACGAGGCACCCCGACTGATCCTCACGGTCGCAACCATCGGTCTCTTGCAGATCCTCGGTGGCCTCGAGATCGGATTGCCGTCCCTCTTCAAGAAGCTGAAGCCGACGTCGACGTTCCACGGCCCACTTCACGTCACCTTCGGGATCGGGCCGATCACGTTCCACGGTGACGACGTCGTGGCGATGGCCGTTGTCCCCGTCGTGCTCGCGGCGCTCGGATGGTTCCTGTACCGGAGCGACGTCGGTATCGCGATCCGCGCCGCCGCCGACTCCGGCGAGCGAGCGACGCTCCTCGGCATCCCGGTGCGCCGCCTCTCCACGATCACATGGATGGTCGCCGGGGGGCTGTCCGGCCTCGGACTGATCCTCGCTGCACCGATCAAAGGGCCGAATCTCGGCGTGATCGGTGGACCTTCGCTCTTGCTTGCCCCACTCGCGGCGGCCGTCATCGCGCGCATGGACCGACTCGGAACCGCCATCGCCGCGGCGCTCGGCATCGGTGTATTCGAGCAGGTCGTGTTCTGGAACTACCCCCGTTCCGCCGTGGTCGATGTCGCGCTGTTCGTGGTGATCCTGGTCGCGCTGCTCCTCCAGCGTCGCGGCTCCGCGCGCGGCGACGACGGAGATCTCGGACGCTTCGCCGCGGTCCACGAAGTGCGCCCGATCCCCGTAGCCGTTGCTGCACTGCGCGAGGTTCGCGTCGCTCGCATCGCCGTCCCGGTCATCGCGGCGGCTGTGCTGCTCGCGCTGCCGTGGTTGGTGAACGCGTCGACGACGATCCTGCTGACGTACATGGTCATGTACGGGATCATCGCCATCTCGCTTGTAGTGCTGGCGGGCTGGTCGGGACAGATCTCGCTCGGGCAGTTCGCGTTCGTTGGTGTCGGCGCGGCCGTGACGGGGAGCCTTCTCGTCCACCAGAACGCCGATCTCTTCATCTCGCTCGCGCTGTCGGCCGTCGCCGGTGCGGTCGCGGCTCTACTCGTCGGTATTCCCGCACTCCGCATCCGCGGTCTCTTCCTCGCGGCAACGACGCTCGCGTTCGCCGTGCCCGTGTCGACGTTCGTCTTGAACTCGGGGTACTTTCCGTCGCTCGATCCGCGGTCGGTCTCGCCGCCGCTATTGCTCAGGCGGTTCGACCTCGGCGATATACGCAACCTGTTCTATTTCGCGTTCGTCGCACTCAGCGGTGCCATCCTCTTGACCGCGAACCTGCGCCGCAGCCGCGCCGGACGCGCGATCATCGCCGTCCGCGACAACGAGTCCGCCGCGGCCGCGCACGCCGTCGATCCCACGCGGACGAAGCTCTTTGCGTTCGCGTTCTCCGGCGCGCTCGCCGGTCTCGCCGGCGGCATCTACGTGATCGCGAGCCGCGGCATCGGGTTCTCGGGCTTCAACCCGATCCTGTCCATCGAAGTGTTCACAGCGGTCGTCGTCGGCGGACTCGGCTCCATCCCCGGGGCGCTCCTCGGAGCCGCCTACGTGTATGCGGTGCAGAACTTCCTCGGCTCGACGGGCGAGCTCCTCGCGTCGGGAGCCGGACTGTTGTTCCTGTTGATGGTCGTTCCGGGCGGTCTCGGCGAGATCCTCTACAACATCCGCGACCGCCTCATCGCGCGTCTCGTCCGCCGCAAGGGCATCGAGTTGCCGCAACCGACCGCGGGTGGCAGCGCTGATGTCACCGAACCCGTGTCGCGCATCACCGCGGAACCGAGCGGGTTCGTTTCGTGCCGCGGCGTCGACGCGGGATACGGCGGCTTACAGGTGATGTTCGGCATCGACATGGATCTCGCCGAGTTCGAGCCGTCGTCGTTGCTCGGCACGAACGGCGCGGGGAAGTCGACGCTGCTGCGCGCGCTGTCCGGTGTGCTTCCGGTTACGTCCGGGAAGGTGTTCTACGACGGACAAGACATCACCGGATGGGGGCCGGAACAGCGCCTGCGCGCGGGGATCGTGATGGTGCCCGGAGGTCGCGGCGTTTTCCCGTCGCTCACGGTTGCGGAGAACCTGCGCATGGCGGGTTGGCTTCGCCGCAAGGACAAGCAGGATCTCGAGACCGGCCTGCAGCGCGTGTTCGAGCTCTTCCCGGTCCTTCGCGATCGTTCGACGCAGATGGCGGCATCACTTTCCGGCGGCGAGCAACAGATGCTCACGCTCGCGCAAGCGCTGCTCTGTCGGCCGCGTTTGCTGATGATCGATGAGCTCTCGATCGGACTCGCGCCGAGCGTCGTCACGCAGCTGGTCGATGTCGTCGACCAACTGCGGCGTGACGGCGTGACGCTCCTCGTCGTCGAGCAGTCGTTGAACGTCGCGGCGCGACTCGCCGAGGTCGCGGTGTTCCTCGAGAAGGGCCGCGTCCGATTCACGGGTTCGATGAAACGGTTGATGTCCCGCCCGGATCTTGCGCGAGCCGTGTTCCTGCGTCGTCCCGACAAGGTCGCGTCGCGCGTTCGACGTTCCGGCGACGTCATCTTCTCGGCCGATTCCGTCGGGAAGCATTTCGGCGGCGTCTTCGCCGTGGACGATGTCACGCTCGACGTCACCGCGGGCGAGATCCTCGGGATCATCGGCCCGAACGGCGCGGGGAAGTCGACGTTCATCGGCGTCTGCTCGGGCTTCCTGCCGCCGGACAACGGCCGTCTCTACTTCCAGGGCGAGGACATCACGGGGCTTCGTCCGTCGGAGCTCGCGGAGCGCGGCCTCGGACGTACGTTCCAGGACGCGCGCATGTGGTCGTCGCTCACGGTTCGCGAAGCGATCGCGGTCGCCCTCGATCGTCACGTCGAGGTGCGTGAACCGCTCGCGTGTGCCTTCCGCGGGATGAGCGTCGTCGATTCCGAACGAGCGGTGTGGGAGCGCGTCGACGAAGTGCTCGCGTCGACCGGCCTCGAGCCGTACCGCGATTCGTTCCTCTCCGAGCTGTCGACGGGGACTCGACGGATCCTCGAGCTCGCGTGTGCGATCGCCCACGGACCGGAGCTTCTCTTCCTGGACGAACCGACGGCGGGCGTCGCGCAGCGCGAGAGCGAAGTGCTCGGGGAGTTGCTCGTCGATCTGCGCGACCGCGAGCACGTGACCCTTGTCATCGTCGAGCACAACATCCCCGTGGTCTCGTCCATCTCCGACCGGATGGTGTGTTTCGATCTGGGCAGCGTGCTGGCCGAGGGTTCGCCGAAAGCGGTGCTGTCGGACAAAGCTGTGCTCTCGAGCTACCTCGGCGAGCAAACGAACGGCCACGCCGAAGCGAAGCGGAGGCGTCAACAAGCGCGCAAGCCACGCGCGCGCACCCGTGCCTGAACGCCGGACGCTCGCACCCGTCGCCGCTTCGTTCGTCCTCTTCGGCGTGTACTGGGGGTCGTGGGTCGTCGCGGCGGCCGATGTCGAGCGCGAGCTCGGACTCACGCACGCGACGCTCGGACTCCTTCTCTCGACGGCGCTGCTCGGCGCCGCCGTCACGAACGTTGTCGGCGGTGCGCTCACCGAACGTCACGGGACGGCTCGCGTGCTCGCGGCCACGCTGGCTGCGTGGGGCGTCCTCATCTTCGCCGCCGGCTTCGCGCACACCGCTTGGACGTTCGGCGCGATCCTCGTCGTGATCGTCACCGTCGGCGGACTGCTCGATGTCGTGATGAACGTCGCGGCGACCGCCGCGCTGGCGGATCGTCCGGGTTCACTCGTGCGGTTCCACGCCTTCTTCAACGGCGCCGCTGCGCTCGGCGCGGCGGCAACGGGCGCGTTGATCGCGAACCATCGGTCGTGGCGGTGGACGTGGGGCGCGGACGGGATCCTCGCGGTCGTGGTCGCGCTGGTTGCGATCCGCGCGGAGCTTCCGGCCGGAGGAGCGGGCGAGCGACTCCCGTTGCACGGCGCGCTGACGTTCCTGCGCCGTGAGGGCCTCGTCCTGCTTGCCGTGGCTTTCGCTTTCGCCGCGATGGTCGAGAACGGGACGGAGCTCTGGGGCGTCCTCTTGCTTCGGACTCGCCTCGCCTCCGGACTTCTCGTCGGCGCGACGAGCGCCGTCGCGGGATACGCCATCGCGGCGTCGGCGCGTGTGTTCATCGGACCCATCGCCGGACGACGCGGCGCGGCGCGTGGTGTGGTCGTCGGGACGATCGCGGCCGCGACGGGCCTCGTGATCCTCGGCGTCTCGCGCGTCCCCTGGCTCGCCGGGGCCGGACTCGTGCTCGCCGCGGCCGGCGTGTCGATGTGCTGGCCGCTCTTGCTTGCGTACGCGTCGAAGGGGAGCGATCGTCCGGGCGCGGTCGTCGGTGGTGTGACGGCGGTCGGTTACCTCGGGTTCGTGATCGGACCGGCGATCGTCGGCGTCATCGCGGACCGAGCCGGACTGAATGTCGGTGTGCTCGTCCTCGCCGCGACGGCCTTGTTCGTCGCAGCGACCGTCCGCGGACGGACCGGTGATACCGTGAGGCCCGGAGGATCGACGTAATGAAAGCTCGTATCCCGCTGCTTGCCGTCGCCGCACTCGTGTCGACACTCACGTTCTCGCCGGGGGCGTCTGCGTCGCATGACCGTCTGATCCGTTACGCGCACGCGAGAGGACCAATCTCCGCGGGGGGCGATCAGACGATCACGGTTCCGTGTCCGGCTGGTACGAAGATCGTCGGCGCGAGCGGCGCCGTTGCGCGCACCGCGAACCGCGTATCCATCCTGCGACTCCACATCGATGCCGCGACGAACAGCGCCGTCGTCGGCGCTCACAACGCGTCGATGAAGCGTCAGCGCCTCAAGGCGTTCGCGACGTGTTACCAAGGTCCGACGACCCCCTCGTACTTTCAGGCCGTCCAGGCGGTTCCCAACGGCGCTCAGACGAGTGTCGGCGAATCGTGCGTGGTCCTGACGGACACCGTTATCGGAGGCGGAGCGGGTTTCGCCGGACCGACGTACGGCGGACTGACGCTGAGCGACGTCACGCGTGTGGTCAACAACTCTGGCATGAACTTCTGGGAGGCCCGCGGCGAGAACGATAGCGGTGCGACGCAGAACCTCGTATTGCAGAGCGTGTGCTTCGCGGCGGGCACGGTGTCCGTCGTTCAGCCGACGCGGCAGGCGACCGTTCGACCGGGTCGAACCAGGACGCTCACGGTGAAGTGTCCGAAAGGCACGACGGTGAGCGACGGCGGGTTCGACCTTCCCGGCGGCACGCTGCTGACATCGGTGCCCTTCGATGGACGAGACCGCGACCACGCTCCCGACGACGGCTGGAAGGTGCGAGCGAAGAACATCGGGACGACGCCGGGCACCCTCAAGGCGTTGGCCGTCTGCGTGAGCTAGAGCGGGATGTTCCCGTGCTTGCGCTGCGGGAGTGACTCGCGCTTCGTCCGCAGCATCTCGAGGTGGCGGATGAGCAACGGACGCGTCTGCGACGGTTCGATCACGTCGTCGATGTAGCCGCGTTCGGCCGCGATCCAGGGATTCAGGAAGTGTTCGGCGTAATCGTCGACGAGTTCTTGACGCTTCGCGGCCGGGTCGTCCGCGGCCTCGATCTCGCGGCGTTGGATGATCGGGACGGCTGCGTCCGCACCCATGACGGCGAATTCGGCGGTCGGCCAGGCGAACGCGATGTCCGCTCTGATGTGCTTCGAGTTCATGACCACGTACGCACCGCCGTACGCCTTGCGCGTGATGACCGTGAGACGCGGAACCGTCGCTTCGGTGTAGGCGTAGAGCAGCTTCGCGCCGCGCCGGATGATCCCGCCCCACTCCTGATCGGTCCCGGGCTGGAAACCGGGGACGTCCATGAACGTGACGATCGGGATGTTGAATGCGTCGCACGTGCGGATGAAGCGCGCGGCCTTCTCTGAAGCCTGCACGTTCAGCGCACCGGCGAGTATGCGGGGCTGGTTCGCGACGATGCCCACGGCATGGCCGCCGAGACGCGCGAAGCCGGTGATGATGTTCGCCGCGTAGAGCGGGAAATACTCGTAGAACGTTTCCTTGTCGACGACGCGCGTGATCACGTCGTGCATGTCATACGGCTGGTTCGACTGGGACGGGATCACTTCGCCGGGATCCGGATCCGTCCTATTCGCCGGGTCGCCGGTTTCGAGGTACGGCGGCTCTTCGAGGTTGTTGCTCGGCAGATAGCTGAGCAGGTGACGCACTTGGTTGTAGCAATCCTCCTCGTCCTCGGCGACGAAGCACGCGACACCCGACTTCGTCGCGTGCGTCATCGCTCCGCCGAGCTCTTCGAGTGTCACGTCCTCACCGGTGACCGTCTTGATGACGTCCGGTCCGGTGATCTGCATGTTCGCGATGCCCTTCACCATGTAGATGAAGTCCGTGATCGCGGGGGAGTACACGGCGCCGCCCGCGCACGGACCGGCGACGATCGAGATCTGCGGGACGACCCCCGAGTACCGGACGTTGCGATCGAAGATGTACGCGTACCCGGCGAGCGAGACCATCCCTTCCTGCACGCGCGCGCCGCCGCCGTCGTTGATGCCGATGACCGGCGCGCCGGTCGATGCGGCAAGGTCCATGATCTTGCAGATCTTCTCGGCGTATACCTCGCCGAGGGTGCCGCCGATGTAGGTGAAGTCCTGCGAGAAGATGAAGACTTTCCGTCCGTCGATGGTTCCCCAGCCGGTCACGACGCCGTCGCCGTACACGCGCCGGTTCTCCATCCCGAAGCCACGCGCGCGTGTGAGCGCGAGCTGATCGAACTCGACGAACGAACCTTCGTCGAGGAGCGCGACACAGCGCTCGCGAGCGGTGAGCTTGCCGCGGTCGTGTTGGCGCTGGATCGAATCGGGTCGCTCGCCCAGCTGCGCGCGCTCTTTGCGTTCGCGCAGCTCGGCGGTGCGATCGGACATGGAGTGCGGGGGGTGCGCCGGGGTCTCCCCCGCGACGACGGGCTTGGTGTCTTCGGTCATGGCGTCAGGGTAGCCGGTCAGTCGACGTGTTCGACCAGCTCGATCAGGATCCCGTTCGAAGTCTTCGGGTGGACGAAGGCGACCTTGTGGCCGCCCCCGCCGATGCGCCAGGTCTGATCGATCAACTCCGCGCCGTTCGCCCTGAGCCGCGCCATCGCGGCCTCGATGTCGTCGACGCGGATCGCGATGTGATGGAGCCCTTCGCCGCGCTTCTCCAGGAACTTCGCGACCGTCGAGCTTTCGTCCGACGGTTCGAGGAGCTGCAAGTGGGTGTTGCCCAGGGGAAGCATCGCTTCGGTGATCTTGTCCGTCTCACCGGTCTCCATGTGATCGGGTTCGAGGTCCCAGATCTTCTTGAACGTGGCGAGGGCATCGTCCATCGACTTCACGGCGATCGCGACGTGGTCTATCTCCACAGAGCCTCCAAGAGGGGGAATAACTCGGGGTCTCTTATACTTTGCCTCCATAGGGCTCGAAGGAGGCAATCGTGACCGAAACCGTTATCGTCGCCGGCGCTCGCACGCCGATGGGCAAGTTCGCCGGCGGACTCACCGACTTCTCCGGCGCGCAGCTCGGCGGCTTCGCGATCAAAGCGGCGCTCGAGCGCGCCGGCGTCTCCGGGAACGACGTCGACTACGTGATCATGGGTCAGGTGCTCCAGGCGGGGGCCGGACAGATCACCGCGCGCCAAGCGGCCGTCGCCGCCGGGATCCCGATGAACATCCCGGCGCTCACGATCAACAAGGTGTGTCTGTCGGGTCTCAACTCCGTCGCGCTCGCCGATCAGCTGATCCGCGCCGGTGAGATAAAGATCGCCGTCGCCGGCGGGATGGAGTCGATGACGAACGCGCCGTACCTCGATCCGAAGGCTCGATTCGGCGCCCGCATGGGCGATGCGCAGCTGATCGATTCGATGATGTACGACGGTCTGTTCTGCGCCCTCGACCGCAAGTCGATGGGTCTCGCGACGGACGAATTCAACACGCGCTACAACCTCACGCGCGAGGAGCAGGACGAATTCGCCGCGCGCTCGCACGCACTCGCGGCCAAGGCGACCGAGACGGGCTTCTTCGCGGAGGAGATCGTTCCCATCGAAGTGCCGCAACGGAAAGGCGACCCGATCGTGGTCGAGCGCGATGAAGGCATCCGTGCCGATACCACCGTCGACTCGCTCGGGAAGCTCCGTCCGGCCTTCGCGAAGGAAGGGACGATCACGGCGGGCAACGCGTCGCAGATCTCGGACGGCGGTGCTGCGCTGATCGTCATGTCGCGCGAAGAAGCCGACAAGCGTGGTTTGCAACCGCTGGCGACGATCGTCGCGCACGGGATGGTCGCCGGTCCGGACGCATCACTGCACGAGCAACCGGCGAATGCGATCAAGGCCGCGCTGGCGAAGACCGACATCAAAGAGTCCGATCTCGTCTCCGTCGAGTTGAACGAAGCGTTCGCGTCCGTCGGGATCGTCTCCGGTCGCGAGCTCAACGTCGATCCCGAAGCGATCAACCCGCACGGCGGCGCGATCGCGCTCGGTCACCCGATCGGGATGTCGGGAGCGCGTCTCGTCCTGACGCTCGCGCACCAGCTGAAGGAGCTCGGGGGCGGCGCCGGAGCGGCTGCGCTGTGCGGCGGCGGCGGTCAGGGCGACGCCCTGATCATCCGCGCCTAGTTGTCGCTCAGCTCTTCATCACGGCGCGACCTGCTGACGGGCACGTTCGTCCGTCTCATGCTCGTCAATTTCGGCTACTTCCTGTCCGTCGGGGTGATGCAGCCGATCTTGCCCTTGTACGTCAACGGTCCCTTGCACCAGAGCAACGTGGCGGTCGGCGTTGCGCTCGCCGCGTTCACGGTCACGGCGCTGGCGCTCCGGCAACCGTCCGGACGGCTCGGCGACTCGCGGGGACGTCAGTTCACGATCCGCATCGGAACGATCGTCAACGTGGTCTCTGTGCTCGGATTCCTCTTCGCCCACACGCTGCTGCATGTCGTCGCGTTGCGCATGCTCACGGGCGTCGCGGAAGCGTTCATCTTCGTCGGCGTTGCGACGGCCGTGCAGGATCTCGCGCCGGACGATCGTCGCGGCGAAGCTGCGAGCCTCTTCTCGCTGTCGCTCTTCTTCGCGATCGCGATCGGCCCTTTGATCGGCGAGTGGATCTTGAACCACTACGGCTACCACGCCGTCTGGTGGTTCGAAGGCTTCGCCGGGGCGCTCGCGATCGTGTTCGCGATGACGATCGGCGACACGAGGACGGAGCACGACGAACAGGCGCCGTCTCCGCCGCTGATCCACCCGGCATCGGTTCGTCCCGGCGCGATCCTCGGATGCGCGATCTGGGGCCTGGCCGCGTTCAACGGTTACGTCCCGCTCTACGCGGTGCTCGTGCTGCACATGAAGAATTTCGCGCCGATCTTCCTCGTCAACGCGGTTGTGATCCTGCTCTTCCGCAGCATCGGCGCCCGGCTTCCCGACAGGCTGGGTTACCTGCGCACCGCGCGCTTCTCGCTCGTGTGCACACCGATCGCGCTCCTCGTGATGGGCCTGTCGCGGACGGCACCCGCGCTCTACGTCGGAGCGGTGATCCTCGGCATCGGGCAAGCGCTCGCATTCCCCGCCCTCATGACGATCGCCGTGAACAACGCGCCGGGGTCTGAACGGGGAGCGGTCATGGGCACCTTCACAGCCTTCTTCGACATCTCATTCGGCGGCGGGGCGCTCGTGCTCGGTGTCGTGTCCGGCGCCCTCGGCTACAACAAGGCCTTCCTCTCGGCAGCGGCGGTCGCGATGGTCGGCCTCGGGATGATCATGTTCGCGCCGCCCATGGTGACGGAGCCGACGAGCCCGCGGGCGCCGGTGTTCGAGATCGAACCGCCGGCGGAGTGAACTAGGCGATGACCGATCGCCGGAGCCGCCACGTTGCGATCGGCAGGATCACCGCCGCGTAGCACGCCAGCACCAAGAGCTGCGGCACGATGGCGCGCAGGTGCGCCCCGCCCGCGACGAGCTTCACGAAGGCGTCCATCGCCCACGTCTGGGGAAAGATCTGTCCGAGGTGCTGCATCGGCAGCGGCATCAGGAATCGCGGCCACATGCAGCCCGCGAGCATCCCGGCGGCGATGCCGACCGGCGGACCGACCGAGCTTGCTTGCTCCGGTGTGGTGAACAACGTGCCGGCGAGGAGTCCGATCGACGTCGCGACGAGCACGAACATCGCGACGAGGATCGTCGCGGCGACGGGATCGCCGAAGTTCACACCGAAGATCACGGCGCCGATGACGACGACGAACACCGCTTGGAACGCCGTCACGACGAAGCGGTTGAGCATCTCGCCGATGACGATCGTCCGTGCCGTTGTCGGCGTGGCGTAGACGCGGCGCGTCAGCCCTTGCTGACGGTTCGCGATCATGACGCCGGCGCTCGCCAGCGCCGTGATGAACGCGAACAGGACGAGCTGACCCGGCGCGATGTATTCAAAGCCCGTCAACGCCGCGCCGCGCGATGCCGAGCGCGAACCTCTCGTCTCGGTGATCACGCCGACGGACGGAAGCGTCTTCGTCGCGTCGTCCGCTTCATGCAGCGCGCGTTCGATGGACACGTGTGCCTGCCCGGCGGCGAAGGTTGCCGCCTGGACGAGTGCGCCCTGCTTCGCGACCGCGGACGACACCGCCGCGCGGACGGCAACTGGCGGGCGGGTTTGATCGGCCAGGAATGTCACGGCGGTCGGACGACCCGCCCGCACGGCGTCGTCGTAATCGCGCGGGATCACCACCCCGGCGCCGTACACGCCGCGCCGAAGCGCCTTGCGCAATGTGTTGACGTCTTGCACACGCTGCACGCTCAGTCCGCGTGTGTGCTCGAGGGTGCGTGCGAGCTCGGCCGTTCGGGGTCCCGTCCCCGCTACGTCGAGGCCGACGGGCACGTCGCTCCGGGTGAACTGCTTCGTCGCCGAACCGACGATGAGGATGATGAAGAATGGCAGCAGGAAGACGAAGAACAACGCCGTCCGATCGCGGATCATCCGTCGCAGACCGAGCGAGGCGATCGTGAGGACCTTCATCGCACCGTGATCCTTCGCGCGTTGACCAGCGCGATCGCGCCGCACACGGCGGCGAAGATCGCCATCGCCGCGAAGTTCGGCAGGAGGTCCTTGGCTCGTGCGCCGTCGTATGCGATGTCGGTGAATCCCCGGAGTGCCCAGCCGTTCGGCGTGAGCGCCGAGATCTTCTGAACCAGCTTCGGCATCTGGAAGATCGGGAAGAAGTTCCCTCCCGCGAGCGCGAACACCATGCCGACGACGGTTCCGTATCCGGCCGCTTGCTGTTCGGTCTTCGCGAGCGTCTGGATCAGAGCGGTGATCGCCATCACGGCGAGCACGGCGAGGACCGTCAGTGCGCCGACGGCGACGGGATCTCCCCAGCTCACACCGAACAGCGCGCGCATCGCGATGTAGACCGTCGCCATGCTGATGACACCCAGGACGAACATCGCGCCGGATTTCCCCGCGATCACGGCGCCACGCCTCGTCGGCGCGGCGAGCAAACGCTGGAGCGTTCCCTGCTCGCGCTCGGCGAAGATCGAACGCGCGCCGGCGCCGACGGTGAAGAACAGGAAGAACATCGCCATCCCCGGCCCGAAGTAGTTCGCACCGGACACCGGATGCTTCGCGAGGCCGC
>JAICYB010000054.1 GCA_025934435.1 Actinomycetes bacterium | reverse complement strand
TGCCGCTTCATCGTTCAACGGTGAACGTCCGTGGATGGAGTCGCGGTAGTAGCCCATCGCGGCTTGTCCGTTGTCGACGGCGAAGATGTCCTTCATGGCGCGCATGAACTTCGCATCGGGGGTGTAGTCGGGCGACCAATCCGCCCACAGCTTGTCGATGATCGCGAAGTCACTCGCCGGAAAGCCGACGTCGGCGAGCCCCGTACCGAAGAACCACATGTACCACGAGCGCTTCCACTGGTCCGGGCTCGTCAGGAAGGATCCACCCATCGCGGGCGCCGGCGGGACGGCCATCGTCACGCACTTCTTGAAACGATCGGGACGGTGCGGGACCGCGATGTGCACCGCGCCCGCACCCCAGTCGGAGCCGACGATGTGCGCGTCGCCGTCGCCGGCGAGGGCATCGGTCAGCGCGAGTGCGTCGAGGGCGAGTTCCTGCGTGTGGTACTTCGCGTCGGGAGCCGGCCCGGTCGGGGAGTAACCGCGCATCCACGGCGCGACGCCGTGATACCCAGCGTCCGCGAGCGCGTGCAGCAGGGGCGCGAAGGTCGGTGCGTGATCCGGGAAGCCGTGCAGGCAGAGCACGAGCGGACCGTCGCCGGCTGCGCCTCCGCTGCCCTTCGGCGTGGCCTCGAGGTAGGCGAAGTCGATCCCGTTGGCGGTGATGCGTTTGGTTTCCATGCGGAGGAGTTTGGCAGTTTGTCGGACATGGCCGTCGTCGAACTCGCGGAGCTGAAGCCGGGCGTCACGTTGATGACGCTCAACCGTCCCGACTCGCTCAACGCGATGAACCATGAGCTCGTCGCGGCCGTGCACGAAGCACTCGACACGGTCGACGGCGATCCGTCCTGCCGTGTCGTGATCTTGACCGGCGCCGGACGAGCGTTCTGCGCGGGACTCGACCTCAAGGGCTCGGGGTCGGCCCCGGGGACCGACGGTGTTGGTCGCGCGCAGGCCGGCATGCTCTCGCAGCAGCACATCGCGACGCTCTACACGCACATGCGCCGCGTCCGGAAGCCGATCATCGCCGCCGTCAACGGCGCGGCGGCCGGCGGTGGTTTCGCCTTCGCGCTCGCGAGCGACGTCCGCGTCGCTGCTCGGTCGGCGAGGTTCAACGTCGCCTTCGTGCGGATCGGTTTGTCCGGCTGCGACGTCGGCGTGTCCTATCTCTTACCGCGATTGATCGGCGCGTCGAAAGCGTTCGAGATGATGCTGACCGGACGGTTCGTTCTCGCGGACGAAGCCGAACGCATCGGCCTCGTGTCGCGCGTCGTTCCCGACGGTCAGGCCGTCGACGCGGCCCTCGAGATCGCCGACCAGATCGTCGCGAACTCGCCGTTCGGTGTGTGGATGACGAAGGAAGTCATGTGGGCGAACCTCGAGGTGTCGTCGATGCAGGCGGCGATCGATCTCGAGAACCGCACGCAGATCCTGACGACATTCACCGAGGACATGCCGGAAGCGATGCGCGCGTTCCTCGAGAAGCGTCCGCCGGAGTTCAAGAATCGCTGAGCGCCGCGACGTAGATCCGGTGGATGTCCGTCCACTCGATCTCCGGCACGTGCGTTCCGAGCGACCGATCGAGCGCGTCGAGTAATGCGTGCCAGCCGGCGAGGTTGCGGGGGACCGCGTCGTACATCTCCGGGCCGAAGCCCATCTTCTTCATCAAGCGCTCTTGCTCGGCCGGATCGGGCTCGGGGAAGCGGTGCGTGAAGACGAGCTTCGTCCCGCCGTCGTTCTCGCTCAGCTCCCAGCGGATCGTTCCGCCCTCCCAGTCGCTCGTCCTCCAGCCGTACTCGATCAGGTGCTGGGGATCGAGGTCGACGACCGTGCTCTCGATCCCGCCGTGACCGGCGAACCACACGCGGCCACCGACTCGAAGTTCCACCTCCGCGTCGTCACCTGCGATCCACTTCGTGAGTTGCGCTGGTTCGGAGATCGCCGCCCATACGCGTTCGATCGGCTGCGCGAAGTGACGTTCGAATCGCAGGACGACATCGTCGCCGGCGTGCTCAGCTGTTCCCTGCATCGAGATGCGCCTCCAGATCGTCGAGCGTCTTCGTCCAGAACGTGCGGAGCCATGCCTCGAGCTCGGAGAAGGCCTCCCGGTTCAGACGGTAGTGGCGGTGCTGCGCGTCGACGCGGGGAGTGACGAACCCGGCATCGCGAAGGACGCGCAGATGCTTGGACACCGCCGGTTGGGACAGCCCGAGCCGCGTGACGAGGTCGTTCACCGGGAGTTCGCCGTCGCGGAGGATCTCGAGGATCTGCCGCCGCTTCGGTTCCGCGATGACATCGAAGGCCGTGGGCACGGCCTATATATACCCAAAGCGTTATATGTCTGTCAAGCTATAGAGTCAGCCGGGCACGGGATCGGATGTCGGCCGAGGACGAACCGACGAGGATCTCGAACTCGCCGGGCTCGAGGACCCACGATCCTTCGTGCCAGAACTGGAAGGCGCGGTCCCCGAGCGAGAATCGCACCGTCTGCGTCTCGCCGGGTTCGAGCGCGATCTTCGCGAACGCTCTCAGTTCCTTCGGGGGTCGCGGGACCGACGACGCGAGATCGGCGACATAGACCTGGACGACTTCCTTCCCGGCGACGTCGCCCGTGTTCGTGACATCGACGCTGACGTCGCGGCCGTCGGTCTTCACGTCGCCGTACGCGAACGTCGTGTACGACAACCCGTGCCCGAACGCGTACCGCGGCTCGACGTCGTTGTCGTCGTATCCGCGGTAGCCGATGAAGACGCCTTCCTCGTAGCGGACGCTGCCGTTCTCGCCGGGATAATTCGCGTGCGAGGGGTTGTCCTCGTAGTGCATCGGGATCGTTTGCGGAAGCTTGCCGCAGGGGTTGACGCGACCGAAGAGCACGTCGGCGAGCGAGTTCCCGCACTCTTGGCCGGGGTACCAGGCGTAGACGATCGCTCCGACCTCATTCGACCACGGCATCGAGACGACGGAGCCAGCGTTGACGACGACGACGGTGTTCGGCTGCGCTTTCGCGACCGCGGCGATGAGCTCGTTCTGCGTGCCGATGAGATCCATCGAATCGCGGTCGCGTCCCTCGGTCTCCGACTCGGGATCGAGTCCGACGATGAGGACCGCCGCGTCCGCCTCCTTCGCGACGGCGACGGCTTCGGCGATCGGATCACCGGCGATCGGCGAGATGCATCCGAGGTGCACGCCGGCCGCGAACGTCGTCGCCGCGCGGTACTCGACGGTGAGCGTTCGAGGTTCACCCGTGCGCATCGCGACGGTGCCTTGCTTCTCCTTGCT
Source organism: Actinomycetes bacterium (assembly GCA_025934435.1). GTDB lineage: Bacteria > Actinomycetota > JAICYB01 > JAICYB01 > JAICYB01 > JAICYB01. The sequence continues at coordinate 16,471 of JAICYB010000054.1, read as the reverse complement.
CCCCATCCCGAAGAACACCGGACTGCGCTCGAAGTCCGTCCAGTTGTCGATGACGAGTTCGCCGTCGACGAGGAGTCGCGCGCGTCCGGCGGCGACGAGTCCGAACGTCCAGTCGCCGTCCTGATCGGGCGTGAACGTCGTGGTCAGTCGCGCGGAGAAGCGTTCGCTCTTGACCGGGACATTTCCGATCCACCGGTGATTCGCCGTTTCGATGCGTTGGTGCGCCGCCGGGTCGCCTTCGCAGTCGACGTTTTCGAAGAAGTCGACGTCGAACCCGGAGTGCCAGCGTTTCGCGGCCGGCGGCAGCATCGTGTACGGGACGGATCCCCGCGCGAACACGACGCCTCCATCGAACGTCTCGCGGATCGCGTCGAGCGGTGTGACGAGGTAATGCGGGATCACCTCGGACGAACCACCGCCGCCGAAGCGACATACGTCCGCATTCGGCCCGATGACCGCGAGCTTCTTCACGTTCCGGAGCGGCAGCACGTCGCCCTGGTTCCGAAGCAGGACCATCGCCTCGGCCCCCGCGCGCCGGATGAGGGCGCGATCTTCCAGGCGATCGAGTGCGGTCTCGATGGTGTCGTCCGGCGAATCGAATCGTCCGCCGCGTTCCATGACGGCGAACAGGCGGAGGACCTTCTCGTCGATCGTCGCTTCGTCCACCTCGCCTTTCTGAACGGCTTGCAGCAGAGCTTCGCCGTAGTACACCGGGGGGCCGGGCATCTCGAGGTCGAGCCCGGCATTCGCGGACGGAGCCGTGCTCTTGGCGCCCCACCAGTCGGAGATGACGAGACCGTCGAATCCCCACTCGCCGCGCAGGACGTCGCGCAGGAGCCAGTCGTGCTCCGCGCAGTACGTACCGTTGACGCGGTTGTACGCCGTCATGATCGACCACGTCTTCGCTTCGGTGACGCAGCGTTCGAACGGAAGGAGGTAGATCTCGCGGAGCGTGCGCTCGTCGACCTCTGACGAGATCGTCATGCGTTCGAACTCCTGGTCGTTCGCGACGTAGTGCTTCACGCACGCACCGGCTCCGTCCACCGATTGCAGGCCTTGTACGAAGGACGAAGCAAGAGACGCGGAGAGCTCGGGGTCTTCGGAGTAACACTCGAAGTTCCGTCCGGCGAGCGGCGCGCGATGGATGTTCATCGTCGGGCCGAGCAGGATGTTCGCGCCCTTCGAACGGACCTGGTGGCCCATGAGTGCGCCGATGTCGTGAAGGAGGTCGACGTCCCACGTCGCACCGAGCGCTGTTCCGCACGGGATCGCTGCCGATGTCGTGTTGCCCCAGCCTCGTCCGCGCGCGCCGTGCGGACCATCGGTGACCCACATGCGCGGCACGCCGAGCCGCTCGATCTTCGTCGTCGACATGAAGTCGGAACCGGCGCAGACTGCGACCTTCTCTTCGAGCGTCAGTTGCGCGAGGAGGTCGCCTGCCTTCGACATTCGCCGAAGGTAGGCGACCTCACGCGGGCCGCGCTACTTCACGCAGACCGCTTGGACGAAGCCGCCGCCGCGGACGATCGCCGTCCAACCGTCGTCCGCCGCCTTGTCGCGGTCGTGGCCGTCCGTAGGAACGGACTCGCCCGCGCCATAGTGCGACCCGAACCCGCCGCCGCTGATATGGAAGTGTGCGGGACAAGACGCGTGAAGTTCATACGCGTTCGTCGTTCCGTCGTAGGGGAGGACTTGGTTGACGACGCGCGTCTCGCGCTTCCCGCCGGGGATGCAGACGGTGTAGATCGAGTACATCCCGCCGGGTGGGACCTCCGCCTTGAAGTACCAGCCGTCTTGCGGATACGGCGTGCTCTCGGTCAGCTGCTCGCCGCTGTACGGGGGAGCGAGCCACTCGCCGCCGCCGACGACGTGACCCGACCCGCAATCGTGCTCGTCAACGCTCGTGCCCGAGCCGGTCACCGATGCGTACTCGAGGGAGTTACCACCCCGCTTCCGCTTCATGCAGATCGCCGTGACCGTCGCCTGCGTTGGCCCGTCGCTGCTTGCGTGTCCGGCGATCTCGTAGCCGGCGTCCGCGACGCCATGGTCCGTGTCGAAGGGCGACAGCGCGCCGATCGTCGAGTTCGTGCCGGTGATCGCCCCGCCCCCTCCGGTGGCTCGACTACCGCGCGGGCAGAACGCTTGAAGCGTGACGTCGCCTTCCTGCGGCTCGACCGAAGTGAGCTTCACGTACGTGAACGGTCCCGCGTGAGTGACATGGCGCCTGACGTGCGCCGACGCATGGGTCGTGGGCATGGACAGGATCGCTGCGGTCGATGCGATCAGAAGCCCTACTTTCCTCACGGGAGCCTCCTTCAGGATTACGTTACAGCGTAACGTAACGCTGTTGCGGTATCCTGTCAACGTGGGCCGGCCGAAGGAGCACGACGAAGCGACGGCGAACGCGCTCCTCGACGCCGCCGAGCGCACCATCAGGGCCGGCGGCATCCAGGCGCTTTCGGTGCGGGGGGTGGCCGATGACGTCGGGACGACGACGCGCGCGGTCTACAGCCTGTTCGGCTCGAAGGATGGCCTGCTCGCGGCGCTCGGAGCGCGCGCCCACGACCTGCTCGCGTCGTCCCTCGAGGCCTTCCGCGAGACGGACGATCCGTCGGCGGACCTCGTCGATGCGGCGCTCGAGATCTTTCGTCCGCTCGTGCTGGAACGCCCCATGCTCTTTCGGATCGCCTTCAGTCGAACCGACATCAAGATCGACGGTTTCGACGAGGCGCGGTCGAACTCGCTCCAACAGCTGAAGGCGAAGATCGCGAGGATCCATCCTGACGTCGACGCCGTAACCGTTCAGTTCGACGCGCTGTGCGAAGGACTGGCCGACATCGAGCTTCGTGGCGGTTTCGGTGCGCAAGACGGCGAGCGCGTCTGGCGCGACGCGCTCGCTACCTTGATCCGAGGCTGGTCGGCTGCTTAGCCCCCTACCTCACGCAGACCGCCTCCACGAATCCTCGTTGCGGATGCTTGCCGTGAACCCGTCGTCCGGCGCCCCGTCCGAGTCGTGGCCGTCGGTCGGTACCGCACTGAGCGCTCCGTACAGGGAGGGGGCATCGGGAAGACCCCCTCGTGCGCGCCCCTAACTTCTAGAGGTGGACGGGGAGGTGCTTCGGGCCCGAGATGAAGTTCGACTCGAGCCAGGACGCTTCACCGGCCTGCTCGATGTTCGGCAGGCGGGTCAGGATCTCGCGGAGCATCACAGCGATCTCGATGCGCGCCAGATTGCTCCCGAGGCAGAAATGCGGCCCGGCGCCGAACGCGATGTGATCGTTCGGCTCCCGTGCGACGTCGAAGCGTGATGCGTCCGCGAAGACATCCTCGTCGCGGTTCGCCGCGCCGTAATAGAGCGCGAGTTTGTCGCCGGCTTTGATCTCGACGCCGTGGACGACGGCATCCTTCTTCGCCGTTCGTCGCATGTAGATGACGGGCGATACCCAACGCAGGATCTCTTCGACGGCGGTCGGTAACAGCGCGTCGATGTTCTCCTGCAAGCGGCGGCGTTCGTCGGGGTGCTCGAAGAGCGCGAGCATGCCGCCTCCCACCGCGTTGCGGGTGGTGTCGCCGCCCGCGTTGATGAGCAGGAGGAAGAACCACGCGAACTCTTCCGGCGTGAGCTCTTCGCCGTCGACGACACCGTGCACGAGCTCGGATGCGAGGTCGTCCGACGGGTTCGCGAGCTTGTCCGCGCGAACCTGCGCGGCGTACATGATCATCTCCATCGCCGCGCTGCCGCGTTCGGCGTCGGGGATCGTCCCTTGCGCGGCGTGCATCTTCTCGGTCAGCACGTAGAGGCGCCGCCCGTCATCCAGCGGGATGCCGAGGAGATCGGCGATGACGTAGCTCGGAAGCTCGCCGGCGATGTCCTCGACGAGATCGCACTCCTTCCGGTCACCGAGTGCGTCGATGATCTTCGCCGCGAGCTCTTCGATGCGCGCGCGGTATGCATCGGCCCCCTTGGGCGCGAACGGATCGCGCACGAGCTTCCGGTACCGGTGGTGCTCCGGCGGATCCATGAACAGCATCATGTTCCGGACGCTCGCGAGTCCTTCTTCGGGGATGTCTTCGATGTGGATGCCGCCGAGATGGTTCGAGAACGTCTGATGGTCCCGTCCGATCGCGCGAACGTCGGCGTGCTTCGTGATGGCCCAGAAGAAGTCCTTTTCGGCGCCTCCGCTTCGCTGCGGCGTGGCATCCATCGGGTGGGCGTGCACCGGCTCGTTCGCGCGGAGCCCAGCGAACTGATCGTGGGGCTGCCCGCCGGCGAACGATGCCGGCGACACGAGGTCGATGCGCGGGAGCGTCTCCGTCACATGCACAGGGTAGGCGAGAGGGGCTACCGTAGGCGCGTGACGGAGATCGTTGTCGGGGAGAACGGGTCGTATCACGTCACGGGTGACGTGCCGCTCGTCCGCATCCGCAAGGACGGGACGCTCGTGGCCGAGCTCGTGACGGACGGTGAGTACTCACTCTGTCGCTGTGGTGGTTCGTCCGACAAGCCGTTCTGCAGCGACGCGCACGGCGAAGTCGGGTTCGATGGCACAGAGGCCGCGCCGACCGACGACTATGCGGGCCGAGCGAAGGATCTCGGCGCGGGGATCCTCGACGACCGCGCCATCTGCGCGCACGCCGGCTTCTGCGCGAACCGCATCACGAACGTGTGGAAGGCGGCGAAGGACCCCGAACTCGAAGCGACGGCGCGTGAATTGGTGTCGAAGTGTCCGTCCGGCGCTTTGACGCTCGCCGGCGCGAACGTCGAGCTTCCCGCGCGGATCGCGGTCGAGGAAAACGGACCGCTTCACGTTGAGGGACGGATCACCGTTCGACGTGCGGACGGTGAGCCCTTCGAATCGCGTCCGCGGATGCTGCTGTGCCGATGTGGTCGGTCGAAGAACAAGCCGCTCTGCGACGGGTCGCACAAGGAAGTGGGATTCGAAGGGTGAGTTACGCGGAGGTCTACGAACGGAGTCTGCGTGACCCCGAAGGCTTCTGGCGGGACGCAGCAGCAGACATCGACTGGTTCACTCCGCCGACGCGCATCCTCGACAACTCGAACCCGCCGTTCGTGCGCTGGTACAGCGACGGCGTCCTCAACACGAGCTACAACGCGCTCGACCGTCACGTCGACACCCGCGGTGATCAGCTCGCGCTGATCTACGACTCGCCCGTGACCGACACCGTGCGGCGGTTCACGTACCGGGAGCTGCGCGACGAGGTGGCCGTCTTCGCCGGTGCGTTGGAGTCGCTCGGCGTCGAGAAGGGCGACCGCGTCGTCATCTACATGCCGATGGTTCCCGAGGCCGTCGTCGCGATGCTCGCATGCGCGCGGCTCGGCGCGATCCACTCGGTGGTGTTCGGCGGGTTCGCGTCGAACGAGCTCGCGGTGCGCATCGACGATGCGACCCCGAAGGTGATCGTCGCCGGTTCGTGCGGCATCGAGGTGAACCGGTGCATCCCGTACATGCCGCTCCTCGAAGGCGCGCTCGCGCTCGCCACGCACCAACCCGATGCGGTGGTCGTCCTGCAACGCGACGAAGCGGTCGCGGAGTTGAAGCCGGGACGCGACCGCGACTGGCAGGAGCTCGTCGCGTCGGCGTCGCCCGTCGATCCCGTTCCCGTCGGTGCGAACGATCCGCTGTACGTCCTCTATACCTCAGGCACGACGGCGAAGCCGAAAGGCGTCGTACGCGACAACGGCGGACATGCCGTCGCGCTTCGGTGGAGCTTGCCGAACGTGTACGACACGCATCCCGGTGACGTCTTCTGGGCGGCGTCCGACGTCGGTTGGGCGGTCGGGCACAGCTACATCACGTATGCGCCGCTCCTCACGGGATGCACGGCCGTGCTCTATGAAGGAAAGCCCGTCGGTACCCCGGACGCCGGCGCGTTCTGGCGCGTCATCGCCGACCACGGCGTGAAGGCGCTCTTCTGCGCGCCGACGGCCTTCCGTGCCATCAAGAAGGAAGATCCGCGCGGTGAGAAGCTCGCGGGACACGATCTTTCGAAGTTCACCTATCTCTATCTCGCTGGAGAACGCCTCGACCCGGACACCTATCACTGGGCGTCCGATCTCTTGAAGGTTCCCGTGATCGATCACTGGTGGCAGACGGAATCCGGCTGGCCGATGTGCGCGAACCTGATGGGTATCGAGCCGATGGCGGTGAAGGCGGGGTCGCCGACGAAACCGGTCCCCGGCTACGAGATCCACGTCCTCGACGAGGCCGGCAAGGATCAAGCCGCGGATACGGACGGAGCCGTCGCCGTGAAATCGCCGCTTCCGCCGGGAACGCTTCTCACGCTCTGGAACGACGACGAGCGTTTCCGGCGCTCGTACTTCTCGACCTATCCCGGCTTCTATCTCACCGGCGACGGCGGTCGTTTCGACGACGACGGGTACCTCTACGTCATGGGACGCATCGACGATGTCATCAACGTCGCCGGGCATCGTCTCTCAGCGGGCGCGATGGAAGAGATCATCGCGCAGCACCCCGATGTCGCGGAATGCGCCGTGATCGGTATCGCCGACGATCTCAAGGGTCAGGTGCCCGTCGGGTTCTTCGTCCTGAAGTCCGGTGTCTCGCGGCAACCCGATGAAGTCGAGGTCGAGCTGATCGCGTCCATTCGAGAGAAGATCGGCGCCGTCGCGGTGTTCAAGCGCGCGATCGTCGTCGAGCGTCTGCCGAAGACCCGCTCGGGCAAGATCCTCCGCGGGACGATGCGGGCGATCGCCGACGGACGTGAGTACTCGATCCCGTCCACGATCGACGACCCGGCGATCCTCGACGAGATCGCCGACGTCCTTTCCGAAGGGGCGCCTGATCGGCGCATCCAGTCCGAAGGGGCGCCTGATCGGCGCATCCAGTCCGAAGGGGCGCCTGATCGGCGCATCCAGTCCGAAGGGGCGCCTGCTCGGCGCATCCAGACGTAAGTGCTGTCCGCTTCCGAGGCGCGCCGCATCGCGCTTGCGGCGCAAGGCTTCGCCGATCCGCTGCCGACGAAGCCGACGAAGCGGCACCTCCGCCGCGTCATCGGCCGAACGGGCGTCTTCCAGATCGACTCGGTCAACATCGTTGCCCGGCCGCAGTTCGTCGTTCCGTACTCGCGGATCGGTCCGTACGATCCGAAGTTGTTGACCGATCTCGCGTATCGCGACCGGGCGTGGTTCGAGTACGAGGCACACGAAGCTTCGCTGATCCCCGTCGAGCTGTATCCGTTGTTCCGTCCCCGGATGCACGCATTCCGCGAGCACCTGCACGCGCCGCGTTCGAAAGGGAAGTGGGATATGCGGATGCACGCCTACATGAAGAAGGAACGTCCGTACATGGACGCGGTGCTCGCGCAGATCACCGAACACGGAGCGCTTTCGGCGGGTGAATTGAACGACGGCGGGAGGTCGGGCCCGGGGATGTGGAACTGGTCGCGCGGCAAGCAAGCGGTCGAGATGCTGTTCCGCGGTGGCGAGGTCGCCGCACTTCGCCGTCCGTCGTTCGAGCGCGTCTACGACTTGCCGGAACGCGTCATCCCGAAGGGCCTGCTCGACGCGCCGGTGATGGAAACGGAGGACGCGGAGCGGGGCCTCGTCCGGCTCGCGATGTCGTCGCTCGGTATCGCGACCGTCCAAGATGTCGCGAAGTACTACCGCACGCCCGTCGCCGAGACCAAACGCCGGCTCGAGGAGCTCGTCGACGCTCACGAGCTCACGCGCACGGAAGTGGAAGGTTCGACGGGGGCCGCGTATCTGGCGAAGGTCGGCAAGCGGAAGCCGATCGATCGTCCGGCCCTCGTCACGCCCTTCGATCCGTTGCTCTGGGATCGCAGCCGCGCGCTACGCGTCTTCGGATTCGATTACCGCATCGAGATCTACGTTCCGGCGCCGAAGCGGATCTTCGGCTACTACGTGTTCGGATTCTTGAGCGGTGAACGTTTCGCGGCCCGCGTCGACCTGAAAGGCGACCGGCAAGCGTCCGTGCTCCGAGTGCTCGCGTCGTGGAAGGAGGCGGACGCGACACCGGGCGACGTCGCCGCGTTGAAGACCGAGCTCGCGAGCTTCGCGTCCTTCCTCGGCCTCGAACGTGTCGAGATCTCGGCGCGGGGTGATCTCGCCCGGGCACTGCGACGTGCTTGACGCGGTCACATGCGCCGACCAGGATGACGACGCGCGTAATCGAGTTCTGGGGGTTCGCAATGGGCAAGCGGCTCTGTGTCGTCGTGTTCGGTCTCGCCCTGCTTGCAGGAGCATGCAGCAGCGGCGTGAAGGGACCGCAGACCTACAAGGTTCAAGCCGACCAGGCCGAGCCTGCGGGAAAGAAGATCCAATTCTCGGAGTGGTTCCCGGGGAAGATCACAGCGCAAGCCGGTGACACGATCGTCTTCCACAACGCGTCGTCGGAAGCACCACACACGTTCACGTTCGGCGTGAAGGCCGACCGTTCGAACTCACCGGCACCCGACAGTCCCAAAGGGCTGAACGCCGCGGTGTTCGCGCCCTGTTACGTCAAGACGGGTGCGACGACGTCGCTCGCGTCGTGTGCGAACCACGCGCTTCCGGCCTACGACGGCACCGGCTACTGGAACTCCGGTGCCGTGTTCCCGGGACCGCAGGCGAAGGACGTCCAGATCAAGCTCGCGAACAACATCCCCGACGGCACGTACACGTTCGTGTGCGTGCTGCACACCGCGATGAACGGCATCCTCACGATCGGCAAGGACCGCACAGCTCCGGCCGACGTCGCCAAGGAAGCGTCGCAGGACGAAGCGAGCGCCAAGACGTCCGCGCTCGCCGTCAAGGTTCCGCCGACGGAGGCGAACACGATCACGGCCGGATGGGGAACACCGTCGGTTTCGTACAACGAGTTCGCGCCGCTCCAGATCACCGTTCCCGTCGGAACGACGGTGAAGTGGATCGACCGTCACCCCGAAGAGCCGCACACCGTCACGTTCCAGTCACCGTTCAAGAGTCCGGCCGATCCCGGCGCCACGGCACCCGGCGGCGTCAAGAACGGCGGTGACTACTCGGGCGGCTTCGCGAACTCCGGCTTCTTCGGCGGACCGCAGCCCTACGCCCTCCGCTTCGTGAAGAAGGGCACGTACAACTTCGTCTGCGTGATCCATGCCGGCATGCACGGGACGGTGGTCGTCAGCTAGGGCTTCGTCCGGTGGAAGAAGCGTCGCTGTGACTTGCGGTGCTCTTCGAAGCGTTCGCGGATGATCTTGCGGCGCTCCTGAAGATCGGCGTACGTCAGTGACTGGACGGAGCTGTCGAGGCCGAAGCTCGCCTTGAAGCCTTCGAGATTGATCTCGGCATCGGCCGACGTTCCGGTCTCCGACGCGAGTCGCTGTCCGTGCTTCGTCGCCATGTACGACGCGACCTGGAAGGTCTCGGCGATGAGATCGAGGTCGGGCGCGTGCATGGCGATGGCGCCGTCGAGGAACAGCAGGTTCTTGACGAAGAGCATGAGCTCCTTCGGCATGCTCGCGCCGTACTCGGTCAGCTTCTTCACGACGTCGCGGATGTCGTCGACGAGCTCCTGCGCCGACATCTGCGTCGGGTCCTTCGGCGGCTTGTCCAGACCGAGCTCGACGATCATCTCGTCGAGGTCGGTGTCCGGCGGCAGCGCACCGAGATCGCGCACGGCGCCGAGCTGCTGCTTGATGTCGTTCGTGACACCGCCCATGAGCAAGCGGATGAAACCCTTGCGCCGGTGTTCGTCGAGCCGTCCGGTGATTCCGAAGTCGAGCAGCGCTACTCGCGCGGAGTCGTCCACGAAGAGGTTCCCGGCGTGCAGGTCGCCGTGGAACACGCCGTAGAGCATCGATCCCTCGAGTGTCGTGACCATCCCCGCGCGGATCACGGACTTCATGTCGATGCCCGCGGCCTTGATCGCCTCGATGTCGTCGAAGTTGTGTCCGTGAAGGCGTTCCATGACGAGGAGCCGCTTCGTCACGAGCGACGGATGAGGGCGAGGGCAGATGATCGAGCGCTGTCCGGTCTCGGCGAGGATCTGCGCGATGTCGAGCATGTTCTGCGCTTCGAGACGGAAGTCCAGCTCCTCGACGATCGTGTCGGCGAACAGCTCGACGATCGCCGGCGGGTTCGCAAGTGCGGCGATGGGGATCCGTCCGATGAGCTTCGGCGAGATCCACGACATCGCCTTGAGGTCGAGACGGACCATCTCGTCGATGGAAGGACGCTGCACCTTGACGACGACGTCCTCGCCGGTTTGGAGTTTCGCGACGTGTACCTGCGCGATGGACGCAGCCGCGATCGGCGTCGTGGCGAATTCACTGAAGACTTCGCCGAGCGGGCGTCCGAGCTCCGACTCGACGACGCGTTTCACATCTTCGAAGGGAACGGCCGGCACTTCGTCGCGGCAGAGGCGGAACTCCGCGACGAGCTCTTCCGGGAAGATGCCTTCGCCGGCGGAGACGATCTGTCCGAGCTTGATGTACGTCGGGCCGAGGTGTTCGAAGGCTTTGCGCAGCCGCTTCGAGATCCCCGCGCGGGAGCGGCCGCGGCGCTTGTCGATCAGCTGCCAACCGGCGAGTGCCGTCCCGAGCCGGGCCCCCGTCGTGAGCAAGCGCCAGACCGGCGGCGCCTTCGGCGGACGCGCGAGCGCTGCGGCTTCCATCCTCGTCTTCGCGCGGAGCTCGTCGATCCCGGACCGCCAGACCACCAACTCGGGGTCGATGATCCACGGTCCCTTGTCGGTGAACGAGTAGTGCTCGACGTCGGCTGTGGCGTGGGGCGTTTCCAAGAGGTACTCCTGTCCCGTGTCCGGACACGATATGTCGCGTTCGACGGCTCCGGCAAGATGACGTTGCGTTTTGTAGCGATAGGGCGCGGGTACGCGCCGGGACATGCGACGCCTCGCCGTCGGTGTGCTGTTCCTTGTGGTCGGGTTCGGGTGCGCCAAGAGCTCGCCATCGAGCGCGCAAACGTCGTTCTCGCTGAGCGGATCGATCGTCTCGGCAAGCCAGCGCTCGAACGTTCCAACGGTCACGAACGAACCGATCGTGACGGCGCCCGGTGCTCCGTCCACCGACGGGGCGATCAGCTTTCAGGTGAACGGATCCGCCCCGTCGAAGATCGCGAAGTGCCGGCCGAGTTCCGCGGGCTCGTTGACGATCTTCTTCGATCGCAAGACGACGTTCCGACCGGCGTCGATCGTGATGACGGCGAACTTCCCCGCGTTCCTCGCGAACCGCTCCGGACGAATCACGGGAACCGGGAGCGTTCCGTCCACCACCGTGAACGGATCGGGATGCGTGCTCATCGCCGACACCGTGCAGGTCGGGTCCGCGCAGCCGTCGGGCACGAATGCTCCCGCCGGAACGCTTATCCCGGCACCGACCGCGACGGGTGGGTACGGCTCGCCGAATCCCGCCGCCACCGGCTCTCCGAACGCTTCGACGCTCCCCGGCGACTAACGAAGCTCTACGCTTTTTCGCGTGACGCTTCTCGCTGATGTCGTTCGTGCGTCGTCCGATGTCTCGTCCACTTCGTCGCGCAGTGCGAAGATCGCGACGCTCGCCGATCTCTTGAAACGTCTCGAGCCGCAGGAGATCGGTGTCGTCGTCGGATTCCTGTCCGGCGCGATCCGCCAAGGACGCGTCGGCGTCGGGTGGTCGACCGTGTACAAGATCGAATGCGAGCCGGCGGACGAACCGTCGATCGAAGTGAAGGAGGTGGACCGCGCGATCGACGTCGTGCAGGCCACGACCGGTCCGGGCTCGGTGACGCAGCGCAAGCAGGTCCTCTCCGACCTGCTCTGCCGTGCGACGCCGGACGAAGCCGACTTCATCCGCCGGCTCTTCACCGGCGAGTTACGTCAAGGCGCGCTCGCCGGTCTGATGATCGACGCCGTCGCGAAAGCGGCCGGTGTTCCCGGCGACATCACGCGCCGCGCGTTGATGCTCTCCGGCGACCTGCCGGCGACGGCGGAGATCGCGCTGACGCAAGGCGAAGCGGGTCTTCGCGAGGTCGGCTTCGAGATCTTCCGTCCCGTGTTGCCGATGCTCGCCTCGACGGCGGAGAACGTGACCGTCGCGCTGAACGATTTCGAGCAAGCGTCCGTCGAATGGAAGCTCGACGGCATCCGCATCCAGGTGCACCGCCGCGGCGACGAGGTGCGCATCTACACGCGCAACCTGAACGAGATCGATCTGGAGCGGATCGCGGAGCAGATCCGCGCGCTCGACGTCGAACAGGTCGTGCTCGACGGCGAAGCGCTCGGCTTCTTCACCGACGACACACCGCTGAGCTTCCAGGAAACCGTCTCGAAAGGTTCGTCGCCGCGCGGGTTCTTGTTCGACGTGCTCCACCTGAACGGCGTCGACCTGATGGACGAACCCCTCGCGACGCGCCGCGCCAAGCTCCACGAGATCGCCCCTTCGCTCGCGATCCCCGGCGTCGTCACCTCCGATCCGGACGAAGCGCAAGAAACGCTCGATGCCGCACTCGCGGCCGGTCACGAGGGCGTGGTCGTGAAGGACATCGGTTCGTCCTACATCGCGGGACGGCGCGGGAAGTCGTGGCGCAAGGTGAAGCCCCACCGCACGTTCGATCTCGTCGTGCTCGCGGCGGAATGGGGGCACGGCCGGCGCCGCGGGTGGCTGTCGAACCTGCACCTCGGCGCACGCGATCCGCAGACGGGCACCTTCCTGATGGTGGGGAAGTGCTTCAAAGGTCTCACCGACGAGCTGCTCGCCTACCAGACGAAGGAGCTCCTCGAGCGCGAGACGCATCGCGAAGGCATCGCGGTGTTCGTCCGGCCGGAGCTCGTGGTCGAGATCGCGCTCGACGGGGTGCAACGCTCCCCGCGCTATCCCGGTGGGATCGCGCTGCGCTTCGCGCGCGTGCGACGGTACCGTCCCGACAAGCTGCCAGAAGACGCCGACGTGATCGACGACCTGCGGGCGCTCCTGCGGAACTAGGCCCCCGGCTGCTGCTTCGCTTTCTCCAGCACTTCGGTGATGGTCGACACGAGCAGCTCGCGGTGCGACGGCTTCACGATGTAGCTCGTCGCCCCGCCGGCCATCGCTTGGAGCTCGTCCTCCATCTCGTCGCTCGACGTCAGCATGACGACCGGGATCCGCGCGAAGCGGTCCGACGTTCTGAGTCCTCGCAGGAACGTGAGTCCGTCCGTTCCGGGCATCCCGATGTCCAGCACGATCAGGTCGAACGGGCGCTGCGCCATGAGGTCGAGGGCTTCCGTGACGTCGCCCGCCTGCGACACCCAGTACCCCGCGTCCTCGAGATCGAGCGTGGACAGCTTCCGATCGAGCTCTTGGTCGTCGACGATAAGGACTCGGCCCTTCGCCATATTCCCCCTCCTATGGTCGAACCGATTGTACGACCGGCGTTTCGTATCCGCTCTCCAACGGGTAGCAACCCCTCTACGGAAGGCCACGGAGGGCTGGATGGTCTCGGGCCGAGTTGTCGTGGAGGCCGTCCGGCCTGAGGTCGACGGCGGACGGTTTCCCATAAAGCGTGTCATCGGAGATGCCGTCGATGTCGAGGCGGACATCTTCGCTGACGGACATGATGTCGTAGCCGCTCACGTCCGTTACCGGAAAGCCGGGACGAAGACGTGGGATCGCGTCCGCATGGAGCCGACGGGAAACGACACGTTCCGCGGCGCCTTCCGGGTCACGCAGCTCGGCACCTACGAATACACCGTCGCCGGGTACATCGACGAGTTCGCGTCGTGGCGGCGCGATCTCGCGAAGAAGCTCGATGCCCACCAGAACGTCGCGATCGATCTCATCGAGGGCGCGGTGATCGTCGAGCGGACGGCGAAGCGCGCGAAAGGATCGGACCGCGGACTCCTCCTCGGCTTCGCCGAGCGACTGCGCGGCGGCGAGCCGGACGTCGCACGCGACACCGAGCTCGAAGCCCTCATGGACCGGCATTTCCAGCCCGCCCACGTTTGCGCGTACGACCGCGTGTTCTCCGTCTTCGTCTCGCCGCATCAGGCCCAGTTCGCCGCGTGGTACGAGTTCTTCCCGCGCTCCTTCGGCGGCTTCAAGGGGGCCGAGGAATACCTCACGGACATCGCGCAGATGGGGTTCGACGTCGTCTACATCCCGCCCGTGCACCCGATCGGCGTCACGAATCGCAAGGGACGCAACAACTCGACGGAAGCCGGTCCGGACGACCCGGGCTCGCCGTGGGCGATCGGTTCGTCCGACGGAGGACACACCGCGATCGATCCGTCCCTCGGCACGCTCGACGACTTCAAGCGGTTCATGGTCAAAGCGAACGCGTGCGGGATGGATATCGCGCTCGATCTCGCCTTCCAGTGCTCGCCGGATCACCCGTGGGTCACAGAACACCCCGAATGGTTCCGCCATCGCGCCGACGGGTCGATCGCCTTCGCCGAGAACCCGCCGAAGCGCTACGAGGACATCTATCCGATCGACTTCGAGACCGAAGATCACGAAGCGCTCTGGATGGCGTTGCGCGAAGTCGTCGACTTCTGGATCGACTTCGGCATCCACATCTTCCGCGTCGACAACCCGCACACGAAACCGTTCGCGTTCTGGGAGTGGTTGATCGGCGGCGTCCATCTCGCGCATCCGGAGGTGATGTTCCTCGCCGAAGCGTTCACGCGGCCGAAGGTGATGAACCGGCTTGCGAAGATCGGCTTCGATCAGTCCGTCACGTACTTCACATGGCGGACGAGCCGCCACGAGCTCCAGGAGTACTTCACCGAGCTCACGTCACCGTCGGTGCGCGACTTCTTCCGTCCGAACCTTTGGCCCAACACGCCCGACATCCTTCCCTACCACTTGCAGCACGCCGGGCAACCGACGTTCATGGCGCGGTTCGTCCTCGCGTCGACGCTCGGTGCGACATATGGGATCTACGGCCCGGCGTTCGAGCTGCAGGAGAACGCGCCACTCGCGCCGGGACGCGAGGAATACCTCAACTCGGAGAAGTACGAACTGCGCGATTGGAAGATCGAGGATCCGCGGAACCTCGCGGAGTTCATCGCCCATGTGAACCGCATCCGTCACGAGAACATCGCGCTGCATGCGGACCGTTCACTCCGGTTCCACGAGACGCAGAACGACGCACTCGTCGCGTATTCGAAGTGCAGCGACGACGGATCCAACCTCATCGTCTGTATCGTCAACCTCGATCCGGACAACACGCAGGGTGGCTGGTTGCATCTGCCGCTCGAGGAGTTCGGCATCAGACCGGACGAACCCTTCCCCGTGCACGACCTCCTCACGGAAGCACGTTACGTGTGGCAGGGCGAGTGGAATTTCGTCGAGCTCGATCCGCATTCGGTTCCCGCGCACGTCCTCCGCCTTCGGCACCGCATGCCGAAGGAAGAGGACTTCGAGTACTACGCGTGACTTACGACTGCGGAGCGTTCAAGCGCGGAGCAAGCGGGATCTGATGGGCGACCCGCATTGGTACAAGGACGCGGTCATCTACGAGGTCCACGTCCGCGCGTTCTACGACTCGGACGCCGACGGCATCGGTGACTTCCGCGGTCTGACGTCGAAGCTCGAGTACCTGCGCGAGCTCGGTGTGTCCGCCATCTGGCTCTTGCCGTTCTATCCGTCCCCGCTCCGCGACGACGGGTACGACATCGCGGACTACACGACCGTGAATCCGTCCTACGGGTCGCTCCGGGATTTCCGAGGGTTCCTCCGCGAAGCGCGGCGGCAGGGTCTTCGCGTCATCACCGAGCTCGTGATGAACCACACCTCCGACCAGCATCCGTGGTTCCAGCGCGCACGCCGCGCGCCCTTCGGGGATCCGGAGCGCGACTTCTATGTCTGGAGCGACAGGAACGACTACTACCGCGACGCGCGCGTGATCTTCAAGGACTTCGAGGCGTCGAACTGGACGTGGGATCCCGTCGCCGGGGCGTACTACTGGCACCGCTTCTACTCGCACCAGCCTGATCTCAACTTCGACAACCCGCTGGTGCGGGCCGAGATGTTCCGCCTCGTCGACTACTGGTTCGACATGGGCGTCGACGGGATGCGCCTCGACGCCGTGCCGTACCTCTACGAACGCGACGGAACCACGTGCGAGAACCTGCCGGAGACGCACGACTTCCTGCGCGAGCTTCGCGCACACATCGACGACCGCTACGAGGACAAGATGCTCCTCGCCGAAGCGAACCAGTGGCCGGAGGAAGCAGCCGCGTACTTCGGCATCGGCGACGAGTGCCACATGGCGTTCCACTTCCCGGTGATGCCGCGGATGTTCATGTCGATCCAGATGGAGGATCGCTTCCCGATCATCGACATCCTCGAACAGACGCCGAAGATCCCCGAGGCGGCGCAGTGGGCGATGTTCCTCCGCAACCACGACGAGCTCACGCTCGAGATGGTCACCGACGAAGAGCGCGACTACATGTACCGTGTTTACGCGGACGATCCCCGCGCCCGGATCAATCTCGGCATTCGCCGCCGCCTCGCGCCGCTCCTCGGCAACAACCGC